>NZ_JBWZNC010000006.1:0-376702 GCF_056683955.1 Caulobacter sp. HJHS_5 | reverse complement strand
GTCTTGCCGTGGTCAACGTGGCCGATCGTGCCAATGTTGCAGTGCGGCTTCGTGCGTTCGAACTTCTCTTTGGCCATCTAGGTCACCTTCGGGCGCAATATCTTTGTCTGGAGCGGGTAGCGGGAATCGAACCCGCGTCCTCAGCTTGGAAGGCTGCTGCACTACCATTGTGCTATACCCGCCTTATCCAACGAACTCAGACCGTTAGCGGAAACAACTGCGAGGGACCTGACGTCCGTTCCGCAGCGCGTTGGCGCCATTGGGCCGACCCCGTTGGGGCGTAGGGCGCCTTCTCTATCCGGCCTTCGCCGCAGGCTCAAGCAGGCGAAAGCCCGGAAAAGCCGAAGGATGGCGGGAGAAGGCGCAGAGAAGGGTGTCTGGCGCCCGGAGGCCGGGCGCCAGATCAACCCTGCGCGTGGTGGGGGAAGCAGGACTCGAACCTGCGAAGGCGTACGCCAGGGGATTTACAGTCCCCCCCCTTTGCCGCTCGGGACATTCCCCCTCGCGCGCGGCCGATTTTGACTTAAGGAACGCGGAGCGGCGAGGCGCCGCGACCCAGGGGCCCAAATCGGAGCGCGTCTTATAGTGTCGGCGAACCATGAACGCAACGCACCTCGCAAGGCTTGGGACCCGAGCCGATCCGGCGGCGGAAAGCGACACAATAACAAGGGCGTAGGCGGCGCGGACGCCGAGGCCAAGGACTGGCTGTGGGGCGTTCACTCCGTCGAGGCGGCCCTGGAGAACCCTCACCGCCCGCCGCCGCGCAAGCTGCTGGCCACCCCGGACCGCGCGCGGCGACTCGCCGAACGGTTCCCCCAGGCGCGAATTCTTTCGACCCTGGAGACGGTGGAGGCGGCGGAAATCGCCCGGCGCCTGCCGCAAGGCGCCGCCCACCAGGGGCTGGCGCTGAAGATCGATCCGCCCGAGCCCTTGAGCCTTTCCGACCTGGCCGAGCCCGCGCGCGGCGTCGTGGTGCTGCTCGACCAGATCAGCGACCCGCAGAATATCGGCGCCATCTTCCGCTCGGCCGCCGCCTTCGGAGCGCGCGGCGTGGTGCTGCAGGACCGGCACGCCCCGGCGCTTTCGGGCTCCCTGGCCAAGGCGGCCGTCGGGGCCATCGACCGCGTGCCGCATGCGCGGGCGGTCAATCTGTCGCGGGCGCTGGAGGCCTTCAGCGACGCCGGCTGGCGAATCGTCGGCCTGGCCGGCGAGAGCACGGTCGACCTGCCGGACGCGCTGGACGGCTCGCCGACGGTGCTGGTGATGGGCTCGGAAGGCGAAGGCATCCGACGGCTGGTGGCCGAGCACTGCGATGTGCTGGCCCGCATTCCCCTTGCGGGCGGCATGGAAAGCCTGAATGTCTCGGCCGCCGCGGCCGTGGCGCTCTATGAAGCCGCGCGGATCCGCGCCTGACATTTCGCTTGAGAGGCGAAGGGCTGGGCGAAGTCCGGGTTATTTGGTTTCCATGGGTGTAACGACGTGCGCCGGAGGCAGACGGATGCGAGGATCAGGCATGCCCCGTAAGGTCCTTCGTCCGTCCCTGCTGCTGGCTGCGCATGTCGCCGCGCTGATCGCTCTCGTCGGCTGCGGCCAGCCATCGCCCGTCGACACCCCGCCGAGCGCCTATCAGGAAGCGCCGCCGCCTCCCCCGCCGCCCCCGCCGCCGCTCGCGGGCGGCCCCTATGAGCCTCCGGCCGGCGCCTGGCCGGAGGCGCCTCTCCGCGCCGAGGTTCCGCCCTCCCCGTCTGGACTGCCGACCTGGCGAGACGCCGACGGCCGGTTGGTCACCGCGATGCGGCCGATTCCCAATGACGAAGTGATCGCGGAAGCGGCGCCGCCCCGCGAAGAGCGCGCTTCTCGCGCCCGCCGCGCCGAGACCGGGGCGCCCTCGCCCCGTCAAGCGGAGCCCCCGCGGCGCGCGCCGGCGCCGCCTCCGCCGAAGAAGGTCGCCCCGCCGCCCGCGCCGGTGACGCCGAAACCCGCCGCGCGGCCGCCATCGCTCAAGACCGGGCCGGCGCCGGCCCTGAAGGCCGTCCAGACACCGGCCGCGCGCATGACCGCCGAACTGACGCCGGTGATCGCCGCCGGCGCCAAACTCGCCGTCCCCGAGGCCATCGCCGCGGGCGACCCCGCCGCGGTGACCCTGACCCTGCCGGCCGATCTGCTGGCGACGGTGCAGAGCGAAGCCAACGCCCTCGACCTGCGCCGGGCCGCGCGGTCGGTCGAGATCAAGGCGACGCTTTCGGGCGACGGCTACGACGTGAGCCCCAGCGGGCCGCAGACCGTGACGCTGAAGCGTGACGAAGCCGCCGTGTTCACATGGCAGGTGACGCCTCGCGCCCGGAAAGCCAAGCCGCTGACCGCCAAGGTCGACGCCGCCCTGACCGGCGGACGCAGCCCGTTCGACTTCGCCCTGGGCGCCGTCGAGGCGCCGGTCGCTCAGCCGGAGTCGAAGGCGGCCAGGGGGATGATCGACGCGCCTGGCCTGGGGCCGCTGCCGATCCGCACCCTGCTGGGAGGCGGACTGATCCTGCTGGCCGTGATCCTGCTCGCCGTGCTGGCGCGGCGGGCCACCGCCTGGGAGGCCGCCGCCGCCGCGCGTCGCCGCGCCGAGCGAGAAGCAAAGCAGGACTAGACGCGCCGCTCTTGCGCGCGGCCTTCGCCTGCCCGATGAAGGCCGCATGCTTGAGATGATTTCCGGCGGCGACTGGGCTGCGTCCTTTTCGGCCTTCCTTCAGGTCCTGATGATCGACCTGGTCTTGGCGGGCGACAACGCCGTGGCCGTGGGCCTGGCGGCGGGCGGCCTGCCGGAGAAGGATCGAAAGAAGGTCATCTTCTACGGCCTGCTGGCGGCCGTGGTCATGCGCATCGGCTTCGCCCTGATCACCACCTGGTTGCTGGGCCTCATCGGCCTGCTGCTGGCCGGCGGCGTCCTGCTGCTGTGGGTCTGCTGGAAAATGTGGCGCGAGATGCGCGACCAGGCCGAGCACGAGGAGGAGCAGGCCAACGCCGCCCTCGACGACGACCCGACGACCGTGCCGAAGGTCAAGAAGGCCAAGAGCTTCAAGCAGGCCTTCTTCACGATCCTGGTCGCCGACCTGTCGATGTCGATCGACAACGTACTGGCCGTGGCCGGCGCCGCGCGCGACCACCAGGGCGTGCTGGTGTTCGGCCTGCTGCTGTCGGTGCTTCTGATGGGCATCGCGGCGACTTGGATCGCCAAGCTGCTGCACAAGCATCGCTGGATCGGCTACGTCGGCCTGCTGATCGTGCTCTACGTGGCCCTGCACATGATCTGGGAGGGCCACCGCGCCGTGGTGGTCGATCTGGACAAGACCGACGCCTACAACGCCGCCGCCCCGAGCGTCATCGACATCAGCCCCGAAGAAGTGGCGCGCGACAAGGCGCACTGAGGGGGCGGAGGCGGTCCCGCTAGCCCGACCAGCGGTAGCGCCAGGTCTCCGAGATGGGGAGGCCGCCGCGGGTGAGGCCGATCGACAGTTCGGCGACGCCTGTCGCCGGCGGCTTGAACACCACGACGACCCGCGCCGACCCGATTTCCGCGCCGGTCTGGATGGTCGACTGCGTCAGCTCGCCGACATCGGCCGTGGTCGCCTTCTCGACCCCGGTTAGATCGCCGACGCCGGCGAACTCCACGACGTAGAGCCAGACGCCTTCCTTGACGTTCTTGCCGATGCGCGTGCGCGAGACGGGACACAGTTGGCCGGCCGGCGGCTCGTCGCCCCAGGTCAGGCGATAGCGAAGGGTGACCGGCTTGCCTGCCGCCCACGGCGTCGTGGGTCGCCAGAAGGCGGCCATGTTGTCGTCGGTCTCTATCAGGGTTGGGATTTCGAGGAGTTGCACGGCGCCGGCGCCCCAGTCGTCGAGCGGCGTGACCCAAAGCGTCGGGCGCTTGTCGTAGCGGGCCTCAAGGTCGCCGTAGTGCTCGAAATCGCGGTCGCGCTGCACCAGGCCGAAGCCGGTCAGCTTGTCGGTCTCGAACCGGCTGATCTGCAGCTGACGCGGATTGGCCAGCGGCCGCCAGATCGCGGCGCCGTCGCTGGTGCGGATCAGCAGGCCGTCGCTGTCGTGCACGCCGGTGCGGAAGTCGTCGTTGTTGGTCCCGTCGACCGGGCCGAACAGATACATGCTGCTCATCGGCGCGACCCCGGCCGCGTCGATGGCCACGCGCGGATAGAGCGTCGCCTCGATATCGAATATCTGGGCTTCTCCGGGCGTGACCTGGAAGCGGTAGGCCCCCGTGACGCTGTCGCTCTCCAGGAGGGCGTGCATGACCACGTGGTCGGCGCCGGGCTCGGGGCGCTCGATCCACCAGCTGGTGAAGCGCGGGAATTCCTCCGCCTCCCCCGTCTTGAGGCCTAGGCCGCGGGCCGAAAGCCCGTACTGCTGGTCACGCCCGAGGCTGCGGAAGTAGCTGGCGCCCTGGAAGGCGCCGATCTCGTCGAACTTGTCGGGCGCATTGACCGGATGCAGCAGGCGATAGCCGGACCAGCCGGCGACCTGAGCCAGGGCGCCCGCGAGGCTCTCCGGCGCGTCGAACATGTCGGCGGCGAAGACCACCGGATGGGCTCGGCCGTCATAGACCTCGAAAAGCTGGACGACCTCGGCCGAGAGATAGACCGCGGGAAAGAGTTCGGCCCGGAAGGCGCCGCCGAGATCGGCCCAAAGCGCTCGCTCGCCACGAAAACGCAGGCGCCGCTGATCGTCGTAGCTGAGCGCCTGGGCCGCGGCGACCGGCGGCGTTGGCGCGCGCGGCGGCGACCTGGAGAGGGTCTGGGCCAGGCGCTGCAGGGCCCTGGGGCTGAAGCGGGAGACGGCCGCCGGGGCGACGTCGGCGCCGCCGCGAGGGGCGGCCGACGGGGTCTGGGCGAGCGCCGGTCGGGCGGCGAACGCGACGAGGGACGCAAGGGCGCCCATCAAGCCGCCGCGGCGGGAGAGCCCGCCGCCAGGGAAAGCAGAACGCATCATCTCTTCTTGGCTGACCCACTCCGGTGGCGAAGGCAAGGCGCCGGCCGCATCTTCAACTTCGATTTCATATCGCCGTCATAGATGGGGTCTGTAGACTTGAAACCACAGGCGCAGGAACGCGCCCGCGCTTAGGCCGTTCAACCTGAGCCTTGGCGTCTGCTAGGATGAGTAACCGCCCTCCCCGGAATCGCAGGACTCGAACGCCGCCGCATGGACGCCGCCGCCGATTTCAGTACCCAGCGGACAGACGACGGCGTCGTCGTCGAACTCAAGGGTGATTGGACCGCCGCCCACATGGGCGACGCGGGCGCGCGCCTGCAGGCGGAGGTGAGCGGCGGCGACGCCGAATTGGACCTGCGCCAGATGGGCCGCTGCGACACCGCCGGCGCCTATCAGATCCTGCGCGCCGCCGACGGGCGGACAGGCGGTCGCGTACGCGCCCGACGTGAAACTTCCCGCCTGCTGAGCCTGGTCGGCGAGGCCCTGAAGAACGAGCCCAAGCCCGACGCCCCGCGCCGGGGCTGGAGCGACCTGATCGAACGCCTGGGCCGGGGCGTCATCGGGGTGCGTGACGATTTCTACGACACCATGGTGTTCAACGGCCGTCTGCTGGTGGCCCTGGGCCGGGCGATCCGCCATCCGAGCCGCATCCGCTGGGCGCCCATCGTGGCGTTGACCGAGCGGGCGGGCCTGGACGCCATTCCCGTGGTGTCCGTGACCAGCTTCTTCATCGGCGCCGTGGTGGCGCTGCTGGGCGCCAACATCCTCACCGAGTTCGGGGCCCAGGTGTTCGCCGTCGAACTGATCGGCATCGCGGTGATGCGCGAGTTCAATGTGCTGATCACCGCCGTGCTGCTGGCCGGCCGGTCGGCCTCCTCCTTCGCGGCCGAAATCGGCTCGATGAAGATGAACCAGGAGGTCGACGCCATGCAGGTGATGGGCGTCGATCCGTTCGAGGCCCTGGTGCTGCCGCGCTTCGTGGCGATGATCGTGATGCTGCCGCTGCTGGCGCTGGTGGCGACCCTGGCTGGCCTGATCGGCGGCATGCTGGTGACCTGGGCGGTGCTGGACCTTTCGCCCACCTTCTTCCTGCAGCGCCTGGTCGATTATGTGGGCCCGACCCATTTCTGGATCGGCATGTCGAAGGCGCCGGTGATGGCGACGGTGATCGCCGCCATCGGCTGCCGCCAGGGCATGGAGGTGGGCGGCGACGTCGAATCCCTCGGCCGGCGGGTGACCTCGGCCGTGGTGCACGCCATCTTCTCGATCATCCTGATCGATGCGGTCTTCGCGCTGATCTACATGGAGCTGAATCTGTGAGCGTCGAGGATCCGACCGCCCTGGCCGTGCAGGAGGCCGCCGCCGGATCGATGGCCGCCGACGGTCTCGACGAGGATGCGCCGCCCGTGCAGGTGAAGGGGTTGGTCTCGCGCTTCGGTCCCAAGGTGATCCACGACGGGGTCGACCTGACCGTGAGGCGGGGCGAGGTGCTGGGCGTGGTCGGCGGCTCGGGTTCCGGCAAGTCGGTGCTGCTGAACACCATCATCGGCCTGAAGCAGCCGGACGGCGGGGTGGTGAAGATTTTCGGGGCCAACACCGCCAAGGCCGGGCCGCGCAAGCTTTCCGCCATCGAGCGGCGCTGGGGCGTGCTGTTCCAGTCCGGCGCCCTGTTCACCAACCTGACGGTGAAGCAGAACGTCGCCGCGCCGATGCACGAGCATACGGACCTCTCGGCGCGGGACATCGGCGAACTGGCGGAGCTGAAGATCGCCCTCTCCGGCCTGCCGCCTGAAGCCGGGGCGTTAAAACCCGCCGAGCTTTCAGGCGGGATGCGCAAGCGCGCAGCCCTGGCCCGCGCCCTGGCGCTGGACCCCGAGCTTCTGTTCCTCGACGAGCCGACGGCCGGCCTCGATCCGATCGGGGCGGCGGCCTTCGACGAACTGATCCGCGATCTTTCCGACGCCCTGGGCCTTACGGTGATGATGATCACCCACGACCTCGACACCCTCTATGCGATCACCGATCGCGTCGCCGTGCTGGCCGACAAGAAGATGGTGGCCATCGCGCCGGTGACGGAACTCGAACACTCCCAGCACCCCTGGATCAAGGAATACTTCCTGGGCCCCCGAGGCCGCGCCGCCAGCGCGGCCCAGCACGAGGCCGGATAGGACCGCCATGGAAAGAAAAGCCAACTACGCCCTCGTGGGCTTCTCCACCTTGATCCTGTTCATCGGACTGGTGGTGTTCGTTGTCTGGCTGGCCAGGCTGTCGTTCAACCGGGAGTACGAGCTGTTCGACATCCTGTTCGTCGGACCGGTGCGCGGCCTCTCGGAAGGCGGCGAGGTGCACTTCAACGGCATCAAGGTGGGCGAGGTCACCGACATCGACCTCGACCGGCGCGACCCAAACCGCGTGATCGCCCGCGTGCGCCTCTCGGCCGACGTGCCGATCAAGACCGACAGCTTCGCGACCCTGGAACCGCAGGGCATCACCGGGGTGAACTATGTGCAGATCACCGCCGGCGCCTCGGGCAGCCCGCTGCTGCATGACGTGACGCCGCCGCGCGAAATCCCGGTCATCCGCAGCCAGCGCTCGGCGATTTCCGATCTGCTGCAGGGCGGCGGCACGGTGCTGACCCGAACCATCGAGGCGCTGGACCGGGTCAACCGCGTGCTGTCCGACGACAACCTCAAGACCTTCACGGCGACAATGAACGACGTGCAGGCCCTGACCGCCGAGGCGCGCGAGCGCAAGGCGATCATCGCCGACGCCCAGAAGGCGCTGCAGAGCCTCGACCAGGCGACGCAGAACATCGGCGCCCTGGCGAAATCGAGCCAAGGCCTGATCGACGGCGACGCCAAGAGCACGCTGGCGAACCTCAATAGCGCGGCCGAGGAGATCAAGGCCGCCGCCCATGACGCCCGCGGCCTGGTCACCGCCCTGCAGGGACCGACCACCGACTTCGCCACCACCGGCCTGCCGCAACTGACCACCGCCGTGGTGACGCTGCAGTCGGCCGCCGAGTCCCTCGACCGCCTGACCAATCAGGTCGAACAGAACCCCCGCGGCCTCGTCGCCAAGGCGCCGGCCAAAGAGATCAAGGTGAAGCCGTGATCCGTCCTTCCTCGTTCCTGCGCCTCGCCGCCGTCGCCGCGGTCGCCGTCAGCCTCTCGGCGTGCATCTCGGTGTTCCCGAAAACCGACCCGGCGACCATGTATCGCTTCGGCTTCGAGGCCCCCGCCCCGCCCGCCGGTGAGCCGGCAGGCCCGATGTTCGGCGTTCTGAAAGCGCCCACCGGCTTCCCGCGCGCCGCCGCCAGCGATCAGATTCTGACCACCAACAACGGCGAGGTCGCCTACATCGCCGGCGCCCGCTGGGTGTCGCCGGCCATCGTGCTGTTCGACGAGGCGGTGACCCGGGCGTTCGACGCCGACCCTGGCCCGGCGCGTCTCGTCGCGCGCGGCGAAGGCTCGCGCGGGGACTACACGCTCAAGCTCGATGTGCGGTCTTTCGAGGCCCAATACGTGCACGGCGCCGGCAGCGCGCCGGAGGTGCTGCTCAGCGTGCGGGCGGTGATGGTGCGCAACAGCGACCACACCCTGGTGGGCGACCACATCTTCGAAGCCCGCAGCCCGGCGAGCGACAACCGCGTCGGGGCCATCGTCTCCGCCTACGACGCGGCCGTCAGCCAGGCGATGAAGGACCTGCTGCTTTGGGTGAACGCCGGCGGCGCGGGGCCGGCCCGGCAGGGGTGAGGCCCGCTGCGCGAAATCCTCGTGCCCTTCGACGCCGCCTGCGGCGTCGCTCAGGACGGGCTCGCTTCGCTCGCACCTCAGCATGAGGATTTCGACCGAGGCGCAGCGTCAGCAGTAGTCCTCATCCTGAGGCGCCCGCATGAGCGGCCTCGAAGGACGAGGGCGGCCCCGCTAGCCCTCCACCCCGTTCAATCGCTTCGCCGCCGTCAGGGTGTTCTGGAGCAGGCACGCGACGGTCATTGGGCCGGCTCCGCCGGGAACCGGGGTGACGTAGCCGGCGACCTGCATCGCCTCTTCGAAATTCACGTCGCCGACCAGCTTGGTCTTGCCCGGCTCGACGCCCGGCACGCGGTTGATGCCGACGTCGATGACGGCGGCGCCCGGCTTGATCCAGTCGCCACGCACCATCTGGGGACGGCCGACGGCGGCCACCAGGATATCGGCCTCGCGGCAGACGGCGGGCAGGTCCTGCGTCCTGGAGTGGGCGATGGTCACCGTGCAGCTGGCGTCGACCAGCAACTGGGCGATCGGCCGGCCGACCAGGTTGGAGCGGCCGATGACCACGGCGCGCTTGCCGGCCAGCTGACCGCCGAGCGCGTCGTTCAGCAGCATCATGCAGCCGAGCGGGGTGCAGGGCACGAGGCCCGGCAGGCCGCTGGCCAGGCGGCCGGCGTTGACCACATGCAGGCCGTCGACATCCTTGTCAGGGCTGATGGCGGCCACGACCTTGGCCTGGCTGATGTGGGCCGGCACCGGGAACTGCACGAGAATGCCGTGGATCGCCGGATCGGCGTTGAGCGTCTCGACCAGGGCCAGGAGGTCGGCCTCGGAAGTCTCGGCGGCGAGGCGGTGGGTGACCGAATGCATCCCGGCGGCGAGGGTCTGCTCGCCCTTGTTGCGGACGTAGACCTGGCTGGCCGGGTCTTCGCCGACCAGCACGACGGCCAGGCCGGGGACGACGCCCTTCTCGGCCTTCAGGGCGGCGACCTCGGCGGCGATGCGCTCGCGAAGGCCGGCGGCGAACGCCTTACCGTCGATGATGCTTGCGACCATGCTGGGAGCCTCCGGAACTGGCCCACCGGCTAATCGTTCACACCGCGCCGCGCAACCTTGGCCATGGGGAGATCGACGTGAATCTGAGCAAGGGCTTCACCAAACTCGCCAACCGGGTCTCCAAGGCGGCCGGTCGCCCCCTCACCTTCGCGGTCTGCGTCGGCCTGGTGCTGGCGTGGGCGATCAGCGGGCCGATCTTCAAGTTCTCCGAGACCTGGCAGCTGGTGATCAACACCGGCACCACCATCGTCACCTTCCTGATGGTGTTCCTGATCCAGAACACCCAGAACCGAGACAACGCCGCCCTGCAGGCCAAGCTGGACGAACTGATCCGGGTCACGCGCGCGGAGAACGCCTTCATCGGCATCGAGAAGCTGACCGACCACGAGTTGGAGGCCATCCTGCTGGAGTGCGAGAAGAATGTTCCCGAACTGCGAAAAATCGTGAAGGCTGAGACGCCGGAGCGGCCCGGTCAGAAAAAGAACGCCGCCGCGGCGGTGCGCAAGACCGTGGAACGGGAGGCAGACCATGCGAGCGAACCCAAGCGACCGACCGCTAAACGCCGCGCGGCGTCGCGCAAGCGCTCTTGAGGCGGCGGTCGGACTGGCCATTCTGACGATGTTCGCCGCGTCGGCGGCCGTCGCCCAGGCGGTCGCGCCCAAGCCGGAAGACACCGAGGTCTGGTCGCCCGTCCCGCCGAAGGTCGCGCCACAGCCGTTCAGGCCCGCGCCGCCACCGGCCGGCGCCGTGGTGCTGTTCGACGGGTCCAACCTCGATCAATGGGTCAGTCACAAGGACGGCAGTCCGGCCCGGTGGCCGATCGCCGACGGCGTGCTGACCGTCGACAAGAAGCTCGGCGATATCCGGACCAAGCGAAGCTTCCGCAGCTATCACATGCACATCGAGTGGCGCATTCCGCAGAACATCACCGGCAAAGGCCAGGCGCGCGGCAACAGCGGCGTGTTCGTGGCCTCCACCGGCGCCGGCGACCTCGGCTACGAGCTGCAGATCCTGGATAGCTGGGACAACGCCACCTACGTGAACGGCCAGGCCGGCAGCGTCTACAAGCAGTTCGCCCCGAAGGTGAACGCCACCCGGCCGCCCGGCGAATGGCAGGCCTACGACATCGTCTGGACCGCCCCGACCTTCGACGCCGCGGGCCAGATGAGGACGCCCGCCCGGCTGACGGCGCATCAGAACGGCGTGCTGATCCAGGACAATGTGACCCTGCAGGGCGAAACCGCCTACATCGGCAAGCCGATCTACCGACCGTATGTCGAGGCGCCGATCAAGCTGCAGGCGCACGGCGATCCGAGCGAGCCGGTGAGCTTCCGCAACATCTGGCTGCAGCCCCTGCCGTGAGGATCGAGCATGTCGAAGTCTGGGACGGTTAGGGGCATGGGCCGGCTGTCGATCCTGGTGATGTTCGCGGCCTCGGTGGCCGCCGCCCAGGCCATCGCGCCCAAGCCCCAGGACACCGAGTTCTATACGCCCGTGCCGCCGAAGGCAGCGCCGCCCCCGCTGGCGCCCGCCCCGCCGCCGGTCGGCGCCATCGTGTTGTTCGACGGGACGAACCTCGACGAATGGGTGAACGTGAAGGACGGCGCGCCGGCCGGCTGGACGCTGGCGAACGGCGTCGTGACGGTGAACAAGAAGGTGGGAGACATCCGTACCCGCCGCAGCTTCAAGAACTATCAGCTGCATGTGGAGTGGCGCATTCCGGCCGACATCACCGGCAAGGGCCAGGCGCGGGGCAACAGCGGCGTGCACCTGGCCGCGCCCGGCAAGGCGGACTCCGGCTACGAACTTCAGGTGCTGGATAGCTGGGACAACCCGACCTACACGAACGGCCAGGCCGGCAGCATCTACAAGCAGTACCCGCCGCTGGTGAACGCCACCCGGCCGCCCGGCGAGTGGCAGGCCTATGACGTGGTGTGGACCGCCCCGACCTTCGACGCCGAGGGCAAGATGAAGACCCCTGCCCGCGCCACGGTGCGGCACAACGGCGTGCTGATCCAGGACAATGTGACGCTCAAGGGCGAGACCCGCTACATCGGCCCGCCCGTCTACATCGCCTATGACACCGCCCCGATGAAGCTGCAGGCCCACGCCGACCCGAGCGA
The DNA here is from genome assembly GCF_056683955.1 of Caulobacter sp. HJHS_5. NCBI lineage: Bacteria > Pseudomonadati > Pseudomonadota > Alphaproteobacteria > Caulobacterales > Caulobacteraceae > Caulobacter > Caulobacter sp. HJHS_5. The sequence continues at coordinate 364,782 of NZ_JBWZNC010000006.1, read as the reverse complement.
GCCGGTGAGCTTCCGCAACATCTGGATCAAGCCCCTGCCCTGACGGCTCAGGCCGGCTTCATGTCCCGAGCATAGCGCCGCCAGTTGTCGACATAGTGCTGGGCCGACTCCGCCAGACGGGCGGCCTGGGCGTCGTCGAGCATGCGGACCACGCGGCCCGGGGCGCCGACGACCAGCGAATTGTCAGGAATCTCCTTGCCCTCGGGGATCAGGGCGCCGGCGCCGATCAGGCAGTTGCGGCCGATGCGGGCGTTCCCCAGCACGATGGCCCCGATGCCGATCAGGCTGTTGTCGCCGATGGTGCAGCCGTGGAGCATCGCCATATGGCCGACGGTGACGCCGCGACCTAGCGTCAGCGGCGTGCCTTCGTCGGTGTGCAGCACCGATCCGTCCTGCACGTTGCTGTTTTCGCCGATGACGATGGGATCGTTGTCGCCGCGCAGAACGGCGTTGAACCAGATGCTGGCGCCGGGCTTCAGGACGACCTTGCCGATGAGCGTGGCGTTCGGCGCCACCCAGAAATCGCCGTTATCGGGCAGTTGGGGCCTCTCGGCGCCCAGGGCGTAGACAGACATGATGCGGGCGTCCCAAGACAATATGGTGAAGGCGCGCTTAACCGTTACGAAACGGCGTTACCATCATTCTAGTGAGGCGATTCGAGAGGCTCCTTTCGCATCTCGCGTCGCTTAGCGATGGAGACTGGTTTGTCGCTTTTTGCGTTGGGGCGCCGTTCGCTCCCACCTCCTGTCGAGGACGATCCGCCCCCCGGCGCACGCCGTCTCGCCGACTCCATCATCATTACCGACCCGAAGGGCGCATCCGTTGTGGACGCGCCCTTTTTTCATGCCCGCGCAGCGGGCTTACGGAGGGGATCATGACCAAGCGGGCTCTGAAGCGGATGGTGCGCGAGGGCGCTCTGGACACCGCGCAGTTCGACGACGGCAAGGTGCGCCGGCTGCACGCCAATGATCACCACGGCCACCGCGACCGCCCCGAGGCGCGAACCGGATGGTCGCCGATGGGCGCGCCGGAAGGCCACCGCGAACAAAGCTATATGAAGACGATCAAGGCCAAGTCGCCCGGCCAGCAGGCGCTGATGGACGCCATCGACAGCCGCAACCTGATCCTGGCCCTCGGCCCGGCCGGCACCGGCAAGACCTATCTGGCCATTTCCAAGGCGGTCGAAGCCCTGGAAGCCGGCAAGGTGGGCCGCATCGTCCTTTCCCGTCCGGCCATCGAGGCCGGTGAAAGCATCGGCTTCCTGCCCGGCGACATGGAAGACAAGCTCGCGCCCTATCTGCGACCGCTCTACGACGCCCTGACCGACCGTATGAGCATGAAGCGGGTGCGCGCCCTGATCGCCGAGGGCGCCATCGAGATCGCCCCCGTGGGCTACATGCGCGGCCGCACGCTGAACAACGCCTTCGTGGTGATCGATGAGGCGCAGAACTGCACCTATGTGCAGCTGAAGATGCTGCTGACCCGCCTGGGCTGGAACTCGACCATGGTCGTCACCGGCGACCCGGCCCAGTCCGACCTGCTGCCGGGGATCAGCGGCCTCGCCGACGTGGCCGACAAGTTCGAGGGGCTGGACAACATCGCCACCGTGCGCCTGGCCGACCGCGACATCGTGCGCCACCCCCTGGTGGCCGAAATGCTCGGCGTTCTCTAACGCTTAGCCTCAAACCTTGAGACGGCGGCCGTGGCGACACGGCCGCCGTTTTCATGCCTGCTATGCAAGGTGCGCGACGCTGGGTATCTGGGCGCGGCCGGGTATCGGGGGACCGGACGGGGATGTTGAGCCGAGCCGGGATGGTAGGTCTCGGCGCCGTGCTGACGGCGCTGATGGCGGGAAGCGCCGCGCGCGCGGCCGATGGACCGTGGCTGCTGCATGAGGCGGTCGGAGCGCCGGCCGAACTGAAGCTCTCCGGGAGCTTCCGCGCACGCTACGAGACCATCGATAGCCCCGGCCGCGCGGGCGCGCCGCTGAACGAAGACTACATCACCCTCCGCACGACCCTCTTCGCCGAATATACGGCCGGCCCACTGCGCATCGGCGGCGAGCTGTGGGACAGCCGCATCTACGACGCCGATCTTCCATCCTCGGCGAGCGCGAGCGAAGTCAATACGCTGGAGCCCGTGCAGGCCTACGCCGCGCTCGACCTGAAGGACCCGCTCGGAGCGCGGGGCAAGGCGACGTTGCAGGCGGGCCGTTTTCTGCTCAATGTCGGCTCGCGCCGGCTGGTCGCCGCCGACGACTATCGCAACACGACCAACGGCTCCACCGGCCTGCGCGGCGACTTCGCCGGCGACGACCTCAGCCTCACAGCCTACGCGGTAACCCCGCAGATCCGCCTGCCGGACGCCCAGGCCGAGGTGCTCGACAACCGGCGTCGGCTCGACAAGGAGACCAACGACGCCCTGCTTTGGGGCGCGCTGGTCGGTCGCACGGTGCGCAAGGCCACCCTGCTGGAGTTCGGTTACGTCGGCTTCCGCGAGCAGGACGCGGTCGGGCGGCCGACCCGCGACCGTGAGCTTTCGACCTTCACCGCGCGGGTCCTACGCAATCCGGCGCCGGGGCGCTTCGACGTAGACGCCGAGGTCGGCCTGCAGACGGGTTCCGTCAGCAGCGGCCTTCGGGCCGGGGATCCGACGCTCGACGTCGAGGCGGCCTTCGTCCATCTGCGCGCGGGCTACTCCTTCGACGACGCCTGGAAAACCCACTTGGCGTTCGACTACGACTGGGTCGAGGGCGACGACGCCGGGCCGAAATATCGCCGCTTCGACACCCTGTTCGGCATGCGCCGCGCCGACTTCTCGCCGGGCGGCCTCTACAGCCTGGTCGGTCGCGCCAACATCAGGTCGCTCGGCGTTCGCTGGGAAGCGACCTTCGACCGGCGCTGGGATGCGATGGTGAGCTACCACCCGATGTGGCTGGCCTCCTCCACCGACAGCTTCTCCAACTCCGGCGTCCGCGACGTGACCGGCCGCTCGGGCGATTTCGCCGGGCATCAATGGGACAGTCGGGCGCGCTACTGGCTGGTTCCCGGAGCCGTGCGCCTGGAGGGCGTCTACACCCTGGTGACCAAGGGCCGCTTCCTGCGCGAGGCGCCGAACGCTCCCCGGGGCGACCGCAACAGCCAATACCTGGCCGTGATGGTGACCAGCACCTTCTGAAACGGCGCGGCCGCCTTTGTGGCGCCCCACGGCGTCTGCTAGTCCCGCGCCATGCGGGTCTTCCGTTCCCTCGCCAATCCCAACTATCGCCTGTGGGCCGCGGCCGGGCTGCTTTCCAACGTCGGAACCTGGATGCAACGAACCGGCCAGGACTGGCTGGTGTTGGCCGAACTGACCCGCCACAGCGCCACCGCTGTCGGCTGGGTGATGGCCTTGCAATTCGGCCCGCAGATCGTGCTGCTGCCGTTGACCGGCTTCGCCGCCGACTATTTCGACCGTCGCAAGCTGCTGCTGGTCACCCAGGCGCTGACCGCCCTCCTGGCGGCGTGCCTCGGCCTGCTGACCGTGACCCACCTGGTGCGCGAATGGCACGTCTATGTCTTCGCCCTGCTGTTGGGCAGCGTCTCCGCCTTCGATGCGCCGGCGCGGCAGACCTTTGTGTCCGACGTGGTCGGCGAAGGCGATCTCGCCAACGCCGTGGCCCTGAACTCCACCTCGTTCAACGCCGCGCGGCTGGTCGGCCCTGCGGCAGCGGGCGCCCTGGTGCTGGCGGTCGGCTCGGGCTGGGTGTTCCTGATCAACGCCGCCTCCTACTTGCCGGTGATCGCGGCCCTGATGATGTTGCGGAAGCGGCTGGTCACGCCCAGCGGACCGCGCGTGCGGCCGGCGCGCGGCAGTTTCGTTGAGGGCTTCCGCTACGTCTGGAGACGGCCGGACCTGAAGGCCATGCTGGCCATGCTGTTCATTCTCTGCACCTTCGGCCTGAACTTCCCGATCTTCATCGCCACCATGTCGGTCGACGTCTTCCACACCCATGCGGGGGGCTTTGGCCTGCTCAGCTCGGTGCTGGCGGTGGGTTCCGTGGCCGGGGCCCTGATGGCGGCGCGGCGAGCCGAGCCGCATGTGCGGTTCCTGCTGATCGGGGCGAGCGTCTTCGCCATCGCCTCGGTGCTGGCGGCCCTGGCGCCGACCGAGCTGTTCTTCGCCGGATCGCTGGTGCTGGTGGGCCTGGCGGCCCAGACTTTCACGACCTCGACCAATAGCCTGGTGCAACTTCGCACCGCGCCGGCGATGCGGGGGCGCGTACTGGCGATCCTGCTAGCGGTAAGCCTGGGCGGCACGCCGATCGGCGCGCCCCTGGTGGGGTGGGTGGCGGACGTGTTCGGCCCACGCTGGTCGCTCGGCGTCGCCGCCGCCTCCGGTCTCGCCGCCGCCGCGGTAGCCCTGGGATACCTGATCCGGCATCGCGGCCTGCGCGTGACGATGGTCGGCGGACGGCCGGTGCTGCAGCTGACCCGGCAGCCCAGCTTCGAGGCGTGAGAGATTATATGACAGCGATCATCCATTGATGGAATGATGACCATCAGCTAAATCGTAGGCCATGCGATACTCCGCCGAACACAAGGCCAAAACCCGCGAAAAGCTGCTTGAGGCGGCTCATCGCGCCCTGCATGCCGGCGGCGCCGAGGGCCTGGCCGTGGCGGGCGTGACCGCCGACGCCGGGCTGACCCACGGCGCCTTCTATGCCCACTTCGCGTCCAAGGAGGCCCTGGTCGCCGAGACGGTGAGCCGGGCCAGCGAGCGGATGCGCGAGCGGTTCGCGCAGCGCACCGCCGGCCTTTCGCCCGCCGACGCCTTCCGCGCCCAGATCGACCACTACCTGTCGCCGGCGCACCTGGAGACGATGGCCGGATGCCTGCTGCCGTCGCTGAGCAGCGACGCCGCGCGCGCGGGCGGGGCGGTGCGCGACAGCTATGAACAGAACGCCGAAACCCTCGTCGAGCTGATGCAGGGTCTGGTCGACGGCCTCGGGCTGGCCGATCCGCACCTCGCCCGCTCGATGACCGCCGAGATGGTCGGCGCCCTGTCGCTGGCCCGCGCCGCGCACGACGTGGTCCGCACCCAACACATTCTCGAAGCCTCGCACGACGCCCTGCTGCGCCGTGTGGGCCTCGCCTAGAGGAAGTCCGCCGCCGTGAAGTCCGTGCAGATCGCCCTCGCCCGCTCGCTCGGGGAAAAATACGCCTTCGTCGCCGTGGGCGCGGTGTTCGTCGCCCTGGTGTTCGCGGCGGGCACGCGCGCCGCGCCCGGCGTGATGATGATCCCGCTGGAGCAGGCGTTCGGCTGGGACCGGGCGACCGTCTCCATGGCCGCGGCCATCGGCGTGTTCCTTTATGGCCTGACCGGCCCGTTCGCCGGGGCCTTCATGCAGTCGCTGGGCGTGCGCAACACGGTGCTGGCGGCGCTCGCGCTGATGGCCGGCTCCATTGGCCTCTCCAGCGTCATGACCGAGCCCTGGCAGTATGTCGCGACCTGGGGCGTGCTGGGCGGCGTGGGCTCCGGCGCGGTGGCGATGGTGCTGGCCGCGACGGTGACCCAGCGCTGGTTCGTCACCCATCGCGGCCTGGTCATGGGCGCGATGAGCGCAGCGACGGCGACCGGCAGCCTGGTCTTCCTGCCGTTCATGGCGGCGGCCGCCGAAGCCGGCGGCTGGCGGCCGGTGGTGCTGATCGTCGCCGTCGCCCTGGCGGCCCTGATCCCGGTGATGTGGTTCCTGCTGCCGGAGAAGCCCGCCGACCTCGGCGTGCGCCCGTTCGGCGCCGAGGGCGACGCGCCCGCTGCGCCGCCGATCCCGACCCGCCAGGTGCTGCGGGCGACCTTCGGGGCCCTGGGCCGCGCGGCCCGCACCCGCAGCTTCTGGCTGCTGTTCGGCGGCTTCTTCGTCTGCGGCCTGACCACCAACGGCCTGATCGGGGCGCACATGATCGCGCTGTGCGCCGACCAGGGCCTGCCGGAGACGCGCGCCGCCGGCCTGCTGGCGATGATGGGCGTCTTCGACCTGATCGGCACCACGGCCTCGGGCTGGCTGACCGACCGCTACGACCCGCGCAAGCTGTTGTTCGTCTACTACGCCCTGCGCGGGCTCTCCCTGATCTACCTGCCCTACTCCGACTTCAGCCTCTACAGCCTGTCGATCTTCGCGGTGTTCTACGGCCTCGACTGGATCGCCACCGTGCCGCCGACCCTGGCCCTGACCCGCGAGGCGTTCGGCGAGCGCGACGCGCCCATCGTGTTCGGCTGGATCATGGTCGGCCACCAGATCGGCGCGGCGACGGCGGCCATGGGCGCGGGCCTGATCCGCGTGGCCCAGGGTCGCTACCTGGAAGCCTTCGTCATCGCCGGCATCGCCGGCCTGGCGGCGGCGGCCATGTCGATCGCCATCCGCAGAAAGACGCAAGTCGCCGTTGCGTGACGCTTGAGTGACCGCGCGTGGCGTCGCACAGTCGCCGCGCCCCAGCTCGCGGGGCTCCGGAGCCCCGCCCTTGGCCACTGATGCTTCCCGCCGCACCGAACTGACGGTTCGCGGCCTGATCCTGGGCGTCGCCCTCTGCGCCATCTTCACGGCGGCCAACGTCTACCTGGGCCTCAAGGTCGGCCTGACCTTCGCCTCGTCGATCCCGGCCGCGGTGATCTCGATGGCGGCGCTGCGGGCGTTCCGAAACGCCAATATCCATGAGAACAACATCGTCCAGACCGTGGCCTCGGCCGCCGGGGCGATGTCGGCGATCATCTTCGTGCTGCCTGGCCTGCTGATGATCGGCTGGTGGACCGGCTTTCCGTTCTGGACCTCGTTCTTCATCTGCGCGATCGGCGGGGTGCTGGGGGTGATGTACACCATCCCCCTGCGGCGGGCCTTGGTGACCAACTCCAACCTGCCCTATCCGGAAGGCGTCGCCGCCGCCGAGGTGCTGAAGGTCGGCTCCGACTCGCGGATCGCCGAAGGGCCGGCGGGGGCTGAAGGCAAGGCGGGCGTCGTGGTGCTGAGCGTCACCTCCGCCGCTTCCGCCCTCTACGCTCTGATCGTCACCTTCAAGGTGTTCGCCGCCGAGGCCGCCAAGTTCGTCAAGGTTGGCGCGGGCGCCACCGGGATCGCCGGCTCGATGTCGCTGGCCCTGCTCGGCGCCGGGCACCTGATGGGCATCGCCGTGGGCGTCGCCATGTTCGCGGGCCTGGTTCTGGCCTGGGGCGTCTTCGTGCCCCTCTTGGCGGCCCACGCCCCGGCGGCGGAGAGCGCCGCCGACCTGGCCTCCGCCGTCTGGAGCACCCAGGTGCGGTTCATCGGCGCCGGGGCCATCGCCGTCGCCTCGCTGTGGACGCTCGGCCGCCTCGCCGGCCCGGTGATCGGCGGCCTGACCTCGGCCATGGCCGCCTCGCGCGCCATCAAGGCCGGCAAGGGCGACGAACTGCCGATCACCGAGCGCGACATTCCGATCGGCGTCGTCGGCCTGATCTGCCTCGCCTGCCTGGCGCCCATCGCCGTGCTGCTGTGGACCTTCGTCAACGGCACCGCCCTGCAGTCGATGATGATCCCGCTGATCGTCGCCGCCGTGGCCTATATCGCCGTGGCCGGTTTCCTGGTGGCGGCGGTGTGCGGCTACATGGCCGGGCTGATCGGCTCGTCCAACAGCCCCGTTTCGGGCATGGCGATCCTGGCGGTGCTGGGCGCGGCCCTGGTGATGGTCGGCCTGGCCAAGACGGCGGCGGGACCGGAGGGCGCGCCGGCGCTGATCGCCTTCGTGCTGTTCGTCACCGCAGTGCTGCTGGCCGTGGCCGTGGCCGCCAACGACAACCTGCAGGACCTGAAGACCGGCCAGCTGGTCAATGCCACGCCCTGGAAGCAGCAGGTCGGCTTGGTGGTCGGCGTCATCGCCGGCTCGGTGGTGATCCCGCCGGTGCTGGAGCTGCTGAACAAGGCCTACGGCTTCGCCGGCGCCGCCAATGTACACACCATCACCAACGAGCCCCTGCCCGCCCCGCAGGCGACGCTGATCTCGACCCTTGCGCGGGGCGTGATCGACGGCGGCGTGCGGTGGGACCTGATCGGCATCGGCGCCCTGGTCGGCGTCGGCCTGGTGGTGGTGGACGAGGTGCTGCGGCGGACGAAGAAATTCAGCCTGCCGCCGCTGGGCGTCGGCATGGCGATTTATCTGCCGAGCGCGGTGATCGCGCCGGTGGTGGTCGGGGCGGTGATCGGCTGGCTCTACGACCGCTGGGCCGAGAAGAAGACCCACGGCGAGGCCGCCAAGCGCCTGGGCGTCTTGACCGCCTCGGGCTTCATCGTCGGCGAGAGCCTGTTCAACGTGGCCTACGCGGGGCTGATCGTGGCGACCAACAAGGATTCGCCGCTGGCCCTGGTGGGCGAAAGCTTCGAGGCCATCGCCCTGCCGCTGGGGCTGGCCAGCCTCATCGCCCTGGTGTTCGGCCTCTACGCCTGGACGGAGAAGAAGGCGGCGAACCTGGGGTAGTCGGGGGCGAGTGAAATCCTCGTCCTTCGACAAGCTCAGGATGAGGATTTCACGGACACGCGGGCGCCTGCATTCGCCTCATCCTGAGCTTGTCGAAGGACGAGGCGCGGCGCGGAAAAGCCTGGCTATTCCAAATCTTCTGCGAGGATCGCCATTTCGAACAGGAACGAGCCGTCGTCGTCTTCGTCCTGGTAGATCACGCCGATGAATTCGCCCTTCAGTTCGACCTCGGCCGAGTCCTTCTGCTTCGGACGGGCCTTGAGGGCGATGTGCGGATTGCCGAACGTGCGCTTCATGTGCGCTTCGATCCGCTTGATGTCGTTGTCGTCCACGGAAGATTCCCCAGCGCAATTGATGCGGCGAACCTAGCGGCGCCCGCCGACGGGGCCAACCGTCAAATACCGCACACCGTTCTATCGGACGATGCGATCAGATGACGTAGTCGTAGACCACTTCGGCCAGGGTGTGATCCATCGTCCGCGCCGGCTCCTCGCAGGTGGGGCAGTTGACGATGCGGGCGGGCACGCCCGCGGCGGTGCAGCCGGACGGCACCGGGCGCAGGACCACCGAGCCCGAGGCGATCTTGGCGAAATCGCCGATCTCGATATTGCCCAGCACCTTGGCGCCGGCGCCAAGCAGCACGCCCTTGCCGATCTTGGGGTGGCGATCGCCGCGCTGGGCGCCGGTGCCGCCGAGCGTCACGCCGTGCAGCATGGAGACGTCGTCGCCGACCACGGCGGTCTCACCGATGACGATGCCGGTGCCATGGTCGAAGAACAGCCCCTGCCCCAGCTTGGCGCGCGGGTTGATGTCGACCTGGAACAGTTCGGAGACGCGGCTTTGCAGGTAGAAGGCCAGGGTCTCGCGGTCGTGGTTGATCAGCCAGTGGCCGACGCGGTGGGCCTGGACGGCCAGGAAGCCCTTGAAGAACAGGAAGGGCTGCACATAGCCCTTGCAGGCGGGGTCGCGCTCGAAGGTGGCCTTGAGGTCGGCCTCGGCGGCGGCGATCAGGCTGGGGTCGGCCTCGTAGGCGTCCTCGACCACCTCGCGGATGGTCATGGCGCGCAGCTCCTGGTCGCCGAGCTTGCGGGCGATCTGATACGACAGGGCGCCGGCCAGGGTCTTGTGGGTGAGGATGACCGAGTTCAGCAGGCTGCCGAGCGCCGGCTCGTCGATGGCGGCGCGTTCGGCTTCGTTACGCAGGGCGGCCCAGACGGGCGGTGCGCCGGCCGGTTCGACCACCTCGAGATGTTTCGCCATCGTCCTCTCCTGCCCCCTGCGCGGAACGCACCAAGCGCGAAAACCGCTTGGCGGCCCATGCATTTAGCCGTCGCTCTCTAGCACAAGACGCGAAAGAGCGCCCGGCAGCTCGCCGGTGACGGCCATATGGTGCGCCCTCAATAGCATCGCCACCGTAAGCGCATCCTGAATATGGCCCGCGACGGCGGCGGCCAAGGCCTGGCGGAACGGCGCGCGGACGACGGCCAGATCCTCGGTCTCGTCCGGCTCTGTGGGCCCGGGCGTGAGGTCGGTGGCCAGGAAGCCGACGCCGCGTTCGTTGGTCACCGAGTTGGAGAGCTGGAGCGAGAGGATCTGGCGCCAGTTGGCCGCGATCAGGCCGGTCTCCTCTCGCAGTTCGCGCTTACCGGCCTCCAGCGGATCCTCGCCCAGCGGCGCGCCGCCCTCGGGGATTTCCCAGCTGTAGTCGCCGAACGGGAAACGATTCTGCCCCACCAGGGTGACCGTGCCGTCGTCGTGCAGCGGCAGGACGGCGATGGCGAGGTTCTTGAACGACACCTGGCCGTACAACGCCGGGCGGCCCGTGGGCGCGATGGCGTCGATCTCGTCGATCTGGAGCCAGGGGTTGTCGTAGACTCGCCGGGTTTCGCCGCGCTTCCAGGGACGACCGTGGGGTTTCAGCCAAGCGGGCGGATCGGTGGGCGTCTTGCTCATCGCAGCTTTCCGTTGCCGACGACGCCCGCGGCGCCTAGCTAGAGCGGGCTGCAATAGCCGCTTCCGGGGAGATCGTCTTGGCCGTTTCCGTTCCGCCGCCTCCCGAGTTCGGCGAACCTTTGCCCATCGCGCCGTCCCAGGCGGTGATCGACGCCCTCGCCCATCGGCGCAGCGCCTCGGCCCTGACGCTGCGCGCGCCGGGCCCCACGCGGGCCGAACTGAACGATCTGCTGCGCCTGGCCGCGCGGGCGCCGGACCACGGCAAGCTCAATCCCTGGCGGTTCGTGATCCTGGAGGGCGAGGCCAAGGCCGCGTTCGCCGCGCGGCTGGAGGCCATGGCCGCCGGGCGGCCGGACGCGACCAAGGCGATCGCCAGCCTCGGCAAGCTGAAGGCCCCGCCCTTGGCCGTGGCCGTGGTCAGCGCCCCTATCGAGGGGCAGATTCCCGAATGGGAGCAGATCATGTCGGCCGGAGCGGTCTGCACCCTGATGCTGACCGCCGCCGCCGCCATGGGCTACGGCGCCAACTGGATCACCGACTGGTACGCCTTCGACGACGCCGCCCTGGCTTTGCTCGGCGTGAAGATGGGCGAGCGGGTGGCCGGCTTCGTCTACCTCGGAACGGCGGCCGAGCCGCCGCAGGAGCGGGTTCGTCCCGACGTCGCCTCCCTGACCTCGATATGGAAGGCTTAGGTCAGCCGCGTCCGCGATAGGACGCGACGCCCTGGTCGGGGACCCAGAGCCCTTCGGGGATCGGGCCGCTCTGCCAGAAGACGTCGATCGGGATGCCGCCGCGCGGATACCAGTAGCCGCCGATGCGCAGCCAGCGCGGCTGGGCGACCTCGACCACCTTGCGGCCGATGGCCACCGTGCAGTCCTCGTGGAAGGCGCCGTGGTTCCGGAATGAGCCCAGGTAGAGCTTCATCGACTTCGACTCGATCAGCCAGTCGCCCGGCGCATAGTCGATGACCAGGTGGGCGAAGTCAGGCTGGCCGGTGACCGGGCACAGCGAGGTGAACTCCGGCGCGGTGAAGCGCGCGAGATAGAGAACATCGGCCTGCGGGTTGGGCACGCGCTCCAGCACGGCCGCCTCGGGCGAGGTCGGCCAAGGCACGTCGCGGCCCAGTTGGGTGACGGGAACTTCGCTCATGACGGCGGCTTACCGCCCCGCGCCGTGTCGGTCGAGTCGCATGGCGCCGCAGCCCCGATACCTAGGAGTGCTCAAGAATTGGGCGCCACGCCAGCGTACCGCCCAGCTTCCGACCATCGATGGCGTGCCTTCGCCGTCGCACGACTGTCGCATTGCAACAAAGTGTGTACGGCCGAGACTGATCCAGCTTCACCGACGCCCCTCACCAAGGCGGAGGTGCGCCGCGGGCCCTCACCAGGCCCGTGAATCAGAACCAGGGGAACTACATGAAACTCTTCAAGCTCGCGCTCGCGGCTTCCGCAGCCACGTTCGCGCTCGGCGGCGCGGCCGTTGCGCACGCTGAATCGACCGTCGCCTTCAATGTCGGCGTCGTCTCGGACTACGTCTTCCGCGGCGTCAGCCAGACGCAGGAAGACCCCGCCATTCAGGGCGGCGCCGACTTCAGTTCGGGCATCGCCTATGGCGGCGTCTGGGCCTCGAACGTCGATTTCGGCGACGACACCAAGGCGGAAATCGACTTCTACGGCGGGGTCAAGCCGGTGGTCGGCGCGGTCACCCTCGACTTCGGCCTGATCTACTACGGCTACATGGACGAGCCGCAGGACGCCGACTACGCCAACTGGGAAGTGAAGGCCGCCGCCTCGGTTCCGGCCGGCCCCGCCACCCTCGGCGCGGCCGTGTTCTATTCGAACGACAGCTTCGGCGCGGCCAAGGAAGCCGTCTACTACGAGCTGAACGGCGCGGTTCCGGCCGGCCCGATCACCATCAGCGGCGCCGTCGGTAATCAGAGCTATCGCCACGGCGAGGACTACACGACCTGGAACCTCGGCGCGTCCTACACCTTCGCCGAGCATTACACGGTGGACCTGCGCTACTTCGCCACCGACAACGAGACCTTCGTCGGCCCGCTGGGCGACGACCGCGTGACCCTGGGTCTGAAGGCCGCGTTCTAAGCCTTCCGACCTTCCAATCGGGGAAAGCCGTCGCGGTTCGCCGCGACGGCTTTTCTTTTGGTCTCGACCTTAGACTGATCCAAGAATGGCGTTATCGATCAAACGCGTGTGGCCAAACCTTACAGCAAGCGAGAGCAGCGCCCTCTCCGCCGGAGCGGTCAGGGGCGCCAAGTTGTCCAGATCCGCGACAGCTACGTAGTCGACCTCCCCCCTGGGTTCCTGAGCGAGGATGTCGAGGACGAGTTCGCGCAAGGCCGACGGATCGCGCTCACCGCCGGCGAAGGCCGCCTCCGCGGCGCGCAGGGCGCGGATCAGCACGACGGCGGCCGCCCGCTCTTCGGCGCTGAGGTAGCTGTTGCGGCTGCTCATCGCCAGACCGTCGGGCTCGCGGGCCGTGGGGGCGATGTCGAGCCGCACCGGCAGGTCGAGGTCGCGCACCAGCTTGCGGATGACGACGCACTGCTCGGCGTCCTTCTGGCCGAAGACGGCGAGCGTCGGCTGCATGATGGCGAACAGCTTGGCGACCACGGTGGCGACGCCGCGAAAGTGGCCCGGACGGGCGGCGTTTTCGGCCCCGTGGGCAAGGCCTGGGTCGATGAAGGTCGAGAAGCCGGGCGGGTACATCTCCTCGGGCGTCGGCGTGAAGACGAGGTCGGCGCCGGCGGCCTCCGCCAGTTCCAGGTCGCGCGGCAGGTTGCGCGGATAGCGGGCCAGATCCTCGTGCGGGGCGAACTGGGTCGGGTTGACGAAGATCGACACCGCCGCCGCGCCGCACGCCGCCTTGGCGCGCCGGATCAGGCCGAGGTGTCCCTCGTGCAGGAACCCCATGGTCGGCACGAAGCCGAGGCGATCGAAGGCGGGGCGCGCGGCCCGCACCTCGGCGATGGTGCTGACGACCTGCATGCGCGCGCCTATTCCGCCGCCGAGTCGAGGGCGAGCGCCTCCGCCAGGGCCTCCGGGGTCATTTTGGAGCTGTTGGCCTCGGTGGGGAATTCGCGGGCCTGCACGGCCTTCACATAATCGGCGACGGCGGCCTCGATGGCGGTGCCGACCTCGCCGAAGCGGCGCGCATGACGCGGGGCGGTGGGATAGAGGCCGAGAATGTCGTGCCAGACCTGCACCTCGCCGTCACAGCCGACGCCGGCGCCGATCCCGATCGTCGGGATGCTGAGGCGTTTGGTGACCTCGGCGGCCAGGGCGGCGGGCACGAGCTCCAGCACGATGGCGAAGGCGCCGGCGGCCTGCAGGGCCAGGGCGTCCTCGATCAGGCGGCGCGCGGCCTCGCCGCCCCGGGCCTGCACCTTGAGACCGATCTGGTGGGTGCTTTGCGGAGTGTAGCCGAGGTGGCCCATCACCGGCACGCCGAGGGCGGTGAGCCGCTCGACGACGTGAACGATCTCGCCCGCCCCTTCCAGCTTCACGGCCCCCGCGCCGGTCTCGCGCATCACCCGGCCAGCGGCGGCGACGGCCGAGGGGATGTCCGCATAGGTGAGGAACGGCAGGTCGACGACGACCAGGGCCTTTTCGCTGGCGCGACCCACCGCCGCGGCGTGGGCGATCATCAGGTCGAGCGTGACAGGCAGGGTGGTCTCGAAACCGTGGACGACCATGCCCAGACTATCGCCCACCAGCAGGGCCGGAACGCCCGCGCGCTCGGCCAGGGCGGCGGACGGCGCGTCGTAGGCGGTGAGCATGGCGATGCGCTCGCCCCGGGTTTTCATGGCCAACAGATCGGCGATGGTGGTGCGCATGATGAGCCTCCGCAGGGTTGCGCCTTACCGCGGCGCAACATGGTCGCTATATAGGCGCCGTTATGCGTCGGAGGAATTAGCCATGCGTTGGCTGATGCGGTCCAAGATCCACAACGCCACGGTCACCGAGGCGAACCTCGCCTATGTCGGCAGCATCACGATCGACGAAGATCTGATTGACGCCGTCGGCCTGTGGGCGGGCGAAAAGGTGCTGGTGGTCTCGAACACCTCGGGCGCGCGCCTGGAAACCTATGTGATCGCCGGCCGTCGCGGCTCGGGCGCCATCTGCGTCAACGGCGCGGCCGCCCACCTGATCGGCGAAGGCGAAGAGATCATCGTCATGGGCTTCGAGCTGACGGACAAGCCGCTGACGCCGCAGGTCGTGCTGGTCGACCGGCAGAATCGCATCCTGCGGTCGCTGATCGAGACGCCGTCGACCACGGTGGAAGCTTGAGCGCGGCGGGCCGATCGGTCCTGCTGATCGTCGGCGGTGGCATCGCCGCCTACAAGGCGCTGGAGCTGGTGCGCCTGTTGAAGAAGGCAGGGATCGGCGTCACGTCGGTGCTGACCAAGGCGGGCGCCGAATTCGTGACCCCGATGTCGCTGGGCGTGCTGACCGGCGAGACGGTGCGGCAGGACCTGTTCTCGCAGACCGACGAGGCTGAGATCGATCACATCTCGCTGTCGCGCGCCGCCGACCTGGTGGTGGTGGCGCCGGCGACGGCCGACCTGATGGCCAAGGCCGCGCACGGCCACGCCAACGACCTGGCCTCCACCGTGCTGCTCGCCACCGACAAGCGGGTGCTGATGGCGCCGGCCATGAACGTGCGGATGTGGGAGCACGCCGCCGTGCGCCGCAACCACGCCCAGTTGGCCGCCGATGGCGTGGCGTTCGTCGGACCGGACGAGGGCGAGATGGCCTGCGGCGAGTACGGCCCCGGTCGCATGGCCGAGCCGGCGGCCATCTTCGAGGCGATCCAAGGCCTCCTCGGCGACGCGATCCCGACGTCGGCGATCCTCCCTCCCCCCGCCGCTCGCCCGATGGCCGGCAAGCGCGTGCTGGTCACCGCCGGGCCGACGCACGAACCGATCGATCCGGTGCGCTACATCGCCAACCGCTCCAGCGGCCGGCAGGGCTACGCCGTGGCCGAGGCGCTGGCCGCGCTGGGCGCCGAGGTGACCCTGGTGTCCGGCCCGGTCGACCTGCCCGCCCCAGCCGGAATCACTTTGCAGAAGGTCGAGACGGCCGCCCAGATGCGGCAGGCCTGCGAAGTCGCCCTGCCCGTCGACGCCGCGGTGATGGTGGCGGCCGTGGCCGACTGGCGGCCGCGCGAGACGGCGAACACGAAACTGAAAAAGGCCGCGGGCTTCGGCGCCACGCTTGAGCTGGTCGAAAACCCCGACATCCTGAAGGCCGTTTCCTCCAAGGGGCCGAACCGGCCGCGTCTGGTGATCGGCTTCGCGGCCGAGACCGACACCCTGCTGGCCAACGCCCGCGCCAAGCTGGCGAGCAAGGGCTGCGACTGGATCGTGGCCAATGACGTCTCGCAGCCGGGCGTGATGGGCGGGACGGAAAACACCGTGACCCTGGTCACCGCCAAGGGCTCCGAGGCCTGGCCTCACGCCTCCAAGGCCGAGGTCGCTCGGAAGCTGGCCGAGCGGATCGCCGCCGCCCTCTAATCCGCCACGGCGAGGCTGTGATCGGCGGCCTTGCGCAGCACCACATCGGCGCGAGCCCGACCGAATGCGATGTGCTGCGTCAGGTTCGGGCCGTTGACGGCGGCCCACACCGCTCTCGCCCAGGCTTCCACGTCGCCGCCGTTCGTCGGCCGCCACGGCGCGAGGGCTTCTGCGCGAACGGGCGAGAACGGCGTGGCCATGAAGCGGCGCAGATACCAGGCCACGACATCGGCGGGCGCGGCGTCGAGATAGACCCGCAGGTCGTAGTGGGGCGCGAGATCGGCCCCGAGGGTGTTGACCCCCTCGAAGATCACCACCGCGGCGCCGGCCGTGGCTTGGGCGGGTTCGGCGGCGACATCGTAGGTCGCATGGTCGTAGCGCGGCGCGGCGGGTTGCCGGCCGGCGCGCACGGCGTCGAGAAACGCCATCATCGCCGCGCGGTCGTAGCTTTCCGGGAAGCCCTTGGTCAGGCCCCGCGCCTGGATCTGCGAGGTCGGCCACAGGAATCCGTCCGCGCCGATCACCGCCGTTGGGGCGCCCGCCGCGCGCAGACGCTCCGCCAACTGCCCGGCCAGGGTGGACTTGCCGACCGCCACCGCCCCGTCGAGGCCGACCAGCACCGGACGGCCGAGCCGCGCCCGCAGCGTCAGGATGCGCGCGGTCAGCCGGTCGAGCGGATCGGCGCGCATCGTCGTCAGGCGCCGGGCCTCGCCACGCCCGCCTCAAGGGCGGCGCGCAGACGTTCGGCGGCGGCTTCGGCGACACCGCCTTCTTCGGCGACGGCCAGGCGAACCACGAACGGCTCGCGGGTCTTCACCGCCTCCAACGGGAAGTCGCCCATGCCGAGCACGGCGTCGACGCCCTCGCCGTTCGCCCAGCCCGGCTCCTCGGCGAGCAGGTAGCGCACCTTCCAGCCGAAGCGGGCGACCATCGCCTCACCGATGGCGTAGGCGCGCGCCAGGAGGGCGTCGTCAGCGTCGATCGGCAGGCCGAAGGCGACGGCCGGGGCGCGGCCGCGATAGGAGCCGTCGTCGGTGAACACCCGGCCGCGGTACTCGTCCACGATCCGGTCGCCCCAACGCTCGCGGAACAGCGCTTCGTTGGCCTTGCCCTGCCTGGCGCGCGTGTCGGCGTCGGCGCCGCGACGGGTGCTGTTCTTGGGGTGGAAGGCGGAGTGGCTGTTGAGGCTGACGATGGCCTTGCCGCCGTCCATGCGCATCTTGCAGCAGAAATCCAGGTCTTCGTGGCCGTAGATGAAGGCCTCGTCGAGCCCGCCGACGGCGAGGTAGTCAGCCTTGCGGCAGAGCATCACCGAAGCCGTCACCGCCGGGAAATAAGCCGGGCGGAGGCTGAGCAGTTGGTCGCTGGCGGTGGGGATGGCGTGGCGCGGGCGGAACCAGTGGCCGTCCCACACCCAGCGGACCCCGATGTGATAGGGCCGCAGCACCTCCTCGGGCAGGGGCGCGCTGTTGTATTGCTTGAGGCCCACGATGCCGATGTCCGGCGTCAGGTAGCGGACCATGCCGGTCAGCACATCCTCGCGGAAGACGACATCGTTGTTGAGCAGCAGGACGAGATCGCCCTTGGCCTCGCGGACGCCGAGGTTGCAGGACGCCGAATAGCTGTAGTTGGCGTCGCGCATGATGCGGCGGATCGGCAGCCGGTCCTGCCAACGGTCGAGCACGGCGGCGGTGTCGTCGGTCGAGGCGTGGTCGATGACGATGAGCTCGACGTTCGGATAGCGGTTGTAGGCCTTGAAGGAGGACAGCAGGCTTTCGAGCAGCTCCGCGCCTTCCAGCGACAGGATCACAGCCGAGACCAGGGGCGTATCCTCGAGCGGCGACGGCTCCGGGACCAGGCCGGCCAGGGCCGGCGGGGCTTCCTCGGTGATGAGGGCGAAGCTGTTCAGGCGGCGCAGGCCCGAGCGGTAGTCGCCGTCCAGCAGGTGCAGTTGCGCCAGCCGGCGGTGGGTCTCGACGTCGTCGGCCGTGATGGCCAGGCTCTGACTCCAGGCGGCGATGGCCTCCTTGATGCGGCCCTCGTCCTGCAGCCATTTGCCGAGGCGTTTCCACGGCTTGACCTTGTCGGGCGTCAGGCGGGCGGCAGCCTCCATATGCGGCATGGCGGTCTGCAGGTCGCGGCCTTCCAGCAGGTCCACGAGCTGTTCGTGGGCGCCGAGATCGTCGGGATCGACGGCGACCACGTCCTTCCAGGCGGCGACCCGGGCGTCGGTATCTTCACCGTCCATGACGATGGAGGCGATGCGCCGCCAGGAACGGACATCGGCGCGGTCGAGGGCGACGATGGCGCGGAGGAAGGGCAGCGCCTCCTCGCGGCGGCGTTCGCTATAGAGCATGGCGGCGGCGCGGCGCAGGGCGTCCATGTCGTCCGGCAGAACGGCGAGCAGCTTGCGCCAGGCGGCGACGGCGGCGTCGATATCACCCTGATCGGTGAGGACGATCGCCAGCTGGCGCTGCACCTCGGGATCTCCGGGCCGCAGGGCTTCCAGCTTGCGCAAGGTCGCAACCGCGCCGGCGGCGTCACCGGCCTTGGCGCGCGCCAGGGCGAGGCCGCGCAGGGTGACGGCGTCGTTCGGCTTGGCGGCCTGCACGCGCTTGAGGGTCGCCGACCGGGCGACAGACAGCGCCTCCCACGCCCAGTCGTCTTCAGGCGTAAGAGCGACCAACGCTTCGAGGTGAGGCTCGGCCTTGGACGGGCGCTGCTCGGCGATCAGCAATTCGATCAGGCGTTTGCGCAGGGCGGGGTCGGCGGGGTCGAGCTCGATGAGCGCCTCGTGCGCCGCGCGTTCACCGGCGACATCGCCCAGCGACCGGGCCCGCGAGCCGAAGCGCGCCCAGGCCTTGCGGTCGGCCCCCATCAGTTCGGCCGCGCGGCGCATGTGCACGGCGGCCTCCTCGCGGCGATCGAGCTGGTCGAGCAGCGGCGCCATGCGGACGTGCGGGCGTGGATCCTGCGGCTTCAGGGCCGCCATGGCGCGCCAGGCTTCGAGGGCCTGGGCCGGCTCGCCGACGACGCTCAGAGCCTCGGCGTAGCGCTGCTGGTCCGGCGCGGACTCCGGGCGCGCCAGGGCGATGGCCTCCAGGTGCGGCAGGGCCTCGGCGACCCGCCCCTCGCTCTGCAGCAGGGCCGCGTAGGGCGCGCGGAACTCCATCGGGTCGTCGACCAGGGCGGTGAGTTCGGCCAGGACCTCCAGCTCCAGACCCGTCGCCTTCTGGCTGTTGGCCAAACCGCGCAGCCGGCGACGCAGCTTGGTCTCGGTGGGATGCACGTGGGTGTAACGACGCATCAGCGCCATCGACTCGCCGGCCCGCCCGAGCTTCTCCAGCGCCGTGCCGGCCGCGCGGGCGATTTCGAGATCGCCGGGCGCGGCGTCGCTGGCCGACTTCCACGCCTCGGCCGCCGCCGCGTCGTCACCGAGGGCGGCGCTGACCTTGGCCAGACGCTTCCAGACGGTCGCGTCGCTACGGAGCTTCTGAGCGGCGAGCCGAAGGTGCGGCAGGGCCTCGGCCGGCCGGTCGGCTTCGTAGAAGGCGCCAAGCCAGAGGCGGGCCCCGATGGCGTCGGCGTCACGCGCCAGCAAGGCGTTGGCCGCGGCCTCGATGGCGGCGGCGTCCTCGGCCCCGAACCGACCCGCGCGCGCCGCGGCTTCGGCGGCCCGGCGGAAGGCCGGCTCCTGCGGGTCGATGACGGCGAGGCGTTCGAGATGGGGCGCGGCGCGGCCCGGGTCGTCCCGCAGCAGCAGGTCCGCCAGCCGTTGGCGCGGCAGCGGGGCGTCGGGCGCGGCGCGCGCCGCCTCCTCCCAGGCCTCGACCTGGGCGTTCCGGTCGCCGGCGCGGTCGGCGAGACCGCCGATGCGCAGCCTGAGGGCGGCGTCCTCGCCGGTCAGGGCGATGACCCGGCGCCAGGCGTAGGCCGCCTCGCCATAAACACCGATCTCTTCGAGGCGCTGCGCCAAGGCCCACCAGGCGCCGACATCGGCGTCGTCCAGCCGCACGAGGTTTCGCAGATGCTCGGCGCTCTCGCCGGGCCGGCCATGCTGGGCCGCCAGGCGGGCCGCCGCCTGCAGGGCGGCTCGGCGGGTTTCGATGTCGGAGGCCTCGGCCGCCTTGGACAGGCGCGCGAACGCCGCCTCGATCCGGCCGCCTCGCGCCTCGCGTTCCGCCGCCCGCAGCGTGAGACGCCGGCGCAGCGCGGATGCCCGTTGAGCGATGGTCATGATCGACCCCTATCCCGGATCGGCGGCGGGCTACAACCACGCAAGGGCGCCGCGCCAGACATGAAAGCCAGACATGGAAAAGGCGGTCCGGCTTTCACCGAACCGCCTTTGTTCAACGCTATAAGACGGTGAGACCGCTTACTTGTTGACGGCGTCCTTCAGCTGCTTGGCCGGCGTGAAGCTCACCTTCTTGCTGGCGGCGATTTCGATAACGCCGCCGGTGGCCGGGTTACGGCCGGTGCGGGCCGGCTTGTTCTGGACCTTGAACTTGCCGAAGCCCGGGATCGAGACTTCTTCGCCCTTGGCGGCGGCGGCGGCGACGCCGGCGAACACGCCGTCGATCACGGCCTTGGCCTGGGCCTTGGTCAGCTTGGAGTCAGCGGCGACAGCGGCGTCGACCAGATCGGAAACGTTCATTTGTTTTTTCTCCTGGGCTCTGCGGGCTTAGTCGCTTGCCCGCGGGTTGAGGCTAGCTAGAACGATTCTTCGTCGCACTGAGGCCCCGTAAGTGTCGTCAAGGCAAGCTAAGCCGGGACAAAACGCCTGATTCCTGGGGACGAAACTAGGCAGAAGGTTAATTTGTGCGCTTATCGCACGCCTGTGCGAGATTTGACGGAAGGCAAGGCGACCGCCTATTTGGAGGCGCTAGGAGAACGGCATGGCGAGCAAGATTTATCCCGACGCGAAGACGGCCCTCGAAGGCGTGGTGTTCGACGGCATGACGATCATGTCCGGCGGCTTCGGCCTTTCGGGCAATCCGGAGAACATGATCGCCGCCCTGCGCGAGAACGGGGTCAAGGGCCTGACCGTGATCTCCAACAACTGCGGCGCCGACGGTTTCGGCCTCTGGCAGTTGCTGAACAACGGCCAGATCAGGAAGATGGTCTCGAGCTACGTCGGCGAGAACAAGCTGTTCGAACAGCTCTACCTCTCCGGTGAGCTGGAGTTGGAGCTGAACCCGCAGGGCACTCTCGCCGAGCGCATCCGCGCCGGCGGCGCCGGCATCCCGGCCTTCTATACGGCCACGGGCGTCGGCACGGTGGTGGCCGAGGGCAAGCCGGTCGAAGAGTTCGAGGGTCGCAAATATGTGCGCGAAACCTGGCTGCGCGCCGACCTGGCCATCGTGAAAGCGTGGAAGGCCGACCCGGCGGGGAACCTCGTGTTCCGCAAGACCGCCCGCAACTTCAATCCGGTGATGGCGACGGCCGGCAAGGTGACCATCGTCGAGGTCGAGGAGATCGTCGAGGCAGGGCAGCTGGACGGCGACGCCATCCACACCCCGGGCGTCTATGTCGACCGGATCATTCTCGGCAAGAATTACGAAAAGCGGATCGAGAACCTCACCGTCCGCAAGCGCGAGGAAGCCTGAACCATGGCCTGGACCCGCGAACAGATGGCCGCCCGCGCCGCCCGCGAACTGCAGGACGGCTTCTATGTGAACCTCGGCATCGGCATCCCGACCCTGGTGGCGAACTATATCCCCGAGGGGGTGAACGTGACGCTGCAGAGCGAGAACGGCATGCTCGGCATGGGCCCCTTCCCCTATGAGGGCGAGGCCGATCCGGACCTGATCAACGCCGGCAAGCAGACGATCACCCAGCTGCCGACCTCCAGCTTCTTCTCGTCGGCCGACAGCTTCGCGATGATCCGCGGCGGTCACATCGACCTGACCGTGCTCGGCGCCATGGAGGTGTCGCAGGACGGCGACATCGCCAACTGGACGATCCCCGGCAAGATGGTGAAGGGCATGGGAGGCGCCATGGACCTGGTGGCGGGCGTCAAGCGCGTGATCGTGGTCATGGAACACAACAGCAAGTCGGGCGCGCCCAAGCTGCTGAAGAAATGCGCCCTGCCGCTGACCGGCATGGCCTGCGTCGACATGATCATCACCGATCTGGCGGTCTTTGACGTCGATCATGGCGGCGGCGGACTGACGCTGCGGGAACTGGCCCCGGGCGTGACCGTCGAGGAGATTCAGGCCCGCACCGAAGCCGACTTCAAGGTGGGACTGCCTGCATGAAAGACGTGATGGGCTACCGGCGTGAGGACGCCGGTCAGCCGAACTCCCTATCGCCCGAGTACAAATCGACGGTTCCGCGCTCGCCGCGACAGCCCTTGATCAAGATTCCGCACACTCTGACCGAGACCACGGGCCCCGCCGGCCGATGGGACGACCTGATGGGCGGCGCGATGGCCGACCTGACGACCCAGCACAAGGCCATGCCGCAGGGCCAGCGGATCATCGTCTCGGGCCGCGTGCTCGACGAGAACGGCCGCCCCGCGCCCAACACGGTGATGGAAATCTGGCAAGCCAACGCCGCCGGCCGCTACATCCATGTGAAGGACCAGTGGGACGCCCCGCACGACCCGAACTTCACCGGCGCGGGCCGCGTGGTGACCGACGACCAGGGCCGCTATCGCTACACGACCATCCGCCCGGGCGCCTACCCGTGGGGCAATCACCACAACGCCTGGCGTCCGGCGCACATCCACCTGTCGCTGCTGGGGCCGGCCTTCGCCACCCGCCTGGTGACCCAGTTCTATTTCCCGGACGATCCGCTGATCGAGATCGACCCGATCGCCAACGCCGTGCCCCTGCCCTATCGCCAGCGTATGGTCTCGCGGTTCGACATCGAGACCACCCAGCCCAACTGGGCGCTGGGCTACCTGTTCGACATCGTGCTGCGCGGCCGCGACGCGACGCCCTTCGAGGACGATCACGACCATGGCTGACGACAACCAGAGCCCCGAACTGTTCGGCCAGACGCCGTCGCAGACCGTCGGCCCGTTCTTCCACTACGGACTGGCCTGGAAGGGCGGCGCGGACTTGGTCGGCGCCGATCCGATCGGCGCGCGGCCAGACCTCTTCCCGGAAGAGAACTACAAGCTGAACGTCTCCAAGCCGCGCGGCGCCGTCAGCGGCGAGGTCATCATCGTCGAAGGCCGCGTCACCGACGCCGCCGGCGCGCCGGTGTCCGACGCCATGATCGAGATCTGGCAGGCCAATTCGGGCGGCCGCTACGCCAGCCCGGACGATGTCCGCGAAGAAATCCCGCTGGACGAAGGCTTCATCGGCTTCGGCCGCTCCTCGACCACCGACGACGGCGTCTACCGCTTCCGCACCGTGCGCCCCGGCCCAGTGCCTGGTCCCGGCAACAGTCTGCAGGCGCCGCACATCGCCGTCGGCGTCATGGGCCGCGGCCTGATCAAGCGGCTGGTGACCCGCCTCTATTTCCAGGACGCCGAGGCCAACGCCGACGATCCGATCCTGGCCCTCGTACCCGCCGAGCGGCGCCACACCCTGATCGCCCGCAAGGACGGTGAAGTCTGGCGGTTCGACATCCGCTTGCAAGGCGCCGACGAAACCGTCTTCTTCGACGTCTGACCTTCAGGGAAGGACGCGCCCTTGGCCTCACTGATCCGCGATCTCGCCGCCTCCAGCCCTGAAATGCTGGCGGTCTTCGACGACGCGGCCCTGGTGCGCGCGGCCCTGGCCTTCGAGGCCGCGCTCGCCCGCGCCGAGGCGGCTGAGGGCCTGATCCCGGCCGCTCACGCCAAGGCCATCGTCCAGGCCTGCGCTGAGCCGGTCGATATCGAGGCGCTGGCAGCCGAGGCGGCGCACGCCGGCACCCTGGCGATCCCGCTGGTCGCCCGCCTGCGCGAAACCATCGCCAAGATCGACGCCGAGGCCGCCAAGTCGGCGCACAAGGGCGCGACCAGCCAGGACGTGGCCGACACGGCGCTGTGCCTGCAGGGCAAGGCCGCCATGGTGCTGATCGAACGCGACGGCGTGGCCCTGCTCGCCGCCCTGCGCCGCCTGGCCGAGACCCACGCCGCCACCCCGATGCTGGGCCGCACCCTGCTGCAGGGCGCCCTGCCGATCACCTTCGGCCTCAAGGCCGCGAACTGGCGCCTCGGCGTCGGCGTCGCCCTGCAACGCCTGGGGGCCGAGGCCAGCGACGGCCTTGCCCTGCAGTTCGGCGGCGCGGCCGGCGCCCTGCACGGCCTGGACGACAAGGGCGAGGCCGTGGCCAAGGCGATGGCCGCCGAGCTCGGCCTGCACCTGCCGCCCATTCCCTGGCAGGCGCGGCGCGACGCCATCGCCGGCCTGGGCTCGGCCCTGGCGATCCTGATCGGGGCGGTGGGCAAGGTCGCCCGCGACGTCTCCCTGCTGATGCAGGGCGAGGTGGCCGAGGCCTTCGAGCCGCGCATCGCGGGCCGGGGCGGCTCTTCGGCCATGGCGCACAAGCGCAACCCGACCGGTTGCCAGACGGTGCTGACCGCCGCGATCCGCGCACCGCACCTGGCCGCTGCCCTCATTGCCGCCCTGCCGCAGGAGCACGAGCGCGGGCTCGGCGGCTGGCAGGCGGAAGGCCCGGTGCTGGCCGACCTCTTCAAGCTGGCCCACGGCGCGCTGGTCGCCATGCTGCCAGTGATCGAAGGTCTGGAGGTCGACGCCGAGGCGATGGCCCGCAACCTCGCCGCCGCCGGCGTGGGTGACGACACCGGCGAGGCCGAAGCCATGACCGCCCGCGCCCTCGCCTCTCAACAGGACGACGCCTGATGCCTTTCGCGACGACCGACAACGGCGTGCGCCTGTTCTGGCGGCTCGACGGCGCCGTCGAGAAGCCGACCCTGGTGCTGCTGAACTCCATCGGCACAGACATCGCGGCCTGGGACCGCGCCCTGCCCTATTTCCTGCCGCACTTCCGGGTGTTGCGGATCGACAACCGCGGCCACGGCGCTTCCGACGCGCCAGCCGGCGACTACAGCCTCGACCAGCTGGCGGCCGATACGCTGGCGGTGATGGACGCGGCCGGCGTCGGCTCGGCGGCGGTCTGCGGCGTCTCGCTGGGCGGCATGATCGGCATGACCCTGGCGCTGGCGGCGCCGGACCGCGTCACCGCCCTGGTTCCCGCCTGCACCTCGGCGGCGATGGACGTGGCCGCCTGGACGGCGCGGGTCGAACTGGTGCGCCGCGAGGGCATGGCCGGGGTGGTCGACCTCGCCATGGGCCGCTTCCTGACCGACGGCTTCCGCCGCCAGCGGCCGGAGATCGCCGAGACCCTGGGCGCCAGCCTGCTGACGATGGATCCGGTCGGCTACGCCGGCTGCGCCGCCGCCATCCGCGACATGGACTTGCTCGGCAAGCTGCCGGGCCTCGCGGTTCCGACGCTCGTGGTCGGCGGGACGCACGACATCTCGACCCCCTTCCAAGGCAACGGCGACCGCATCGTCGCCGCCATCCCGGGCGCCCGCAGCGCCATGGTCGAAGGGCCGCACCTGCCGATGGTCGAGACCCCGGCCGCCTTCGCGGGCGTGGTGGTCGGCTTCCTGCACGATCTCGCCGCGGGGGGCGCGACGAAGGCCGCCGCCGAGACGCTGTATGACGCCGGAATGCTGAACCGCCGCGCGGTTCTGGGCGACGCCTGGGTCGACCGTTCGCTGGCCAGGAAGACCGAGTTCAATTCCGACTTCCAGGCGATGATTACCCGCATCGCCTGGCAGGAGATCTGGGGCCGCCCGGGCCTCGACCACCGCACCCGCCGTCTTCTGGTGCTGGCCATCTGCGCCTCGCTGGGCCGCTGGGAGGAGTTCCGCCTGCATGTGCGGGCCGGCCTCGCCCAGGGCGGGTTCACCCGGGACGAACTCAAGGAAGTGCTGATGCAGACGGCGATCTACGCCGGGGTGCCGGCCGCCAATACCGGGTTCAGCGAAGCCGCCGAAGTGATGGCGGAAATGGAGCGTGACGCGTGACTGAGGCCTTCATCTGCGACGCCATCCGCACCCCGATCGGGCGCTATGCGGGCGCCCTGGCGGCGGTGCGGGCCGACGACCTGGCGGCCGAGCCGCTGAAGGCCCTGATGGCCCGAAACCCTGGCGTCGACTGGGAAGCGCTGGACGACGTGATCCTCGGCAGCGCCAATCAGGCCGGCGAGGACAACCGCAACGTCGCCCGCATGGCCGCCCTGCTGGCGGGCCTGGGCGTCGGCGCCACCGGCTCGACGGTGAACCGCCTCTGCGCCTCCGGCCTGGACGCCGTGGGCGCGGCCGCCCGCGCCATCAAGGCCGGCGACCTCGACCTGCTGATCGCCGGCGGCGTCGAGAGCATGACCCGCGCGCCCTTCGTCATGCCCAAGGCCGAGACCGCCTTCAGCCGCGCCAACGCCGTCTACGACACCACCATCGGCTGGCGGTTCGTCAATCCGAAGATGAAGGCCGCCTTCGGCACGGATTCCATGCCCGAGACCGGCGACAACGTGGCCGCCGACCATGGCGTCAGCCGCGAGGACCAGGACGCCTTCGGCCTGCGCAGCCAGGCCCGCGCCGCCACCGCCCAGGCGAGCGGCCGCCTCGCCGCCGAGATCGCGCCGGTGAGCATTCCCCAGCGCAAGGGCGACCCGGTGATCGTGGATCGCGACGAGCACCCGCGCGCCACCTCGATGGAGGCGCTGGCCGGGCTGAAGCCGATCAACCCGGGCGGCACGGTGACCGCCGGCAACGCCGCCGGGGTCAACGACGGCGCGGCGGCGATGATCGTCGCCTCGGAGGCCGCCGTGAAGCGCCACGGCCTGACGCCCCGCGCCCGCGTGCTCGGCATGGCGGCCGGCGGCGTGCCGCCGCGCGTGATGGGCATCGGCCCCGTGCCGGCGGTGCGCAAGGTGCTGGAGCGCACGGGCCTCACCCTGGCGCAGATGGACGTGATCGAGCTGAACGAGGCCTTCGCCTCGCAGGCCCTGGCGGTGATGCGTGAGCTCGGCCTGCCCGACGACGCCGAGCACGTGAACCCCAACGGCGGCGCCATCGCGCTCGGCCACCCGCTCGGCATGAGCGGCGCGCGGCTGGCGATGACGGCGGTGGAAGAGCTGCAACGCCGCCAGGCGCGCTACGCCGTGGCGACCATGTGCATCGGCGTGGGCCAGGGGCTGGCGATGGTGGTGGAGCGGGTTTGAGCCCGCCCAGGCTGCGGGACGGAACGCCATCCAGGCCGGACGAGAGGATTATTCCCAGCCGGACGCTGGAGTCCGCCCAGTTCGTGGCCGAGGTCGAGCGGGCCATGGCGATCACGCCTTTGCTCAACCGATTGACCTATGCCGACACGGACAAGGTGGGCGCCCTCTTCGAGGACCTTACCGGCCAGCCGGTCGGCGCGCACTTCCGCCTCATCCCGCCGTTCTACGTCGATTGCGGAAGGAACATCCGCGTCGGAGCCCGCGTCTTCATCAACCAGAACTGCACGTTCTATTCGCTCGCCGACATCCATATCGGCGACGATGTCATGATCGGCCCCAACGTAAGCCTGATCACTTCAGGCCACCCCGTGGCGCCGTCGCGGCGGCGCAGTCAGCTGATCGGAAAGCCCATCGTCATCGAGAACGGCGTGTGGATCGCCGCCGGCGCGATCGTCATCGGCGGGGTGACCATAGGCGAAAACTCGGTGGTGGCGGCCGGGTCGGTCGTCACCCGGAAGGTGCCCGCCAACACGCTGGTCGGTGGAAATCCGGCACGCGTCCTGCGATCGATCGCCGAAGAATAGGCGATGCTCAGGGCCTTGGGCCCTACGCCACCGCCCAGTATTCAATCTCGACCGAGTCCGGCCAGCGCTTGCCGACGCCGACGAAGACGGTCTCCATCAGCCAGCGGTGCGGCCCGGAGGGTACGAAGAATCGCGGCGCGGTGCGCATGTAGTAGAGCGACGGGTCGAGCCGCTCGCCCGCCGCCAGACGCTGCATCACCTCGGGCGGGCCGGTGCGGACGCCGGGGTTGGTCACCCCGATGATCGCGCCGTCCGCGGCCTTCAAGGAGTATTTGGCTTCCAGGGTGGTCAGGCCATCGGGCCGCAGCGATTGCCAGTCGCCGCCGCCGTCAAGCACGACGCCCTGCAGGCGCGGCCCTTCGACCGTGCCGCCGGTGATCGGGATGAAGCGGTTGCGCAACCCGTCGGTGACGCCCTGTTCGAGCACCGGGCCGAGAGTGATGAACGCCCTGAACGCCAGGCTCAGGCCCGGCGGCTTGTCGGCCGCTGGGGTCTGAGCGTTCGCGGCTCCCGCCCCGGCCAGCAGGGCGCCGGCCGTGAGCATGGCGCGCCGGTCGACCTTGCGAGGGTCCAGGGCGTCCGCCATCAGACCTTGCCCCAGACGGCTTCGGTAACCTCGATCATGCGCTCGAGCTTGCGCCATTGATCGTCTTCCGAAAGGTCGTTGCCGTGCGACGTCGAGGAGAAGCCGCACTGGTGGCTGAGCGCCAGCTGCTCGAGCGGGGCGTAGACGGCCGCCTCCTCGATGCGGCGGATCACCTCGTCCTTGCTCTCGACCTCACGCTTCTTCGAGCTCATCAGGCCGAGCACGACGGCCTTGCCCTTGGGCAGGAAGCGCAGCGGGGCGAAGCCGCCCGAGCGCTCGTCATCGTATTCGAGGAAGAAGCTGTCGACATCCATCTCGTTGAGCAGGATTTCGGCGACCGGCTCGTAGGAGCCTTCGGCCACCCAAGCGCTCTTGAAATTGCCGCGGCAGAGGTGGACCGACAGGGTCATGTCGTCGTGACGGTTGGCCAGCGAGTGGTTCATCAGGCGGCAGTAGGCGCGGGTCAGGTCGTCCGGATCGTCGCCGCGATCCTTGGTCGACTGGCGGATCTTCGGATCGCAGAGGTAGGCGAGGTTCGTGTCGTCCAGCTGCAGATAGCGGCAGCCGCGTTCGGCCAGGTCGGCGGCTTCGGCGGCGTATGCGTCGCCGAGGTCTTTGTAGAACTGCTCGAGGTCCGGATAGATCGTCTCGTCGATGGCGGCGCGGCCGCCGCGGAAGTGCAGCATCGAGGGCGACGGGATGGTCACCTTGGCGGTCTTGCTGACCTGGCTCTTCAGGTAGTCGAAGTCAGCGCCCTGGATCGAGCGGGCGTGCTCGATCTTGCCGGCGACGTGGATGGTCGGCGGACGGAAGCCGACCTCGGTGCCGTCGTCCTTGCGGAACTTCGATTGGAACTCGCCGTAGGTGACCTCGACGCCGTCGAGCTGTTCCAGGAAGTCGACGTGGAAGAAGGTGCGGCGGAATTCGCCGTCGGTGACGCCCTTGAGGCCCACGGCTTCCTGCTTCTTCACCACCTCGGTGATGCACTCGTCCTCGATCTCGCGCAGGGCCTCGGCGCTGATCTCGCCGCTTTCCTTCTTGGCGCGGGCGTCACGCAGGCGCTGCGGGCGCAGGAAGCTGCCGACGTGGTCAGCACGGAACAGAGGGGGGGCGGTCTTGGCCACGCAGGCTCTCCTAATGCATCGATCTTGGTGCGTTCCGGCCATGTAGGCCGGTTCGGTCAGAGCTTATAGCTCGACAATCCGGGCTTGTAGGTCTTGTCGTCGATGAACTGACGAATGCCCTCTTTACGGCCCTCGGTCTTGTCCAGGTAGTTCAGCGACTCCTGACGAACCACGAGGTAGTCCTCGGCGGCGTCGAAGGGCATTTCCAGCACGCGCTTGAACGAGTCCTTGGCGGCCTTCAGCGTCGTCGGGTTCTTTTCCAGCAGCACGTCGCAGAGTTCGCGGACGTGGTCGCGCAGGTCGGCCAGCGGCACGCTCTCGTTGACCAGGCCCAGCTCGGCCGCCTTCCGGCCGCCGAAATTCTTGCCGGTGAGGATGTAGTACATGGCCTGACGCTGGGCCATCAGTTCGGCCACCACCTTGGTCACCGCCCCGCCCGGCAGGATGCCCCAGTTGATCTCCGAGATGCCGAAGGTCGCCTCGTCGGCGGCGACGGCGAGGTCGCAGGCGAACAGCGGGGCGAAGCCGCCGCCGAAGCACCAGCCGTTGACCATGGCGATGGTCGGCTTCTCGAACCAGCGCAGGCGCCGCCACCAGCCGTAGGCGTCCCGTTGCGCCTTGCGGGTGTGGATATGGCCCTTCGCCTCGGTCTCGCGGAAGTATTCCTTCAGGTCCATGCCGGCGGAGAAGGCGGTCCCCTCCCCGGTCAGCACCAGCACCCGGCAGCGGTCGTCGGCCTCCAGGTCGTCGAGCACCTCGTGCATGCGACGGTTGAGCGTCGGGTTCATGCAGTTGCGCTTGTCGGGCCGGTTGAGGCTGACCCAGGCGACGCCGTTGTCGAATTCGACGGAAACGACGTCCCCATCTGAACTTGGGGCGGCGGGGGTGTCGGTCATGATCGGTGGACTTTCAGAAGCTAGGAGCGAAGGGCCTGTCGGCCCTTAGATCGGGTAGTGGCCCGGCTGGGTCTCGATGGTGATCCAGCGCAACTCGGTGAACTCGGCGACGCCCGCCTTGCCGCCGAAGCGGCCGTAGCCGCTGGCCTTCACGCCGCCGAACGGCATCTGGGCCTCGTCGTGCACGGTCGGGCCGTTGACGTGGCAGATGCCCGACTGGATCTGCTTGGCCACCTTCAGGCCGCGCGCGATGTCGCGGGTGAAGACCGAGGCCGAGAGGCCGTATTCGGTGTCGTTGGCGATGCGGACGGCGTCCGCCTCGTCCCTGGCGCGGACGACGCTGACCACTGGGCCGAAGCTTTCCAGGCTGTAGATCGCCATCTCGGGCGTCACGCCGTCGACGACGGTCGCGCCCATCAGCACGCCCTGGGCCGGATCGCCCGAAACCTGCTTGGCGCCCTTCTTCACCGCGTCGGCCACGAGTTCGTTGACGCGGTTGACTGCAGCGACGTCGACCACCGCGCCCAGCGGCGTCTTGGCGGCGCGCGGATCGCCGGCGACCAGGGTCCTGGCCTTGGCGGCGAACTTCTCGACGAAGGCGTCGGCCACGGCGTCGACGACGATGATCTTCTCCGTCGACATGCAGATCTGGCCCTGATTCATGAAGGCGCCGAAGGCGGCGGCCTTCACCGCCTCGTCGAGGTCAGCGTCTTCCAGCACGATGAACGGCGCCTTGCCGCCCAGTTCCAGCAGCACCGGTTTCAGGTGCTCGGCGCACAGCTTGGCGATGATGCGGCCCACGTGGGTGGAGCCGGTGAAGTTCACGCGGCGCACGGCCGGGTGAGCGACCATGGCCGAGACGACGTCCGAAGCGTCCTCCGGCGCATTGGTGATGACGTTGACCACCCCGGGCGGGAAGCCGGCGGCCATCATCGCCTGGCCGATCAGATGATGGGTGCGCGGGCAGGTCTCGGAGGCCTTCAGCACCACGGTGTTGCCGCAGGCGAGCGGCAGGGCCACGGCGCGGACGCCGAGAATCACCGGAGCGTTCCATGGGGCGATGCCCAGCACCACGCCGACCGGCTGGCGCGTGGCCATGGCGATGCAGCCCGGCTTGTCCGACGGAATCACCTCCCCGCCGATCTGGGTGGTCATGGCGCCGGCTTCGCGCAGCATGCTGGAGGCCAGCATGACGTTGAAGCGGGCCCAGCCCTCGGTGGCCCCGATCTCCTCGCACATGGCCGAGACGAACTGGTCGGCAAGGCCCGCGACGGCGTCGGCCGCCTTGCTCAGCATGGCGCGGCGGGCGTTGGGGCCGAGCTCCGACCAGGCCGGAAAGGCGGCGGCGGCCGCATCGCAGGCGGCGCGGGCGTCGGCCGGGTTGGCCGCCGCGGCGCGGGTGGCGACGCCGCCGGCCACCGGATTATGCCGCTCGAACGTGCGCCCGTTGGCGGCGCCCACCGATTGCGCGCCGATCAGCAGATCAACGCTCGCCAAACCCGACGAACCGTCCATGATTGCATCTCCCTTGGGCGGAGCTTTTCTGAGCGCGCCCCGCATTTGATATGCACCATAACAATTGCGGCCAGCGCCGCAAGCTGCAACAGAGAGCCTTATGGCCCCTTCTCAGCTCGCCGACACCGTCGAAACCGACACCGAAACCGCCAATGTAAACGATCCCCCCGGCGATCTGCGCGACCAGTTGGGCTTCGTGCTGCGGCTCGCCCAGGTCAGCGCCTTCCGCGACCTGATCGAGGCCCTGAAGCCCTTCGACCTGCGCCCGACCGACTTTTCCGTCCTGACAGTGGTGTCCGCCCTGCCCGGCCTGAAGCAGCAGGCGGTGGGCGAGGCCCTACGGGTGCAGCGGCCGAATCTGGTGGCGATCATCGACCAGCTGGAGGCCCGCGACCTGGTGCGGCGCGACCCGTCGCCGAGCGACCGCCGCAGCCACGCCCTGCGTCTGACCACCGCCGGAGAAGCTTTGTTGAAAGAGGCGCGGCTCGCCCAGTCGGCGCATGAGGCGCGGCTGACCGCGGCGCTCGGCGACGCCGACCGCGAGGTGGTGATGACCGCCCTGCGCCGGATCGCCGACGCCTTCTAGATCAACAGCCCAGGCCGCTTGAGGTTATAAGGTATAACGATTATTCCCCTCGGCGAAGGCGCGCGACCGATGACGCGTCGAGGGGGCCAGGACGAGCAGCACGATGAGCGCCACACGGACCTTCCTCGCCGCCACCCCGCTCGATCTGGCCGTCGGCTTCACCGACCCTATCGCCTACCACGCCGCCATCACGCCGGGCCGAATGGCCATCCGCGACCTCGATCGCGAGCGAGACTTCACCTGGGCCGATCTGCACGCCCTGGTCAGCCGGGCCGCCGGCCTGCTGCTGTCGATGCTGGGCGAGCCGGCCGGCGAGCGTGTCGCCGTGCTGATGCGCAACAATGTCGAGCAGATCGCCCTGCAGTTCGCCTGCGGCCGGATCGGCGCGATCTTCGTGCCGATGAACTGGCGACTGACCGGGCCGGAGCTGGCGCTGGTGGCGCGGGACGCGACGCCGCGCGTGATCTTCCACGACGCCGACTTCGACGCCGTCCTGCCCTCGCTCGAAGGCCTCGGCGCGACGCTGATCGAGGCCGGCGACATGATCGCCCGCCTGCACGCCGCCGCGCCGGCGCCGCCCCTGCCGCCGACCGACCCCGACGCGCCGAACACCTTGCTCTACACTTCCGGCACCACGGGCCTGCCGAAGGGCGTGATCATCACCGCCCGTAACGCCGCCGCCTCCTCCGCCAACTATGGCCTGGGCAATCGGGTGGGGCCGGATTCGGTCTTCCTCTGCGACATGCCGATGTTCCACACCGTCGGCCTCTACGCGATGACGCGCACGTCGCTGCAGCACGGCGGCCTGCTGCTGCTCTCCACCCGCTTCGACGGCGAGCGCACCCTGGAGCGATTGCGCGATCCGGCGCTGGGCGTGACCCACTTCTTCTGCGTGCCGCAGATGGCGCAGATGCTGCGTCTGCAGCCGAGCTACCGGCCGGGCGATCTCTCGCGCCTCACCGTCTTCTCGACCGGCGGCGCCCCGCACGCGGCGGCGATGATCCATCGCTGGCTCGACGAGGGCGTCTACATGTCCGACGGCTACGGCATGACCGAGACCGGCAGCGGCTTCGGCATGCCGCTGGACCTGGCGAAGATCCGCGAAAAGGCCGGCTCGGTGGGCCTGCCCTATGTAGCCATGGCCGTGCGGGTGGTCGATCCGGATGGAAACGACGTGGCGGTCGGCGAGATCGGCGAGATCTGGATGAAGGGTCCGGGCGTCAGCCCCGGTTATTGGAACCAGCCCGAGGCGACGGCCAGGGCCTTCCAGGACGGCTGGCTGCGCAGCGGCGACGCGGGCCGGCTGGACGCAGACGGCTATCTCTACCTGGTCGACCGCTGGAAGGACATGTTCATCTCGGGTGGCGAGAACGTCTATCCGGCCGAGGTGGAAGCCGCGATCCTGGCGCTGGACGCCGTCGCCCACGTGGCGGTGATCGGCGTGGACGACGAGAAGTGGGGTGAAGTCGGCGTGGCCTATGTCGTCGCCGCGCCCGGCCACAGCCTCGATGAGTCGGCGGTCATCGCCCACTGCCGCAGCCGCATCGCCGGCTACAAGGCGCCGAAAACGGTGAGGATCGTCGAAGACCTGCCGCGCACCGCTTCAGGCAAGGTGCGGAAGGACGTACTGCGGACGTTGCACGCTGAGGACGCCAACTGAGATAACCGCGGCGAACGCGGACCGCGCTTGGCCGCGACTCGGGGTGGACATCTCATGAGCTTGTCATTGATTGCCTTCGCGCTCGCAGCCGCCCTGCAAGCGGCCGAAGCCCAGCTCCCCACCCCGGCGCCTGCGCCCCGCCCCCCGGCGCCGCCTTCACCACTGGTCGAGAACCGGCCCAAGACCCTGCCGGACGCCCAGCCGGCTTATCCGACGCAGACCCGCGCGCCGGTCGCCAGGACCGACACCGCCTACCAAGTCAGCGATGTCGCCACCGGCCTGGTGAATCCCTGGGGCATGACCTTCCTGCCCGATGGACGCATCCTGGTCACCGAGCGCCCGGGCCGGTTGCGGCTGGTTTCCGGCGGTAAGCTCTCCGAACCCTTGACCGGCGTGCCGGCGGTGGCGGCGAAGGGCATCGCAGGCTTGTTCGATGTGAAGCTCGACCCGGCGTTCGCCAAGACCCGCGCGGTCTACCTCTCCTTCCACGAGCAACGGGGCGATCTTGTCGGCGTCTCGGTGTTCCGCGGCGTGCTCAAGCACGACGCCAGCGGCTTCGAAAGCGGCGCCGTGATCTTCCATGCCGAACCTGGCGTGGCGAAGGGCGGTGACATGGGAGGGCGGATGCTGTTCGACCGCTCAGGCGCCCTTCTTTTGGCCATCGGCGAAGAGGGCATGGGCGCCGAGGTGCTGCAGAACCTCGGCAACGATCTCGGCAAGGTGGTGCGCATCGACACGCGTGGCGCACCCGCCAAAGGCAATCCACGCCTGCCGGGCGCGAGGCCGGAAATCTACGCCTATGGCATGCGCGATCCGCAGGGCCTGGCGCTCGACGCCAAGGGGCGGATCTGGGCGATGGATCATGGGCCGCTCGGCGGCGATGCGGTAAAGCTGGTGCTGCCGGGCCGCAACTACGGTTGGCCGCTGATCGCCTATGGACTCGGCAACGACAAGAAGCCGGTGGGCGACGGCGCCACCGCCAAGCCGGGCATTGAGCAGCCTGTCTACTACTATGACCCCGCGATCGGGGCGTCGGGCCTCGCGATCTATGATGGCCGGATGTTCCCAGCCTGGCGCGGCGATCTTCTGGGCGCCGCCCTGGCGGGCAAGCATGTGAGCCGCCTGGTTCTCAAGAACGACCGGGTGGTCGCCGAGGAGCGGTTGTTCACCGAGCTGAACGAACGCATCCGCCAAGTCGTCGTCGGCCCCGACGGCGCGGTCTACCTGCTGACCGACAGCGCCCAGGGCCGTATCCTCAAGGTGACGCCGAGGCTTGCGAGCTAGCGGGCCGTCACTGTCGGCAGCCGGTCGATCGGTTCGAGCACAATATTGCGGAAGAAGGTTTCCGCGCCCTCCGACTGCAGCTGGATGCGGCCGTGGGTCAGGGGCGTGCGCTTGCCGGCCTCGTCCACGGTCTCGATGCCGTGGACCATCATCACCGGCTGGCCGTTGACCACATGCACCGCCTTGTCGCCGAGCACGTAGAGATCGAGCGTGTTCCACTCGCCGGCCGGTCGCTCGGCGTCGCGGGCGTTCTCGACATTCCAGGCGGGCGAGACGACCTCGACCTCCCGGCCGCCGAGCATGAACCGGCGCTGCGGATAGATGATCGTGGCGTCGCGGCCCACGAAGCTGTGTGGGCGGGTGTTCTCGCCGACCCGCACCACCATGCCGGTCGAGCCTTGCATGATTTCGAACTCGACCGCCTTCATCCAGGTGCCGGTCGAAGCGCCCTGGGGTCCGTAGCTGTGGTAGAGCAGCCCATTGTTGGCCGGTAGGTTGACGCGGGGCGGCCAACGCCCCTTGCCCCACTTGTACTCCAGGCGCAGGTGGTAGTTCCCGTAGTCGCCCTTGTGGACCAGGGCGCCCCAGATTTTGCCGTTGACGTAGAGCGCCGGCCGGCCGTTCTCGGTCACCACCTTGAACATTTCGTCGGCGCCCGCGTGGCCGAGCGGCGCTTCGGGCGGATTGCGATAGGTCTTGGCCGGATCGGCGTAGCCCAGCCAACCTTCCCACTCAGCGAGGTCGCGGCCGTTGAACAGGGCGACGCTTGGGCCGGTCGCCTTCGGCAGGTCGCTCAGGACCAGCGCCTGGGGCTTGAAGGCGGGATCGTCGGCGACGACGGCCGCCCTCGCCGCGGCCGCCTCGACCTGAGCGGGCGTCGGGGCCGCGGCCCGGGGTTGCGCGGCGACGGGAGCGGCGCAGACGGCCAACAGCAGACTCATCACGGCTCGCCGCATCATTCGCCCTCCCATCCCTCTGGCCGCCTCGACCGATAGCGCCGTTCGCCGAACGGAAACAGACCGAGAAAGGCGAAAAGCCACAATCCGGCCCTGGCCTTCGGCGGACTCCAATGTATACATGAAGCCCCGGAGGATCCCGATGCGTCGCACATTCCCGCTCAATGCCTGGTACGCCGCCGCCTGGGACGCGGAGCTGAAGCACGAGTTGCTCGCCCGCACCATCTGCAACAAGAAAATGGTCATGTACCGGGCGGAAACCGGTGAAGCCGTGGTGTTGGAGGACGCCTGCTGGCACCGGCTGGTGCCGCTATCGATGGGCAAGCTGAAGGGCGACAACGTTC
Organism: Caulobacter sp. HJHS_5; assembly: GCF_056683955.1. NCBI lineage: Bacteria > Pseudomonadati > Pseudomonadota > Alphaproteobacteria > Caulobacterales > Caulobacteraceae > Caulobacter > Caulobacter sp. HJHS_5. Next base: position 328,088 of record NZ_JBWZNC010000006.1, on the reverse strand, counting down.
AGTGCGCCTACCATGGCCTTGTGTACAATAAGCATGGCCGCTGCGTTCACATGCCCTCGCAGGAAACGATCAATCCGTCGGCGGCCGTGCGCAGCTATCCGGTGGTCGAGCGGCACCGCTTCGTCTGGGTGTGGCCCGGCGACCCGGCCCTGGCCGACCCGGCGCTGGTGCCCGACCTGCACTGGAACCACGATCCGGAATGGGCCGGCGACGGCAAGACCATCCACGCCGAGGCCGACTATCGGCTGATCGTCGACAACCTGATGGACCTCACCCACGAGACCTTCATCCACTCGTCGAGCATCGGCAACGACGCCGTGGCCGAGGCGCCCTTCGAGGTCACCCACGGCGACAAGACCGCCATGGTCACCCGCTGGATGGTCGACATCGAGCCGCCGCCGTTCTGGGCCAGCCAGTTGGGCGTTCCCGGCAATGTCGATCGCTGGCAGATCATCCGCTTCGAACCGCCGTGCACGGTAGCCATCGATGTCGGCGTGGCCCCCACCGGCGCCGGCGCTCCGCAGGGCGACCGGTCGAAGGGCGTCAGCATGGTGGTGATCAACACCATCACCCCGGCCACCGATAAGACCTGCCACTACTTCTGGGCCAACGTCCGCGACTACAAGATTCATGACCAGGCGATGACGACCCGCATCCGGGACTCGATCACCAAGGTGTTTCGCGAGGACGAGCTGATCGTCGAAGCCCAGCAGAGGGCGATCGACGAGAATCCCGATCACGTCTTCTACAACCTCAACATCGACGCCGGGGCGATGTGGGCGCGGCGGCTGATCGAACGGATGATCGACGCCGAGGAAGGCCCGAGCCCGGTCGGGCTGGCGGCCGAATAGCTATGGCCTCGCAGACCACTTCGGCCCTGCTGACCCTGCGCGAACAGGTGCTAAGCGGCGAGCTGGCGCCGGGCGAGCGGCTGCTGGAAATCCCCGTCGCCGAGCGGCTGGGCATGTCGCGGACGCCGGTGCGCACGGCGCTCGCCAAGCTGGCCGGCGAGGGCCTGCTGAACGCCCTGCCCCATGGCGGCTATGTAGTGCGCCGCTTCACCGAGGCCGATGTCGCCGAGGCCATCGAGATGCGCGGCGCCCTGGAGGGCCTGGCCGCCCGCTTCGCCGCCGAACGCGGCGCCGACCCGCAGAAGCTGGCCGCCCTGCGCGCCATGCTGGACGAGATCGACCGCCTGTTCTCCGGCCCGCAGATTTCGCCCACCGCCTTCGAGCGCTACGTCACCCTCAACGCCGCCTTCCACGACGGGCTTCTGGCGCTCGCCAACAGCCCGGCCCTGGCCGACCAGCTCGGCCGCGTCTACGCCCTGCCCTTCGCCTCGCCGAGCGGCTTCGTGATGGCCCAGGCCGAGACGCCCCAGGCCCTGCGCATCCTGCTCGTCGCCGAGGACCAGCACCGCTGCGTGCTGGAGGCCATCGAGATGCGTGACGGCGCCCGGGCCGAAGCCATCATGCGCGAGCACGCGCGCCTCGCCCGCCGCAACCTCCATACCGCCGCCAAGGACCAGCGCGCCTGGGATCAGGTGGCGGGCGCGGCCCTGATCGACCGCCGACGCTAGGACCCCAAGATGCGACAGAGCGACCACTGGGACTGGTTGACCGTCGTCGAGACGCGGCTGCTGACCCCGACCATCCGCGAGTTCACCCTGAAGACGCCGTGGAGCGCGCCGTCCGCGCCGGGCGAGCACATCGACGTCGAGGCGATCGTCGATGGCCAGCCGGACATCCGCTCCTATTCCATCGTCGGGGCTGACGGGCCGCTGCGCCGCATCGCGGTGAAGGCGGCGCCGGAGTCGCGCGGCGGCTCACGCTACATGTGGACCCTGGAGCCGGGCGCCCGGCTGAAGGCCCGCGCGCCCTCCAATGACTTCGAACTCTCGCTCGGCGCCCCGGCCTATCTGCTGATCGCCGGCGGCATCGGGGTGACGCCGATGGTCGCCATGGCCGAGCGGCTGGCCCAGCGCGGCGCTAAGGCGCGGATGCTCTATGCGGTGCGGACCGCCGACGAGCTGGCCTACGCCGATGTACTGGCCGCCGCGCTCGGCGAGGCGTTCGAACCGGTGATCGAGAACGAGACCGGCCGCGCCGACCTCGCTGCCGCCTTCGCCGGCCTGCCGGAAGGCGGCGAGGCCTATATCTGCGGCCCCATCGGCATGCTGGACGCCGCCCGCCGCCTGTGGGCCGCCTCGGGCCGGCCGCGCGCCAACCTGCGGTTCGAGACTTTCGGCTCCAGCGGACGCTACGCCAATGCGCCGTTCACCGTGCGGGTGCCGCGTCTCGGCGTCGAAGCGACCGTGCCGGAAAACCGCTCGCTGCTGGAAGTGCTGGAGGAAATGGGCGTCGGGGTGCTGGCCGACTGCCGCCGCGGCGAGTGCGGCCTCTGCGTCGTCGACGTGGTGGAGCGCCACGGCGAACTCGATCATCGCGACGTGTTCTTCAGCCCCGAGCAGCAGGCTGAGGGCAAGCGCATGTGCGCCTGCGTCTCGCGCCTGGCCGGCGGCGAACTGACCATCGAGCCCGCCTACCGCGGCGACGTGTCGATCACGCCGAGCAAGGTGTTCGGCTGAGCTAAAGCGCGTCCGTGCGCGGGCGAATGAAGCTCAAGGCCACCACCGCCAGGCCGGCGACGACCGACACCGGCGTCATCGCGGCGATCACCTGGCTGGGACTGGCGCCCGACGCCAGCAGTTGCCCCCCGACCATCGGACCGATGATCGAACCGAGGCGGCCGAACGCCACCGCCGCGCCCGCGCCGGTGCCGTAGTGGCCTTGCGGGTAGTAGGCGGGGGCCACGCCGTAGAGCGAATACTGGGCGCCGATCACGAAGAAGCCGGCCCCGCCCGCCGCGACGGCGAAGGTCAGCAGGCCGGGGGCCTGGGCCATCAGCATGGTCGAGCCAACCAGCAGCAGATAGGTGACGGCCAGGGGCCAGCGCATGCCGAAACGGTCGACCGAGCGGCCAATGAGGATCGCTCCGACCACCGAGGCGACGTTAAACACCAGCGACACCAGCGATCCGTCGGCCTTGCTCATGCCCTTGGCGACCACCAGCGTCGGCAGCCAGTTGAGCAGCAGATAGAGCACGATCAGGGTCAGGAAATAGGTGACCCACAGCAGCAGGGTGGCCGGCGTGCGGCCGTGTCCGAACAGCACCCGCATCGGATTGGCCGTCGATTTGGCAGCGGTCGCTTCGACCGGGGCGGCGACGATCTCTTCCTTCAGGCCGAAGGCCAGCAACGGCACCAGCACCAGCGGCAGCAGGCCGCCGATGCCGAACACCGTGCGCCAATCCAGGCCCGGCGCCAGCAGGGCGATCAGCGCCACCGAGCCACCGCCGAGCGGCATGCCGCTGAACATCAGGGCCGTGATCCCCGTGCGCTTCTCCTTGGGGGTGATTTCGCTGGCGATGGCGATGAGGTTGGGCATGGCCCCGCCGATGCCGACGCCGGTCAGCAGGCGGCACAGGTAGAGGTGGCCGTAGTCCTGGGCGACCATGGTGGCGAGGGAGAAGACCCCAAAGGCCGCCACCGAGCCGATGAGCACGCGCTTGCGACCGATGCGGTCGGCCAGCCAGCCGAATAGCACCGCGCCGATCACGAGGCCGATGGTCGAGGCGGCGAAGGCCTGGCCCGCCTCGCTGGGGCTCAGCTTGAAATAGGGGATCAGCTGCGGCGCGACGATGCCGATGATCTGCAGGTCGAAGCCTTCCAGCATCGAGACGCAGAAGCACAGGGCGATCACCGCCCCGAACCCGGCCGGGCCCACCACGATCTTTCTGGCCATCGTTCCCCCTCACGCGACCAAGCCCCTTGGCGCGTGCGTTATTCGCACAGCTGTGCGCTTTGTGCGCGGAGCTTTCTCCGCGACCGTCAGGCTGTCAAGCGGCGGCGGGATCGGGGCTGCGGCGGAAGTCGCGCGGCGAGCGTCCGACGCCGACGGTGAAGAAGCGCGAGAAATAGGCCGGGTCGCGGAAGCCGAGACCATAGGCGACCTCGGAGACCGTCATGCTGGTGTAGACGAGCTTACGCTTGGCCTCGACGATGAGGCGGTCGGCGAGCATCTGCGACGGCGAGCGGCCCTGCCCGGCGGCGGTGCAGGCGGCCCGCAGCGTGCGGGGACTCACCGCCAGGGCGGCGGCGTAACGCTCCACCGGCCAGCCCTCACGGAAGTGACGCTCCAGGAGCAGGCGGTAGCGCTCGACAAGGGGCGAGACGGCGCCGCCCTCGCCTTCCGCGTCCTCGGCCGCGCGCAGCAGGCCGACCAGGGCGGTGAGCATGGCGGCTTCGATCCCAAGGCCGCGGGCGGACGCGCCCCAGACCAGTTCCTGCTCCAGCCGGCGAAGCGCGGCGCCGACGCCGTGCGAGGCGAGCACGGCGGGATCGAGCGCCAGCACGCCGGCCCGGGCGAACAGCCGCGCCAGGGCCGACTCACGGACCGCCAGGTCCGAGGCCAGGCGGCCGGCGAAGGTCAGGACGTGGCCGTCGGTGTCCGACGAGAAGTCGAAGGCGTGGACCGATCCCGCGGGCGCCATGAGCAGGCAGGGGCCGCCGAACGCCAGAGTGCGGTCTTCGGCGCGCATTCGCCCCTCGCCGGCCTGGATGACCAGCAGGTGGCTGAGATCGCGATGGGCGTGCGGCCGGATCGTCCAATCCACGGGCGCGCTGCGGGCGGCCACGGTCTCGACGTGCAGGAAGGCCGCATCGGCGTCACGCGGCGGCTCTCCATAGAGGAAAAAGCGCGGAACATCATCGGGCGGCAGGGTCCGGAGCATGCCGGATTGTCCAAGAAACTCGCCGCCAAGTCCATTCGCGAGGGCGTTCCGTTCTCGTAAGCCTCGGGAAAACAGGGAGAGTTCGATCTTGCGCACCACGGTCGCCATCGTCGGCGCCGGCCCCGCGGGCCTTCTGCTGTCGCAGTTGCTGCATGTCGCCGGGATCGACAGCGTGATCCTCGAGCGCCGCGACCGGGCCTATGTGGAAAGCCGCATCCGCGCCGGCATTCTGGAGCAAACGACCGTCGAGCTCCTCCAGCGCGTCGGCGTCGACGCCCGGATGAACGACGAGGGCCTGCCGCACGAGGGCTTCCGTATCGCCGTCGACGGCGAACTGTTCCGCATCGACCTCGCCGGCCTGACCGGCAGGTCGGTGATGGTCTACGGCCAGACCGAGGTGACCCGGGACCTGATCGAGGCCTGCATCGAGCGAGGCACGCCCCTGGCGTTCGAGGCCGACGACGTCGCGCTGCATGACATCGAGAGCGACGCGCCCTTCGTGACCTGGCGGGAAGGCGGCGTCGACAAGCGGCTGGATTGCCAGTTCATCGCCGGCTGCGACGGTTTCCACGGCGTCAGCCGCCCGAGCATCCCCGAGGCGACGGTCCGCAGCTTCGAGAAGACCTATCCGTTCGGCTGGCTGGGCATCCTGGCCGACGTGCCGCCCTGCGATCACGAGCTGATCTATTCGAACCACGAGCGCGGCTTCGCCCTCGCCTCGATGCGCTCGCCGACCCGCAGTCGCTACTACATCCAATGCGCGTTGGACGAGAAGCTGGAGGATTGGCCGGACGAACGGATCTGGGACGAGCTGGCGCTCAGGCTCGGGCCGGAAGCGGCGGCGAACATGGCCCGCGGCCCATCGATCGAGAAGGCCATCGCCCCGCTGCGCAGCTTCGTCTGCGAGCCGATGCGCCACGGCCGCCTGTTCCTGGCCGGCGACGCCGCCCACATCGTGCCGCCGACCGGGGCCAAGGGGCTGAACCTGGCGGCCGCCGACGTCGCCGCCCTGGCGGACGCGGTGATCGCCTGGAAGCGCGGCGACGGCGGGGCGGGCCTGGCCGACTATTCCAATCGCGCCCTGTCGCGGGTGTGGAAGGCCGAGCGCTTCAGCTGGTGGTTCACCGGGCTGACCCACCGCTTCCCGGACCAGCAGCCGTTCGACCGGCGGATGCAACTGGCCGAGCTGTCCTACATTCGCGGCTCGCGCGTCGCTCAGCACAGCCTGGCGGAAAACTACGTCGGCCTGCCGTTGATTTGACGCCGGCTCCCCCCGCCCTTTGATTTCGCGCAACTGTGCGATTATCGATAGGGGCGTGACCTTGGGAGGGGCGATGAGCGGCGAGGACGAAACGGCGGGCGATCCCGATTTCATGACCTCGCTGGCGCGGGGGCTGCAGGTGCTGCAGCAGTTCGAGACGCAGGCGACCCTGACCACCTCGCAAGGCGCGGCCGCCACCGGCCTGTCGCGCGCGGCCGTGCGGCGTTGCCTCTATACGCTTGAAAAGCTGGGCTATATCGGCGCGAGCGAAGGGGGAGCCTATCGCCTTCGCCCGGCCATCCTGCCCCTGGCCCGCGCCTATCTTTCCGCCCACAGTTTCGCCGACGCCGCTCAGCCGGTCCTGACCGCCCTGCGCGACCGCCTCGGCGAAAGCTGTTCGCTGGGCGTGCTCGATCATGGCGACGTCTTCTACGTGGCCCGCGCCGAGGCGACGAAGATCATGAGCGTCGCCCTATGGGTCGGCAGCCGCCTGCCGGCCTATTGCACCTCCATGGGCCGGGTATTGCTGGCCCACCGCCCGGCGGAGCAGATCGAGGCCTATCTCGCACAGGCGCCCTTCCCGATCCGCACGCCGCGGACACGCACCTCGGCCGAGTCGCTGCGCGCCGCCCTCACGGCCGTGCGCGAGCAAGGCTATGCCGTGATCGACGAGGAACTGGAGGTCGGCCTGCGTTCCATCGCCGTGCCGGTGCGCAACCGACGCGGGGAGGTGATCGCCGCCCTCAACACCGGCGCCCCGACCGCGCGGGCCAGCATCGACACCCTGCTGGCCGAGGTGCTGCCCCAACTTCGCGCCGGCGCCGACCAAGTGGGCCTCTACGCCGAGTTGTAACGCCTGGCGGTCGGCGTTTGACACCGCAAACGTATACAGATTAGCTCCGCGCCAAGCGCCGCAAGCCGTTGGCGCAATCTCTTCCCTGGGGGAAATTCACATGGCCATCGCGCCGACTCCGACCGCTGCCGCCAGCGGCGCCAGCGATGCGCCTCAAGGGCCGGCGCAGCTGCAGTATTTCGTCTTCGCCCTGTTCTTCATCTTCGGCGGCATCACCAGCCTGAACGACGTGATCCTTCCGAAGCTGAAGGAGCTGTTCGTCCTGAACTACGCCCAGGCGATGCTGATCAACACCGCCTTCTTCTTCGCCTACTTCGTGTTCTCCCTGCCCGGCGCGGCCATCGTGCGGAAGCTGGGCTACATGCGGGCAGCCGTGGTCGGGCTGGTGACTATGATGCTCGGCTGCGTGCTGTTCATCCCGGCCTCCTATTCCGGCCAGTTCCCGATCTTCCTCGGCGCCCTGTTCGTGCTGGCCGCCGGCATCACCATCGTGCAGGTGGTCGCCAACCCGCTGATCTCCCTGCTCGGCCCCGCCAAGTCGGCCCACAGCCGCCTGACCTTCGCCCAGGCCTTCAACTCCATCGGCACCACCGTCTTCCCGATCGTCGGCTCGATGGTGATCCTCGGCGCCATCGCCAAGGTCGACATGGCGACGCTGTCGCCGGAGGCCCTCGCGCAGTACCGCGCCCAGGAAACCCAGGTCATCGTCCGCAGCTACCTGTTCCTGGCCGCCGCCATCGGCGTCGTCGCCCTGGCGGTGTGGGCCTTCCGCAAGCGCCTGACCGAGACGCCGGACGAGCCGGGCGGCCTACTGCGCCCCTTCAGCCTGCTGAACCGGCCGCGCTTCGCCTTCGGCGCCCTGTGCATCTTCCTCTACGTCGGGGCCGAGGTCGCCATCGGCTCGATCATCGTCAACTTCCTGCAGCAGTCGGACGTGATGGGCCTGAGCCAGAAGGACGCCGGCGGCCACGTGTTCCTCTACTGGGGCGGCGCCATGGTCGGCCGCCTGATCGGCGCGGCCGTGCTTCGCGTGGTCTCGCCCGGCAAGGTGCTGGCGGGCGTCGCGGTCGGCAACCTGGTGCTGCTGAGCGTGGCGGGCCTCGTCCACGGACCGGTCTCGGGCTGGGCCCTGCTGGCCATCGGCCTCTGCAACTCGATCATGTTCCCGACCATCTTCGCCCTGGCCAGCGAAGGCCTCGGCCGCCGCGCCGCCGACGGCTCGGGGGTAATCGCCACCGCCATCGTCGGCGGAGCCATCGTGCCGGTGATCATGGGTGCGGCGGCAGACGCCACCGGCCTGAAGGCGGCGATGATCGTGCCCGCCGTCTGCTACTTGGTGATCGCGGCCTATGGCGTCTACGCCCGGAAGTCGCACGTCGACGCGACGCAGGAACCGCCTGTCGAAGCGCACTGAGCTTCGGCCATCAATCGACCTTAAGGGCGGGGCTCTGTAGCCTCGCCCTTTGCATTTGGAGTCCCGACTCGTGAAGTTCCTGCCTGCCGCCGCCCTAATCGCCGCCCTTGCCTGGACCGGCGTCGCCGCGGCCCAGACGCCGCCCCCCGCGACCGCCGCCGCCCCGCAATCGGCCGAAGCCTTCCTCGCCGCCAACGCCAAGATGCCGGGCGTGAAGACCACGCCGTCGGGTCTGCAGTACAAGGTGACCAGGTCCGGCCCAGCCGGCCCCTCGCCCAAGGAAGGCGACGCCATCAAGGTTCACTACGAGGGCAAGCTGGCCGACGGCACGACCTTCGACTCGACCTTCGGCGGCAAGCCGATGCTGGCCCCGCTGGACGGCCTGGTGCCCGGCTGGATGGAAGCCATTCCGATGATGCATGTCGGCGACGAATGGACGCTCTATCTGCCGCCGTCGCTGGGCTACGGTGAGCGCGGCGCCGGCCCGATCCCGCCGAACTCGGCCCTGGTCTTCCGCATCCAGCTGCTGGGCATGCTGTCGGCCGACTGATCTGAAGTCCAAAAGAAAAAACGCGGCGGAGGTCAGCCTCCGCCGCGCTGCTTTTCAGCGATCCGAGACCGCTCAGCCGATGCCGAGCACCCGGCGGTTGGTGGCCTGGTCGGCGCCCGAATCGGCGAAATCGTCGAACGCCTTGCGGGCGACCTGGATGATGTGGGCGTCGATGAACGGAGCGCCTTCCGCCGCGCCGACCTCGTTGTCCTTGATGCAGCATTCCCACTCGAGCACGGCCCAGCCGGCGAAGTCGTAGGCGGCCATCTTCGAGAAGATCGCGCCGAAATCGACCTGGCCGTCGCCCAGCGAACGGAAGCGCCCGGCGCGCTTGATCCACGGCTGATAGCCGCCGTAGACGCCCTGCTTGGCGGTCGGGTTGAACTCGGCGTCCTTCACGTGGAAGCACTTGATGCGCTCGTGATAGGCGTCGATGTAGCCGAGGTAGTCGAGCTGCTGCAGCACGAAGTGGCTCGGATCGTAGAGGATGTTGGCGCGCGGGTGGTTGCCGACCCGCTCCAGGAACATCTCGAAGGTCTCGCCGTCGAACAGGTCTTCGCCGGGGTGGATTTCGTAGGCCGCGTCGACGCCGCAGCTGTCGAAGTGGTCGAGGATCGGCTTCCACCGACGGGCCAGTTCGTCGAAGGCCTCTTCGATCAGGCCGGCCGGGCGTTGCGGCCAGGCGTACCAGTAGGGCCAGGCCAGGGCGCCGGAGAAGGTGGCGTGAGCGTTCAGGCCCAGGCGCCGCGAGGCGGTGGCGGCGTTCTTCACCTGCTGCACGGCCCATTCCTGACGGGCCTTCGGGTTGCCCCGCACTTCCGGCGCCGCGAAGCCGTCGAACAGCTCGTCATAGGCCGGGTGCACGGCGACCAACTGGCCCTGCAGGTGGGTCGAAAGCTCAGTGATCTCGACGCCGTTCTCGGCGCAGATCCCCTTGACCTCGTCGCAGTAGGTCTGGCTCTCGGCGGCCTTGGTCAGGTCGAAAAGGTTCGAGTCCCAGGTCGGGATCTGGATGCCCTTGTAGCCGAGGCCGCCGGCCCATTTGGCGATGTCGGGCAGGCTGTTGAAGGGCGGCTCGTTCGCGCCGAACTGCGCCAGGAAGATGCCCGGTCCCTTGAGCGTTTTCATCCCTCGTCCTCTCCTAGGTTCGACCTTCGATTTCGGCCATTCGAGACCGGCGTAGTGTAGCCAAAAACCGCGGTCAATGGCTTCGTTTTTTCGCGAAAAGTCTTTACGTTGCTTGGGAAAATCGCGCTTAAGCGCAGGCATGGCGGCCACGATGGGCCGCCCCAGTCGGGTGGAGACCTATGACCAGCGAAATCAAGACCTCTTTGGCCCAGCAGCCCGTGCGCCTGGGCATGGTCGGCGGCGGCAAGAACGCGTTCATCGGCGCCGTTCACCGCTGGGCGGCGGGCCTCGACAGCCATTACCGCCTGGTCGCGGGCGCCTTCTCCTCCAACCCCGAAACCGCCGCCCAGTCGGCCGCCGACCTCGGCGTCGCGGCCGACCGCTCCTACGGCTCGTGGGAAGAGATGGCCAAGGCGGAAGCCGCCCGTCCGGACGGCGTCGAGGCCGTCGCCATCGTCACCCCGAACCACCTGCACGTGCCGGTGGCGCTGGCCTTCCTCAAGGCCGGCATCCACGTGATCTGCGAAAAGCCGGTCGGCCTGAACCTGGCCGAGGCTCGCGAGCTGGAAGCGGCGGTCAAGGCGTCGGGCAAGATCTTCGTCCTGACCCACAACTACACCGGCTATCCGATGCTGCGGCAGGCCCAGGCGATGGTGAAGGCCGGCAAGCTCGGCAAGATCCGCGTCGTGCAGGCCGAGTATGTGCAGGACTGGCTGACCAAGGATGTCCACAACAAGCAGGCCGACTGGCGGGTCGATCCGGCCAAGGCCGGCGCCGGCGGCTCGCTCGGCGACATCGCCACCCACGCCTACAACGCCGCGACCTTCGTCACCGGCCTGAAGCTGGACACCGTGTTGGCCGACCTGACGGCCTTCGTCCCCGGCCGCCAACTGGACGACAACGACCATCTGCTGCTGCGCTTCGAAGGCGGCGCCAAGGGCATGCTTTGGGCGACCCAAGTGGCGGTCGGCAACGAGAACGGCCTGGCCCTGCGCATCTTCGGCGACGACGGCGGCCTGCAGTGGCGCCAGGAAGATCCGAACTACCTCTACTACACGAAGTATGGCGAGCCGACGCAGCGCTACACCCGCGGCGGCCACGGCTCTGGCCCGGAAGCGGCGCGCGTGACCCGCACCCCGTCGGGCCACCCGGAAGGCTACCTCGAAGGCTTCGCCAACCTCTATGTCGACGCGGCCCACGCCATCGCCGCGGCGCGCCTGGGCGTGCCCTACCCCGAGGCCGCCTTCCCGACCATCGAGGACGGCGTCGAGGGCATGGCCTTCATCGAGGCGGCCGTGAAGTCGAACGAGGCCGGCGGCGTCTGGACCAAGGTCGAGCGGTAGACCCTCGTCTGGGTTGCAGATCGAAGGGCGCGGCCTTGGCGGGTCGCGTCCTTTTCGATTCAGGATGGCTTTTCCGTAGACGGCCGGCCATCCGACTGCCGGCGGACCAAGGCGAAATCCATCAGTTCCCGGGCGACGACGGCCGGCTTGCCCTCCGCTTCCAGACGCATGGCCTCGGCCAGCATCAAGACCGCATCGCGGGACATCTCCGCGACCGGCTGGCGAATGGTGGTCAGGGGCGGCCACACCGTGGTGGCCAGGGCGGTGTCGTCGAAGCCGACCACGGTGATGTCCCGCGGGACGTCGAGCCCCTGACGGTGCGCGACCGCCACGGCGGCGGCCGCCATGTCGTCGTTGCTGGCGAAGATGGCGGTCGGGCGGCGGCGCAGCGACAGCAGCTGGTCGGCGGCGTCGAGGCCGGAGTGATAGGTGAAATGGCCCTGGACGATCAGGCGCTCCTCCACCGGCAGGCCGGCGGACTCCATCGCGTCGAGGAAACCCGCGTGGCGGAGGCCGCTGGCCGTCTGGTCGGGCTCGCCCTTCACGAAGCCGATGCGGCGATGGCCCAGCGCGATCAGATGCCGGGTCATCACCTGGGCCGCGTGGAAATCGTCGATGCGGATGGCCGAGACGGTCGGCAGGGGCGCGCCGCTGGCGACCGCCACCGCCGGCAGCCCGGCGCGATTCAGCCGCTCGACCACCGAGGCGGAGTCGCAGAGGGGCGGCGGCAAAAGCACGCCCCCTACCCCGCTTTCCACCAGCCGTTCGACGGCGGCGACCTGCTCGGCCTCGGTCTCGCAACGCTCGACCACCAGCTGGATCGACAGGCGGCTGCACTGGTCCAGCCCGCCGAGCAGGAACTCGCTGAGATAGGCGGCGCTGGGGTTCGAGTAGAGCATGCCGATGCGGCGGGCGTCGGCGCGGGCCAGGCTGCGGGCGGCCGGATTGGGGGCGTAGGCCAGTTCGTCGATGGCCGCCTGCACCCGAACGCGGGTGGCCTCGCGGACATTCTTCTCGCCGTTGATCACCCGCGAGACCGTCATCGGCGAGACACCGGCGCGTTCGGCGACATCGAGAATCGTTCGCCCGCCCTGCCGCCGCCTGTTGGCCTTCTGCTCCACCGGACCCTTCGCGTTCATGCCCGCGCGATGGACATGGTCAAGGTGAAGGCCTCGCCGGGCGCCAGGGCGCGCACCTCGGCCGCCTCGTCCTGCGGCGCGTTGTGCGCGTTCGGTCGCTGGGTCACCGGCTCGACGCAGAAGAAGTCCTCGCCGGGCGGAGCGAAGACGTGAACGCCGGTCGCCTCCGGGCCGGCGGTCAGGCGGATGTCGCCCTCCCCGTCGCCGATGATCGCGACGCCGTCCCAACCGGCATAGGCGTTGTCGATGAAGGGCGCGTCGTCGACGCGCGGGCCATCGCGCCAATCGAACAGCTCACCCGGCGCGGCCTTGCGGATCGGGATCTGGGTCTCGTCGGCGAGCCAGACGCCATCGGCGTTCAGGGTCAGGCGGGTGTCCGACCGGCGAACGAAATAGGGATGCAGGCCGAGCCCGGCGGGCATGGGCCGCGCATCGGTGTTGGTCATGGTCAGCGCCACGGTCAGCCCGTCCCGCGTCAGGGTCAGGCGCTGCTCGGCCGTGAAGCTCCACGGCCAATCCCCGGCCGGATGCTCGTAGGTCATCACCGCGACGTCGCCGTCCATCGCCAGCCCCCAGGGCGCCAGCCAGCCGGCCCCGTGCAAGACGTGCGGTTCGAAGCGTGGAGTCGGGGTCAGTCGCACTTCACGGCCGTCGAACTTGAAACGGCCGTGGTCGATGCGGTTGGCGTAAGGGACCAGGGGAAAACAGGCCGAGAACAGCGGATCGGTCTCGCCCTCGGCGGTCGGCCGCAGCACGTCGCGGCCACCGAGCGTCAGGCTGGCGATAGCGCCGCCGAGCGCGGGCCGCAGGGTCATCTCCCAGTCGCCGGCGCGGATCGTGCTCACAGGCGGATCAGGTTCTGCGGCAGGCCGGGCGTCTCGACCCGCACGCTGTAGAGGCCGCCGGCCGTCGGGTTGGCGTGACGCCGCTCGCCGTCGAGGCCCTTCCAGGCGGTGGTGCAGTAGAGGGTGCGCAGGTCGTCGCCGCCGAACACCGCCTTGGTCACCGTCGGCACCGGAAAGGCGATGGACGAAAGCGGCGTTCCGTCCGGCGCGAACCGGGCGATCCCGCCGCCGAAGAACAGGCCGACATGCAGCACGCCATCGGCATCGACGCTCGGCCCGTCGCAATAGGCGCCCTCCGGGACGCGCGCGAACACCCGCTTGTTGCTCAGCGCATGGCCATCGATGTCGAAGGCGTAGATCGTCCGAACCAGGGTGTCGTGGTGGTAGAGCGTGCGGCCGTCGGGGCTGAGCGCCGGGCCGTTGGTCACGCAGTAGCCGCGATCCTTGGCCTCCAGCTTGCCCTCCGCCAGGCGATAGAGCACGCCGGAGTTCTCGGCCTCGCTGTCGTCCATCGAGCCGAACCACAAGGCGCCGTCCGGGGCGACGAAGCCGTCGTTCAGCCGATTGCCCGGCCGTTCGGCCTCGACGGGCATGAACAGCTCGAAGCGCCCGACGGCCGGGTCGAACCGATAGAGGCCGCCCTTCACGCCGCAGATCAGGGCGCCGTCCTCCGCCGGCAGGGCGAAGCCGATCTGGTCGGGCGCCAGCCACGAGGCGGTGGCCCCGTCGTCGACGCCGTAGCGATGCAGGGCGTGGCCCTTGATATCGACCAGATAGACCGCGCGCTCGCGAGCGACCCAGACCGGCCCCTCGCCGAGCTCGGCCTTCAGGTCCCAGAGGAGTTGCGGCGCTTCGCTCATCCTCAGCCGGCGCTGTACGATGTCTTGATCTGGGTGAAGAACTCCACGGCGGCGAAGCCCTGCTCGCGAGAGCCGTAGCTGGACGACTTCGTGCCGCCGAACGGCACATGGTAGTCGACCCCGGCGGTCGGCAGGTTGACCATGGTCATGCCGGCCTTGGCGCGGCGCTGGAAGTCGCGGGCGTACTTCAGCGAGCTGGTGACGATGCCGGCCGAGAGGCCGAACTCGACGCCGTTGGCGATCTCCAGGGCTTCCTCGTAGGACTTCACGCGGATCACCGAAGCGACCGGGCCGAACACCTCCTCGGTGTTGATCCGCATGTCCGGCAGGGTGTCGGCGATCAGGGTCGGCTGCACGTACCAGCCGGGATTGTCGAGCTTCAGACGGTCGCCGCCGGTGACCAGGCGACCACCCTCGCCCTTGGCGATGTCGATGTACCGGTAGGAGGTCTCCTGCTGGTCCTCGGAGACGGCCGGGCCGATCTGGGTATTGGGATCGAGGGCGTCGCCCACCCGAAGCGCGGCGACCTTCTCGGCCAGGGCGGCGACGAAGCGGTCGTAGACGCCGTCCTGCACGATCAGGCGGCTGGAGGCGGTGCAGCGCTGGCCGGTGGCGAAGAACGAGCCGTCGAGCGCGATCATCACCGCACGGTCGAGGTCGGCGTCGTCCAGTACGATCAGCGGATTCTTGCCGCCCATTTCCAGCTGCACGCGGGCCTGGCGCTTGACCGCCCCGGCCGCGACGCCGGCGCCGACATTCTGCGAGCCGGTGAAGCTGATGCCCGCCACGTCCTTGTGGTCGACGATGGCCTGGCCGACCTTGCCGCGGCCGACCACCATGTTGAGCACGCCCTTCGGCAGGCCCGCCTCATGCAGGATCGCGACCAGGGCCTCGGCCGTGGCCGGCGTCGGGCCGGCCGGTTTGATGACCACGGTGTTGCCGAAGGCCAGCGCCGGGGCGGCCTTCCACGCGGGGATGGCGATCGGGAAGTTCCACGGCGTGATCAGGCCGAAGACGCCGACGGCCTGGCGATAGGTCTGGATCTCCACGCCTGGGCGGGTCGAGGCCAGGTTCTGGCCATGCACGCGCAGGGCTTCGCCGGCGAAGTACTTCAGGATGCGCGCGGCGCGGGCCGTCTCGCCGATGCCTTCCGGCAGGGTCTTGCCCTCTTCGCGCGACAGCAGGCGGCCGACCTGCTCGCGACGCTCCATCAGCAGGTTCGAGGCCTTGTCGAGGATGTCCGAACGCACTTCCGGGCTGGCTTCCGACCAGGCCGGGAACGCGCCCTTGGCGGCGGCGACGGCGGCATCGACCTCGGCGACGCCGCCATCGGGCGTGCGGGCGACGACATCGCCGGTGTTCGAGGGATTCAGGCTTTCGGTCGGGGTGTCCGCCGAGACCTTCTCGCCGCCGATCCAGTGATTGAGATTCAGGGTGTCGGACATGGGAGGATCCTCACTAAGCCATCTGACGCCGGGGGAGCGGCGCCTTCCAAATAGGGTTTGCCAGAGACGGGCGACAGGTCATCCGACCATCGCCTCGAGCTCGCGGCCACGGGTCTCGTGAACCCAGGCCTTGACCAGGAAATAGGAGATCAGGGCGCTGACCGCATAGAAGCCGTAGGTCGCCACCAGGCCGAGGCCGGCGGCCATCGACGGGAAGCTGACCGAGATGGCGAAGTTGGCCAGCCACTGGAACAGGCCGGCGACGGCCAGGGCCGAACCGCGCATCTGATTGGGGAACATCTCGCCGAGCATGACCCACATCACCGGCCCCCAGCTGATGTTGAAGAACACGACATAGGCGTTGGCGGCGACCAAGGCGATCAGGCCCGTCTGGCCCGGCAGGGTCAGGGCCCCGTCCACCACCGCGCCTTGCGAGAAGCACCAGGCCATGGTCCCGAGAGTCACGGCCATGCCGGCCGAGCCGATCAAGAGCAGCGGCTTGCGTCCGATGCGGTCGATCACCGCCATGGCGGCGAAGCAGGCGGCGATGGAAAGCGCGCCGTTGAGGATGTTGATCTTCAGGGCGTCGTTCTCGGAGAAGCCGACCGACTGCCAGAGGACCGCGCCGTAGTAGAAGACGATGTTGATGCCGACGAGCTGCTGGAACACCGCCAGGATCAGGCCGGCCCACAGCACCGGGCGAATCTTGCCGGTGGCCGGGTTGAGCAGGTCGCGGAAGCGGGGGCGATGGTCGGCGACCAGCGAAGCGCGGATCTCGGCTGCCTTGCGGGCGCCGGCGCCGGTCCCGAACAGACGCGAGAGCACGATCTCGGCCTCAGCGTCCCGACCGCGCGCGACCAGGAAACGTGGGCTTTCCGGGATGAACAGCAGGGCCACAAGATAGATCGCCGCCGGGATGGTCTGCAGCCAGAACATCCAACGCCACGCCGGATAGCCGCCCCAGAACTCGGCCTGCGAGCCGCCGGCCGTGGCGGCCAGGACATAGTTGGCGACGAAGGCCCCGGTCAGGCCGGTGATGATCATCACCTGCTGGATCGACGACAGCCGGCCGCGAATGGCCGCCGGGGTCACCTCCGAGATGTAAGCGGGCGCCAGCACCGAAGCGGCGCCGACGCCGAGACCGCCGATCAGACGGGCGACGATGAAGTGGGCCGAACTGTCGGCCGCGCCGGCCCAGAGGGCGCTGACGATGAACAGGGCGGCGGCGATCAGCATCACCGTCTTGCGGCCGATCTGATCAGAGAGGCGACCCGCGAAGAAGGCGCCGGCGGCGCAGCCCAGCAGGATGGCGCCCACGTTCAGGCCGGTGCCGAGCGCCGAGAGGTTGAAGGCGTGCTCAAGCCCGTCCTGGGTGCCGTTGATGACCCCGCTGTCGTAGCCGAACATGAAGCCGCCGATGGTCGCCACTGCGACGATCAGGGCGATGAAGGCCATGTTGACCCGATCGCCTCCGGCGAGGTCCGCTTGATCCGTTCCGCCGATCGGCCCCGCCATCGCCCTCTCCTACCGCCAGCCGGCGTCGACGAAATAGGCGTGGCCGGTGATCAGCCGCGCGTCGTCCGAAGCCAGGAACATCGCGAGCGCCGCGACATCATGCGGCTCCAACCGGCCCTTGAGGCACTGGGCGGCGACGATCTCGGCCTCGCCTTCCGGCGTGTACCACTTCATCTGACGCGGGGTTTTGACGTTGCCGGGCACGATGCAGCAGACGCGGATGCCGTCGCCGCCGAGTTCGCGCGCCATGGCGCGGGTCATGCCCTCGATCCCGGCCTTGGCGGTCTCGTAGATCGACAACTCGGGCAGGCCGAGGTGCCAGGAAATCGAGCCCATGTTGAGCACGACGCCCTGCCCCTTCGACTTCATGCCGGGCACGGCCGCCTGGGTCGCGAAATAGAGATGGCGCAGGTTGGTGGCGATCCGCTCGTCCCAATAGTCGGGGGTGACCTCCTCCACCGTGTGACGGTCGTCGCGGGCGGCGTTGTTGACCAGCACGTCGATGGCGCCGTGTTCGGCGATGACGCCGTCCATCACCGCCTTCAGGGCGGCGAGGTCGCGCAGATCGCACTGCCGGAAGATCGGCGCCGGCGACAGCGAGGCGAGCGACGCCTGCAGGGCCGTGGACTCCTCGACCGCGAAGTCGATGAACACCACGCGGGCGCCCTGGCGCGCGAAACCTTCGGTGAAGGCCGAGCCGATGCCCGAGCCGCCGCCGGTGACGACGACCAGCTTGCCCTTCAGCGAAGGATAGACCGCCGCGCTCATTGGGCGCCTCCCAGCAGGCCGCGACCGGCCAGATTTCGCATCAGGGCGGTGACGCCCAGAGTCCACGGCGGCGCGCCGGCGCAGTCGCAGACCTTGTTGACCAAGGCGCCGAGACGTTCGGAATGCACCTTCACCACGTCGCCGGCCTTGTGGGTGAAGCCCCGCCCGGGCGTGTCGCGGTCCTCGATGGGGGCGAACATGGTGCCGAGGTAGAGGGCGAAGCCGTCAGGATACTGGTGATCCTTCGACAGGGTCTGGCCAAGCAGCTCCAGCGGATCGCGGCTGATCAGCTTCATCGAGCTTTCGCCGGTCATCACGAAATTGTCCTCGCCGCGCACCTCGAGGGCGACCGTGGCGACGCGCACGTCGTCCATGGTGAAGCCATCGTCGAACAGGCGGATGAACGGGCCGACCGAAGCCGAGGCGTTATTGTCCTTGGCCTTGCCGAGCAGCAGCGCGCTGCGACCCTCGATGTCGCGAAGATTCACGTCGTTGCCGAGCGTGGCGCCAACCGGCTTGCCAGTCGGGTCGCAGACCACGACGATCTCCGGCTCGGGGTTGTTCCAGTGGCTGTCGGACCGCACGCCGATCCACGCGCCCCAGCCGACCGAGGCGAGGATCGGGGTCTTGGTGAAGATTTCGGCGTCCTTGCCGATGGCGACCTCAAGATACTGCGACCACAAACCGTCGGCGATCAGCACCTGCTTGAGCACGGCCGCCTGCTCCGAACCCGGCTTCACCGAGCTGATGTCCGCCCCCACCCGTTCGGCGAGATCGGCGCGGATAGCCTGGGCGCGCTCGGCGTCGCCACGCGCGCGTTCCTCGATGACGCGTTCGACCGCCGAGACGGCGAAGGTGACGCCGGAGGCCTTCACGCACTGCAGGTCGAGCGGCGACAGCAACCGAATCTCCGCCTCCCCGTCCCATTCCGCGGCGAGGTGCAGGTCTTCGAGATCGCCGAGATCGCGGCCTTCGGCGGTCGCCAGGCCCGGCCTGGCAAGGGCTTCGGCGGAGGTCGGGGCGAAGCGTGAGATGTCGATCACGCGGCCGCCGCGCACCAGCACGGGCGTCGGCCCCTCGGGAAGCGCCAGCCGGCCCAGGAACAGGCCCTGACGCCAGTCGGAAGGAAGGTTTTCGATAAGCCCGGTCATCTCCCACGCGCCCTTGGCGACCTTGTCGGCCGTTCATTTTGGTAGCGCTAACATTTCAAGCCGGGCGGCCTGCGTCAAGGGCCGACAGCAGGGCGAAGGCGAGGTGGAAAGGCTGAGTTGAGCGATTCAGCGATCATCGTTGCTCAGCGAGGCGCGAAGCTTCGAAGGTCGACGACCCGACTCTAATAAAAACAACGCTGTATTTCGAAATCTCGGCCGTGAACTCCGAGACGCGCCAAGCGCTTAGTGCACCATGATCCTCTATGTCGCCAAATCGCGATCCGGCTGGACGGTGCTCTCGGGCGCCGACCCCGTGCAAGACTTCGACCGCGTCGAGGAAGCCCGCTCCTTCGCCGCGGAGTTGCGTGATGAAGCCGCCGCCCGTGGCGAGCACGCAGTAGTGGTCGATGTCGCGGAATCGGCGTCGCGCAAGTCCTGATCAGCCGTCCAGCACCTCACGCACCTTGGCGGCGAGTTGCTCGAGGCTGAACGGCTTGGCGAGCAGGTTGGCGCCCGGCTCGAGCACCCCGTCATGCACGATGGCGTCGCGCGTGTAGCCGGTGGTGAACAGCACCTTCAGACCGGGACGCAGGGCGCCCGCGCGATCGACCAACTGGCGGCCGGTCATTTCGGGCATGACGACATCGGTGAACAGAAGCGAGACGTCTTGTCCCCGCTCCAACAGCGTCAGGGCCTCGAAGCCGTTCGACGCGTGCACGACGGTGTACCCCAGCTCGCGCAGGGCCTCCACCGAGAAGTTGCGGACTCGTTGCTCGTCTTCGACAACGAGAACGATCTCATGGGCCGCGCCCCCGCGCGGTGCGCCCGCGGCGCGGCGCGTGGCCGTGGCCTCCGCGCTCGAGGCGCGAGGCAGATAGATCTTGAAGGTCGTCCCCCGGCCGACGCTCGAATAAGCCCGCACATGGCCGCCGGACTGACGGACGAAGCCGAACACCTGTGAAAGCCCCAAGCCCGTGCCCTTGCCCACCGGCTTGGTGGTGAAGAAGGGGTCGAACGCCTTTTCCAACACTTCCGGCGGCATGCCCGTGCCGGTGTCGGTGACGGCGATCATCACATAGGCGCCGGCGGCCGTGTCGGTTTCGCGGCCGTAGTCGTCGTCGATGTGGGCGTTGGCGGTCTCGATCGTCAGGCCGCCGCCGTCAGGCATGGCGTCACGCGCGTTGACGGCCAGGTTGATGATAACGTTCTCGAGTTCGACCGCGTCAACCTTGGCCTTCCAGAGATCGGCGCCGAGGACCGTATCCAGTCGGATGGTCTCGCCCAGCGAACGGCCGAGCAGATCGGTGAGACCCGTGAGCAGTTCATTGACGTCGACGACTTCGGGCGACAGGGGCTGTTGCCGGGAGAACGCCAGGAGGCGTTGGGTCAGTGCGGCGGCTCGCGTGGCGCCTTCGAGCGCGCCGTCGATATACTTGCCGACGTCGGCGTCGCCGCGTCCGAGGCGGCGCTGGGTGAGATTCAGCCCGCCGATAATGATCGCCAGCATGTTGTTGAAATCGTGAGCAATGCCGCCGGTCAGCTTGCCCACGGCGTCCATCTTCTGCAGCTGACGAAGTTGCTCCTCGGCGGCGCGGCGGCTGCTTTCCTGAACGGCCAATTCGCTGGCGACCTCGTTCAGGGCAAGTTCCTGTCGGTCGACCCGCTGGGCCAGGCGCGCCATCGCCTCGGCCCGCTCGATCGATAGCCAGGTGAGCCCGGCGATTTCCTTGGCGAGGGAAATTTCGGCGGCCGTCCATTCCCGCACCGAGGCGTGATGCAGATAGATGCCCGCAGCCCAACGGCCGTCGTCGTGCAGCGGGATGCAGATGCCTGAGACGACGCCGTCGACCGCGTAGGCCGAAAGCGCCCCGTCCTGGTCCCGTCGGCTGTCGCTGAACACCAGGGCGCGACCGCTGGCGCGCTCGTGGCGGGCGTATTCCCCAAAGGCGCTGACAGATTGCTCGCCGACCAACGGCCCCAGCACGCCGTCGCCCCAGCCGGCGCCATGGTGCATGCGGTCGGACGACATCAGCCGGTAGAAGCCGACGCGGTTCACGCCCAGCCGGCGCCCGAGCATCTCGGCCGAAACGCTGATCACCTCTTCCGGATCGGTCAGGGTTCTTTGGCGCGCCGTCAGTTCGACGACGAAGTCGCGTTCCTCCTTGGCCGCCTTCAAGGCGATGTCGGAGGCCTTTCGCCCGGTGATATCGAAGCTCACGCCCGGGAAGCGTATGGCCCTGCCGGTCGCGTCCAGAACCGCCCGCCCCTGGGCGGATACCCAGTGCTCCTTACCGTCCGGCCCCATCAATCGATATTCCGAACTGAAGGCCTCGCCGCTGGCCAGGGCTCGGGCGACTTCGCGTTCCACCCGCGCCCGGTCTTCGACGTTCATGCCGGCGAAGAATTCGCCGATCGGCGCGCCCTCGGCCGCGCGGGCGGGATCGACGTTGTAGAGCGCGGCGAAACGGCTGTCGGCGACCACGCGGTCGGCCACGACGTCCCAGTCCCAGATGCCGATGCTGTTGCCGGCCGAAAGGGCCATCTCCAGCCGCTCGTCCGCCGCGCGGCGCTCCTGTTCGGCGACGACCCGGGCGGTGGTCTCCGCCGTGACGCACAGCATGCCGTTGATATGATCGTCGTCGTCGGTCACCGGGGAATAGGTGAAGCTCCAGTAGCTCTCTTCCGGCTCGCCGCCCCGGGCGAGGTCGAGCTTCATGTCGGTGACGCTTTGCGGCCGGCCCGCCAAGGCCCCTTCGACCAGCGGCGCGATATCGTGCCAGAGACTGGCCCAGAGCTTGCGGAACGGCGTGCCGAGCGCGTGCGCCGCCCGATAGCCGAGGATCGGTCGGTAGGCGTCGTTGTAAAAGGAAATCAGTTCGGGTCCCCACGCGAGATACATCGGCGTCGGGCAGGCCAGCATCATCGACACCAGCGCGCGCAGGGACTGCGGCCACGTCTCCGGCGGACCGAGCGAGGTCGAAGCCCAGTCGAAGGCGACCACCTCGGCGGCGACCGCGCTGTCGAGGCGCTTCAGGACATCAAACGGGCGAGCGGTGTCGATCATTCTGACTCGTAGCCGGCCGGCGAGGACCGATTACGCACTGATAGGGAGCGCGCGGCCGAGCACAAGCCCAAGCAGAGGCGCCACGGCGACCTAACCACCGCGATGGGGCGGAGCCGCTTCGGCCGCCGCCACCCAGGCGCGGCTGGCCGTGGCGTTGTCCCGGCGTGTGCGCCGGGACAGGCGCTCGAGTTGCCCCATATCGTTGATGGCGATGCGTCGTCCATTGCGGCTGATCACGCCCGAGGTTTCCAACTGCCTCAGCGCCCGGTGCACGTGCACCGCGCTGATCCCGAGATAGTCGGCGATCTGTTCCTGAGTGACGCGCAGATCGAGCGCGCCCTCCTCGCCCCGCCCGATCGCCGCCAGCCGACCGTAGAGGTCCAGCACCATGGCCGCGAAGCTCTCGACCGCCGACATGCGTCCGAGCGCGGTGAGTCGGTCCATCAGGGCCACCCGCTCGCGCTGGGCGCAGAGAAACAGCACCGCCGCCAAACGCGGCCAATTGGCCAGCAGGTTGCCGAATGCCGTGGCCGGCACACAGCTGACCGTCACCGGCGTCAGGGCGGTGAGGGTATCGACCGCCGCGGGCAGGCCGAGACTCGCGGCCCCGAGGATATCGCCGGGCAGGTGTATCTTGGCGATCTGGCGCTCGCCTTCGTCGAGTTCGATCGAGGACGCGACCCAGCCGTCGATCAACAAATAGACATGGCTCGGCGGCTCACCTTCCCGATGGATGATCTGGCGTGGCGCGAAGGCGAGAGTCGACTGAGCAATGCCGTTGAACCGGCGCAGCTCCGCCTCGGTGAAGCTCGCGAACTCGACCAGCCGATGCGGCGGAAATTCTTCAGCCATCCGTGCGGCTCAGAGCGCCTGGCAGTCGGCGGACCGATCCGTCGTCCTCGCCAGCTTCATGCGCGCCTTCAGCTGGTCGCGCAGGGACTTGCCCTGCATCAGTGGCCCGAGGCCGCGATAGCCCTCGCGCGCCAGCCGCAGCTTGATTTCGGTGACCGTGGCGACCTCACCGCTTTCGGCGAGTTCGAAGGCGCGTTCGAGAACGGATTTGTCTTGCATTCCGCCTTGGCTAGGGCGGGTCTGCGCGCGGTTCTCTAACCTAGGATAGAAAACCAAGGCCAAGGTCACTCCAAAGCGAAACCTTGGCGCATGGCGAGGCGGTTGAATGTCGTGAGGCCGACATTCGAGCCGTAACTTTACCGGAATTCCTCAGTTGGTGCGTAGCGCGCCGCAGATCGGGCTGCCGAGGAGCGTCGATTCCGCCGTTCGCGAATCCGCCGACGCCCAGATCGCCACGAGGCACAGGCATGCGGCTCCGATCACCGCCAAGGTTGCGCGGCCACTCAAGCTCAGGCCTCCCACTCGACGGTGACTTCCGCGCCACCCGGCAGGGCGTACTCGGTAAGCGGCTTGAATTTGCGCGGCCTGAGCGCCCTTCCCCGAAGGCTTAGCCTGACCTTTGGCCGCCGAGGCTTGTCCGGCGCGATGCGCAGGTTGCAGGTCATCTCCCCCACCCCATCCACCCGCAGGACGACCGCGCGGGGGCCAAGCGTGTCGATCCGACGGAGCGGATAGTCGCAGAACAGCAGGAATGGCGCGCCCGGCAGGCGGTGGAAGCTGTGCGCCGTGAAGATGAAGGCCGCGCCGCAGCCGTAGATTTCCTGCCCCACCTGCCCGGCCGGCTGACCGTCGGCGTAGAGGTCCTCCAGCGGAAACGACAGGCTGCGGTCGATGTGACCGTTTCGAATATCGGTGGCCAGGCATTCCGCCGGCAGGGTGTCCGGGTAGTAGAACCAGGCCCGGTCGAGGGCGTAGCGTCGATACTCGGTGACCAGCAGACGCGCGGCGTGGTCGATGCCTTCGGGCGCGGCGGACAGGTATTCGTCGAAAGCCGCCGCGCTCTCGTAGCACTCGTACATCGCCATGTAGGGCGCGTCGTGGAGGCAGGTGACCCCGAGGAAGTTTGGGTAGCACTTGGCCTTGTCGATCTCGGACTCCCACATGATGCTGTTGTGGAAGAAGCTCGCGAGGAAGACGTTGCTCTGCTTACGGAAATCTTCCTCTCCCGTCATCCGCCAGAGACTGAGCGCCGCCACTGCGCCCCAGGCCGTCAGGTTGGCCTGGTACTGCAGCTCGAACTCCATGCCGCGCGCCTTGAGCAGCGCCCGCTTGGCTTCCTCCAGGAAGCGATCGTCGCCGAACAGGTTGTGGGCTTGCAGCATCAAATAGGCGTAGAGGCCGCCGACGTCGGTCTGGCCGAGGCCGCTCTCGTTGCGGGCCTTGGTGATCACGGTGAAGTCGGTGATGTTGAACTGGATCGGCCAGGCGTAGTCGAAATGGCGCGCCGCCTTGATCGCGAAGTCGAGGCTGTCGCCCAACAGGGCGCGGGCCTTGGCGTCGCCCTGCTCCGCCAGCCGGGCGAGGTTCATCAGCGGATGGTAGAGGTACCAGCTGTCGACCGCGTCGGCGTCCTTGTCGTCGCCGACATTGGGCAGGTAGCGGCGGATGGTCTTCAGCTTGGGATCGTAGAAGCGCCCGAGGCCCGCCGTCAGTTCGGCCTGCAGCGGATGCGGCTCACCCTTCCATCGCCCGTAGTCGGCGATCGGCGACAGCACCGCCAATTGCACCATGCTGTCGGGATACTCCGTCGAGGTATAGGGATGGACGTAGGTGTGGCCGTAATGGCGGATCGTGGCGTCCGGTGACTTCTGCAGGTCGCGCAACGTCGCCTCGGCCCGGCCGGGCCAATCGTGATGGGTCGGCTCGGGCTTGCCGATCAGTGGATAGATATCGCCCAGCAGGCCCAGGAACTGGCGGGCGCACTGCTGCTCGTCGACCGGCAGATCGGACTCGAAGGCGATAAGGGCGTCGGACAGGGTCACCGGCTTGCCGGCCGGCAGCGGATTGACCGGCGGGCTGTCGCCGTAAGGCGAAGTCGGGGGCTGGTAGCCGAGCTCGGGCCATTCGCCGCCCACCGAGCCGTCGGGCCGCGTGTGCAAGATGTTGAAATAGTCATTCAGCGCCGAATAGTTCTGGAAATACAGCACGCCGCCGAAGGCGGGCTCTCGCAGGGTCAGGAAGATCAAGCCGCTGTTCAGCCCGCGTTGAGCGGCCTCGACCTTTCCGACCGTGTCTTCCGGATCGTCCTCGGTGGACAACGGATAGAGATCCCGCGGCAGATAGGGGACCAGGGTCTCTACCGCGGGCGTGAAGCGGGTGGTGCAGCGGAACACCGTGCGCTCGACCGGCTCGAACCTCAGATCAACGTCGAACTGGCCAACCGCCGCGGTGATGCGCCATCGGCTTTCGTCCAGGCGTTCCGCGCTTAATCCACCGCCGAAGGCATAGGCGCAACGGAGCGCGAGGCCGCCGCGCCCCGGCCGCCGGATGATCGCCCAAAGGGAGTCGCGCCCCAGGCGCACGTTTACCTCCAAGGCGCGATTGGCGAGGGTTCCAAGCGACCGCATCGTCCCGTCGCGGAGCTCCGCCCGGAGGCTGACGGCGCCGAGCGTCAAGGCGTGGGCCGGCGCGCTGTGGCGTTGAGCAGGCTTGGTGGCGGTCCGGCTCATGGGAATGATCCTCCAGCTTCGGCTTCGCCGCTGCCGAACGAAACCGACAGCCTTCGGTTGCGGCCGAATGGAGCGCTACGGGATCGGGCGCGTTGGCGGCACAAAAGGAGGCGTCTCATGCCCGCCATCCCCGCCGGCGACCGCCACTGGTTGCGCGACAACGCCCTGACGGTGGTGCTGCTCTCCGTGTTCGCCGTAAGCCTGGTCGGGCAGTCGATCGCCGGCTTTCACGCGGAGAACGCCGAACGCCTGCAACACGGCCAGACGGCGCTTTCCGCCTTCGCATACCTCACCGGCGGAGCCTTCCTCTCCGCGCTGTTCGAGAACTGGGAAAGCGAGTTCCTGCAGATGTGGGCCTATGTGGTGCTCACGGCCTACGCCATTCAGCGCGGCTCGCCCGAGTCGCGCGATCCGGACGCTGAAACCCCGCAGGACCGCGATCCCGCCCTCGACGCCGCCAAGCCGGACGCGCCGTGGCCCGTGCGCCATGGGCGCCTCGCCCGCCTGCTCTACAGCCACTCGCTCGGACTGACGCTGCTCGGACTGTTCGCCGTCTCCTTCACCCTGCATTGGATCAACAGCGCCCGCGCGGCGGCCGACGAGGCGGTGCGGCACGGCCAGCCGCCGCCCGGCCTCGTCGCCTATCTCGGCGAGCCGCAATTCTGGTTCGAGAGTTTCCAGAACTGGCAGAGCGAGTTTCTGTCGACCGCCGTGTTGATCGTTCTCGGCGTCTTTCTTCGCGAGCGCCGGTCTCCTGAGAGCAAGCCCGTCGGCGAGTCTCACGCCAAGACGGGCGGTTAGCGGGGCGTTGCCCGCCTTCCCCGGCTCGTTAGACTGCGGGGATCAACGAGGGGCTCAATGTCGGACGGGGAAGACGATCGGCGCTATCGCGCGCCCGCGCTTGAAAAGGGCCTCGACATCCTTGAGCGGCTGGCTGTCGCCGACCGGCCGATGACGGTGACCGAGATCACCGGCGAACTCGGCCGCTCCTACGGCGAGCTCTTCCGCATGGTGCAGGTGCTCGAGCATCGGGGCTACATCGCCCAGGACCCGGCCACCGACGGCTATCGCCTGACCGACCGCCTGTTCTCGCTCGGCATGCAGCGGCCGGTGATCCGCTCGCTGGTCGAGGTGGCGCTGCCGCAGATGCGGCGGCTGGCCGATCAGACCGGACAGTCCTGCCACCTGGCGGTGCACACGCGCGGCGAGATGGTGGTGGTGGCGCGCATGGAGTCGGGTGAACAGCTCGGCTTCTCGGTGCGGGTCGGCTACCGCCAGCCGCTGATCGATACGGCCTCGGGCGCGGTGCTCTACGCCTTTCAGCCGGCGGACGTGCGCCAGCGCTGGGAGACGATGTTCGATCCCGCCCTGCCCGCCGCCGCCGTCGAAGCGTTCCGCGAACATGCCGACGCGGTGCGAGCGCGCGGTCTGGAGGAGCGCGACGGAGCCTTCGTGGCCGGCGTGGTCGACATGTCGGCCCCGATCCTGCGCGGCGGCGCGGCGGCGGCGGCGCTGACCATGCCGTTCCTGCGGCGGCGCAAGCCGGTGGTCGATCAGGCGACGGCGGCGCACAGGCTGCGCGAGACGGCCGAACGCATCGCCTCGCAGCTCGTGGAAGCCGACAGCCGCCTCTAGGGCTGGTCCGAGAGGGCGAAAATCCGCTCGGCGGGCAGCCATTTCTCGCCCGGCTTCGCGGAGGCCAGCGGCTTCTGGAAGCGGCTCATCAGCGTCTCCCAGGCGATGGTCGCCGGATCGGTCGCGTCGGCGGCGGCCTTGGCGGCCGGATCGAAGCCGGGGCCGGTGCGCATCAGCATCACCATGCGGTCGTCGCGCTGGAAGATTTCCATCTCCTCGACCCCGGCCGCGCGTATGGCGGCGGCGATCTCGGCCGGGATGCCGCCGGGCCGGTGCCAATGGCGGTACTCGGCGATGAGCGCGGCGTCGTCGACGAGGTCGAGGAAGAGGACGTGCAGGGTCACTCAGGCCTCCGGGCCGGTCAGCGCCCGGTCGAGGTGGAGGTAGCCGCCGTCGGGCGAAATCCACTGACCGGTGGTGTGGGACGCGCGCGGCGACAGCAGGAAGACCACGGTGTCGGCGACCTCGCGGGCGGTGGTCATCCGGCGGCCGAGCGGCACGCCCGCGCCGATGGCGGCGATCTTGGCGTCGGGGTCTGGGAAGCCCTCGGCCCAGCGGCGATACATCGGGGTCATCACCTCGGCGGGGATGACGGCGTTGACGCGGATGTTGTCCTTCAGAAGGTCCGCCGCCCACTCGCGCGTGAGGCCGAGCTGCGCGGCCTTGGCGGCCACGTATCCGCTGGTGCCGCCCTGGCCGGTCAGCGCCGTTTTCGAGGCGATGTTGACGATGGCGCCCTGGCTGCGCCGCAGCTCCGGAAGGCAGTAGTGGGCCATGCTGTAGTAGTGGCCGAGGTTGGCGGTCAGCGAGGCCAGAAAAGCTTCAAGCCCGCGCTCCAGGCCGACGCTGTCGTTGGCGCCGGCGTTGTTGACCAAGCCATCCAGGCCGCCCCCGCGGGCGACGACTTCCGCCACCGCCGCCTTGCAGGCCGTGTCGTCGGTCAGTTCGGTCTGGATGAACAGGGTCCGCGGTTGCAGGCTGCGAAGCTGCGCCTCGAAGGCCGAATCCAGCGCATCGCGGCCGAGAATGACCGGGATCGCCCCCTCCTCGGCCAGAACGGTGGAAATCGCCCCGCCGATGCCGGAGCCGCCGCCGGTGACGATCACCGTCTTGCCGCCAAGCCCAAGGTCCATTCCGCCTACTCCCGCCCGTCCAGGGCGTAGGCCCGCCGCGCGGCCCCGCCGAACACCGAGGCGGCGTGCTCCGGGCAGCGCCGCGTCACAAAGTCCTCGATCAGACCCTGCACCTGGTCGTAAGCCGCGGCCAAGGTGCAGACCGGCCAATCGGAGCCGAACATCAGCCGCTCGGGGCCGAAGCATTCCAGCAGGTGGTCCAGGTAGGGCGCGATGTCCTCGGCCGTCCAGGCCGCGTGATCGGCTTCGGTCACCAGGCCGGAGACCTTGCACCAGACATTTGGCAGGCGACCGATCTCGGCGATGGCGTCGGCCCAGGGCCGCCAGCCGCGCTCGCGGATCTTCGGCTTGGCGCCGTGATCGAGCACGAACCGCCCCTCGCCCACGGCGTCGATGAAACCCGGCGCGTATGGCGCCTGGTCGGCGACGATCAGCAGGTCGTAGGTCAGGCCCCGTCGGGCGGCCTCGCGAACGCCGGCGATGAAGCCTGGGCGGCGCAGAAAATGCGGGTCGGCCTCGTCCTGCACCATGTGGCGCAGGCCCACTAGGCGGGGGTGATAGAGCCGCTCAAGCCGCTCGCCGACATCCTCGGCCTGCAGGTCGCACCAGCCGACCACGCCGGCGATCCAGGGATGCTGCTCGGCCAGATCCAGCATCCAGCGCGTCTCCGCCTCGCGCTGTTCGACCTGCACGAGGATGCTGTGGGCGAGGCCTCCCTTGTTCAGCAGCGGCGCAAGGTGCTCGGGCAGGTGGTCGGCGGCCAGGACCGAGCCCTCGGTCACCCACGGCAGCCTCGCGGCGTCATAGGCCCAGAAATGCTGATGAGCGTCGATGGCGTCGGGCGTCATCGTGCGAGCCCGGCTTGCGAAGCATACTCACATATGACACTGACTTTCATATATGCAGATTTAGAGCGCGATCGCGATCCCGGCAAGCGCACGAAGAAGGCGCAGGCCGAGACGACGACGAGCCGGGGAGAAAGCGCATGCACGGTGTCGCCGACACGGGTGAGGAGACCGCCCGCCCCTCCGACCGCTTTGTGATTCCCGGCTTCATGCCGGGTTTCATCCTGGTCACCAGCCTGTTCTTCCTGTGGGCCCTGGCCAGCAATTTCAACGACATCCTGATCCGGCAATTCCAGAAAGCCCTGTCGCTCGACCGGGCCGAGGCCAGCCTGATCCAGCTGATGTTCTACCTCGGCTATTTCTTCATGGCCCTGCCCGCCGGGCTGGTGATCCGCCGCTTCGGCTATCGCGCCGGCATCTTGGTCGGTCTTGGGCTCTACGCCGCCGGCGCGGTGTTGTTCTGGCCGGCCGCGGAGGTGCGCCTCTACTGGCCGTTCCTCGGCGCCCTGTTCGTGCTGGCCTCGGGCGCCGCCTTCCTGGAAACGGCGGCCAATCCCTACATCGTGGCGTTCGGCGATCCACGCCGGGCGGCCCAGCGCCTGAACCTGGCCCAGGCCTTCAACGGCGTCGGCGCCGTCCTGGCCCCCATCATCGGCGGCCTGTTCATCTTCTCGGGCATCGAGCATGGGGCGGACGCCCTGGCGGCGATGAGCCCGGCCGAACTCGACGCCTACCGCGCCAGCGAGGCGCACATGGTGCAAGGGCCCTATCTCGCCCTGGCGGGGGTGGTGCTGCTGGTCTTCCTCGCCACCGCCGTCGTCGCCCTGCCCAAGGTTTCCGCCCCGGCCGAGAAGGGCGAGCGTATCTCGCTGGGCGGTCTGCTGGCCGACCGGCCGCTGATGGCCGCGGTGATCGCCCAGTTCTTCTACGTCGGCGCACAGGTCGGCGTGTGGAGCTTCTTCGTCGACTTCACCAAGGACATGATGCCGGCGACTCCGGAGAAGACCGCCGCCTTCATGCTGTCGGCCAGCCTCGGCCTGTTCATGATCGGCCGCTTCGCCGGCGCGGCCTTGATGCACAAAATCCCCGCCCCGCGCCTGCTGCTGATCTTCGCCGTCGCCAATGTGCTGCTCTGCGCCGTCGCCGGCCTGACCAGCGGCGCGGTGGCGGTCGCCGCCCTCGGCCTGACCAGCTTCTTCATGTCGATCCAGTTCCCGACCATCTTCGCCCTCGGCGTGGAGGGCCAGGGCCGCCGCACCTCGCTGGCTTCGTCCCTCATCATCATGGCGATCATCGGCGGGGCCGCCGCCCCGCCCCTGATGGGCCTGATCAGCCGCACCGGCGGCGGCCTGCGGCTGGCGATGATCGTGCCCCTCGCCTGCTTCCTAGTAGTCGCCCTCTTCGCCCGCACCCGCACCAAGACCCCCGTCGCCCTCGCAACCTCCCCGATCGCGCCTTGAAGGACTGACCTACCGATGACCCGTATCACCGGCCTGCGCACGGCCGACGTCCGCTTCCCCACGAGCCACCATCTCGACGGCTCGGACGCCATGAACCCCGACCCCGACTATTCGGCCGCCTACGTCATCCTGGAGACGGACCAGGCGGGCCTCGAAGGCCATGGCCTGACCTTCACCATTGGGCGCGGCAACGAACTGTGCGTCGCCGCCATCGAGGCCCTGCGTGAGCGGGTGATCGGGCTGGAGCTGGACTGGATCAGCGCCGACCCCGGCCGCTTCTGGCGGCACGTCACCGGCGACAGCCAGCTGCGCTGGATCGGCCCGGATAAGGGAGCCCTGCACCTGGCCACCGGCGCGGTGGTCAACGCCGTGTGGGACCTGTGGGCCAAGGCGGCCGGCAAGCCGGTCTGGCGGCTGGTCGCCGACATGACGCCGGAGGAACTCGTCCGCGTGGTCGACTTCCGCTACCTCACCGACGCCATCACCCCGGACGAGGCCCTGGCGATGCTGCGCGAGAAGGCGGCCGGCAAGGCCGAGCGGATCGCCACGCTCGAGGCCGAGGGCTACCCCTGCTACACCACCTCGGCCGGCTGGCTGGGCTATCCGGACGACAAGCTGCGCCGCCTGGCCGCCGAGGCCGTCGACGCCGGCTTCCGCCATATCAAGATGAAGGTCGGCCGCGACTTCGAGGACGACGTCCGCCGCCTGACCATCGTGCGTGAGACTGTCGGCCCCGACGTCGAGCTGATGATCGACGCCAACCAGGTGTGGGAAGTCGGCGAGGCCATCGACTGGGTGAAGAAGCTCAGCTTCGCCAAGCCCTGGTTCATCGAGGAGCCGACCAGCCCCGACGACGTGCTGGGCCACGCCGCCATCCGCAAGGGCGTCGCGCCGGTGAAGGTGGCGACCGGCGAGATGTGCCAGAACCGCATCCTGTTCAAACAGTTCATCACCGCCGGCGCCATCGACGTGGTGCAGATCGACGCCTGCCGCCTGGGCGGTCTGAACGAGGTGCTGGCGGTGTTGCTGCTGGCCGCCAAGTACGGCCTGCCGGTGTGTCCGCACGCCGGCGGCGTCGGCCTCTGCGAATATGTGCAGCACCTGGCGATGATCGACTACGTCTGCGTGGCCGGCACCCGCGAGGGCCGCGTGGTCGAATACGTCGACCACCTGCACGAGCACTTCGTCGATCCCTGCGTCATCAAGGACGCCGCCTACATGCCGCCGACCCTGCCGGGCTTTTCGATCGAGATGAAACCGGACAGCATCGCCCGCCACATCCACGGCGCCGGTCGAGAGGCCGCTTAAGAGTCCTCAAGGACCACGGGGAGGTTTTCGCGTGCAGATTCCGATCAAGCGGACCATCGAGAACATCCCCGGCGGGTTGATGGTCGTGCCCCTGCTGCTGGGCGCGATCATCAACACTCTGGCGCCCGAGACGCCGAAGTTCTTCGGCTCGTTCACCGGCGCGCTGTTTACAGGTCCGGCGACGATCCTGGCGGTGAACTACGTCTGCATGGGCGCGAGCATCAGCTTCAAGGCGACGCCCTACATCCTGCGCAAGGGCGGCACGCTGCTGGTGGTGAAGGTCGGCATCGCCATTCTCTTGGGGATCATCTTCGGGCGCATCCTCGGCGAGCGGCCGATCGACCAGGGCTTGTTCGCCGGCATATCCACCCTGGCCATCGTGGCGGCGATGAACGACACCAACGGCGGCCTCTACATGGCGTTGATGGGTAAATACGGCCGGCCGGGCGACGCGGGCGCCTATGCGATCATGTCGCTGGAGTCCGGGCCGTTCCTCACCATGGTGACCCTGGGCGTCGCCGGGCTCTCGGCCTTCCCCTGGCAGACCTTGCTGGGGTCGATCCTTCCGCTGGTCGTCGGCATGATCATCGGCAACCTCGACCGCGAAATGCGGATATTCCTCAGCGCGGCGGTGCCGGTGCTGATCCCCTTCTTCGCCTTCGCGCTCGGCGCGGGCCTGAACCTCGGGGCGGTGTGGCACGCGGGGCTGCTCGGCCTCGGCATGGGCGTGGCGGTGGTGGTGGTCACCGGCATTCCGCTGTTCTTCGCCGACCGGGCGATCGGCGGCACCGGGGTCGCGGGCGTCGCGGCGGCCTCGACGGCGGGCAACGCCGCGGCCGTGCCGGCGGTGATCGCCCTGGCCAATCCCGTCTACGCCGAGGCCGCGCCCTCGGCGACGGCGCTGGTGGCGGCCTGCGTGGTGGTGACCGCCCTGCTGGTGCCCCTGGTCACCGCCTGGGTCGCCAAGACCTACGGGATGCCCGAACCTCTACCGGACGAAGAGGACGCCCTGCCCGCCAACATCCCACCGCCCCCGGCGCACTGAGCCTCAGAGCGGCGCGGGCGTCATCCGCAGGGTCTCCGGCGCGCCGCCCGGCGTCCGGGTGACGGTCAGCCGCCGACCGCCGTCGATGGGGTCGATGCTGTAGGGCGCGCCGGGCGGAACCACGCCCATGTCGTAGGCGCCTTCCGGGGCGATCAGCCAGGTGTGGTCCAGCAGGCGCACGACCACGTGCCACCCCCCGCCGGACCGCTGGGCCTGGCCGCGCAGGAACGACAGCATCGGCTCGCGCCGCCAGGCCAGCGGGTTGTCGACATCGACGTGAGCCACCAGCCGAGAGCCGCCCATGTCCAGGCCGAGGATGACCTTGGTGCGGTCGGGCTTCAGCGCTTCCGGCACGAAGGCCGGCGAGGTCAGCCAGGTGCAGGAATAGATGCGGCAAGACGGCGGGCGTTCGTCGTAGATCTTGCAGCCACGCCCGGGCAGGCAATGGGGACACCAGCGGCCTTGCGGCTTCGCCAGTTCCTCAATGCCCATCACCTTGCAGCAGAGGGTGCAGGAGCCGCATGTGCGACCGTCAGTCATCCACGCCCCGTACAGCCTCGCCGGCTTGAGCGCTACTTCCCCGCGCTACTTCACGGACGGGCTGTCGTCGGCCGCCAGATCGCCGGCGGCGTATTGGATGCCGGCCTGCCATTGCTTGAGGACGGCCGGCATGGCCAGCACGTGTTCGCTGTGGCCGAGCGAGGAGTAGTAGACGCGGCCCTGGCCTTCCTTGTGAATCCAGCTGATCGCGTAGTCGCCGTCGGTCCGCTTGGTCTCGGCGGTCTCCTTGGCTTTGTCCTCGGCGCTCATCTTCGGATAGTCGATGCTGGTCAGCACGTGGACGTTCTTCCGCGAGAAGCTGTCCATAGTGAAGGTGTAGAGTTCCTCGTGCACGGTGAAGCCCTTGCCGCCGAAGCCGGCGTTCAGCGGGCTCTTGGCGTCGTCGATCTTCACCGGAATGGCCTGGGGGTAGAACCAGTGCCACTTGAAGATGCCGCCGGCGATCTTGTTCCACTCCGGCCAGGTGCCCTGGATGCCGCCCGGGGCGTTGGCGTTGGTGTGGTAGCTGTCGGTGGCGGCGTGGAACAGGGCCAGGCCGTGGCCGCTGCGCACGAAGTCGAGCAGCGCTTTCTTGCGGGCCTCGGTGCCCGCCGCGTCGTCCTTGTCGTCGAGGAAGGCGCCGGTGGTGTTGTTCAGCACCAGCACGTCGTACTTGGCCAGGTTGGCGGCGGTGATGTCCTTCTGGTCGAAGGAGATGTCGGTGGCCCAGCCGCCGTTCTTCTCGCCCATCAGCTTGATGGTCCAGGCGGTCAGCGGGATCGACGAGTGCACGAAGCCGCCGGGCTTCGAATAGACCAGCACCCGGCGCGCCTTCTTCGGCTTGGCGGCGAGTTCGTCCGGCAGGGCGTCGATGGTGGCCCAGACGTCCTCATACTGCGGCACGAGGTTGGGCGCGCCGTTGGTCGAGCCCTGGCGCATGCCGGGCGAATTCGGCGTCGGCTTCACGCCGCCGGGTGCGTCGGGCATCACCAGGCCGGGGCCGCGCGGACGGGCCGGCGCCGCGCCAGGCGCACCCGTCGGGGCGGCGCCGGGCGGTGCGGCCGGAGGCTGAGCGAAGGCCAGGGTGGCGCACAGACCGACCAGGCCGGCGGCGCCCACGGCGAGTTTCATCGTCTTCGAGACCATTGTTTCCCCCGGTAATTATTTCGCCGTGACCTATGGCGTTGGCGGGAGAAAAGCAGGCTTGAGCGAACTAATCCAGGGCCGGCGACGCTATTCGCTGAGCGTGATGTAGAGCTCGCGCTCCAGAAACCACTGCCCCCGCCCCTCGCGCCAGGCGGCCATGTAGCGCCCGCTGACCTCGACGCCGCCTTTCCAGGTTCCGACCCAGCGGCCCGTCTCCGCCGCGCGGTCGCCGCCGACGGCGATCTCGACCGTCTCGGTGGTCCGCACATAGGTGACGAAAGCCGGGTCGGCGAACTGGCCGGCGAAGGCCGCGACCACGGCGTCGGCGCCTTGGATCAACTCCCCGGAGCCGACGATCAGCAGCATGTCGTCGGTCATGTGCGGCCGCAGGCGCGCCGCGTCGTGGGCGGCGATCAGGCGATTGGTCAGCTTGCGCTTGGCGCGGACGGCGGCGTCGGCGGAGGGCATGGATCAGCGCTTGGGGCGAAGCACGGTGAAGCCGTACCGGCGGAACACCGCCTCTGCGGCGGGCGTGCCCAGGTAGTCGAGAAAGCGCCGGGCGACCGGCTCCTCCGAGCGCGCCAGCACGGCGGCGGGGTAGACGATCGGCGGATGGCTGCCCGGCGGGAACAGGCCGACGATACGCACGCCCGGATCGGCCTTGGCGTCGGTATCGTAGACCACGCCCAGCGGCGCCTCGCCGCGCGAGACATAGGCCAGGGCGGCCCGCACATTGTCGGCCGAGGCGACGCGCCCCTCGACGCTGGGCCAGACGCCGAGCGAGGTCAGGGCCGCGCGGCCGTAGCGACCGGCCGGCACCTCGGGCGCCGCCATGGCCAGGCGCCCGCCGCCGAGCGCCCGCGCCAGGGGCATGTTGCGGCCGACCGAGAGCCGCACGGTGGAGCGGGCCGGCGCGATCAGCGCCAGGCGGTTGGTCAGGAGGTCGCGCCGCGTGCCGGCCTTCAGCAGGCCGCGCCGGTCGACCTGATCCATCCAGTCGGTGTCGGCGGACATGAAGATGTCGGCCGGCGCGCCCGCCTCGATCTGCCGCGCCAGGGCGGACGAGGCCGCGTAGGACAGCCGCACCTCATTGCCGGTCGATTGGCGGAACGCCGCCGCCTGGGCGTCCATCACATCCTTCAGGGAGGCGGCGGCCAGCACGGTGACCGGCGCGCGCGCCGCCGCCGGGCCGGCCACGGCCAGGGCTGCCGACAGGACCAGGGCGACAAGCAGAGCCCATCGCCGCGTAACCCCTGCTAAGCTCATGGCGCTCCCCCCGCGCTGGATTCGATCATGCTGAAATATCTCCTCGCCGCCGCCGCCCTGGCGGCCGGTCCGGTTCAGGCGCAGACCCTGGCGCTCAAAGGCCCGAACGTCACCCGCACCTTGACCGCCGCGGACATCGCCGCCCTGCCCCACGTCGGCGTGGTGATGGACGATCATGGCGAGAAGGTCTCCTTAGAAGGCGTGCCGCTGCGGACCCTGGCCACCCTGGCCGGCGCGCCGGAGGGCGAAGCGGTCCGTGGACCGCAGCTCACCTCCACTATCCTGATTTCCGCCAGCGACGGATACCGCGTCGTCGTCTCGCTGGGCGAGATCGAGCCGACGCTCGGCAAGGCCAAGGCGGTGCTCGCCGACCGCCAGGACGGCAAGCCGCTGGGCGACGGCCAGGGGCCGTTCCGCCTGATCATCGAAGGCGACGGCCGCCCGGCGCGCTCGGCGCGCAACGTCATCGGGGTCGCCCTCAGCGGGCCGATGGCGCCCTGAGGGCGACTGATTGATGAATTCGGCTCACAAGCACAAGTCGCTGGGGGCGACTAATCCGCGCCCCTGATCAGGAGTAGCCTCCTTAAGTGGACGCCTGCGCGCTGAGAGGGATTTGGCGATGATCAAGCTGAAGGTGAACGGCGCCGAGCGCAGCGTTCAGTCGGCGCCGGATACGCCGCTGCTCTATGTGCTCCGCAATGAGCTGAACGTCATGACGCCGAAGTTCGGTTGCGGCCTCGCCCAGTGCGGGGCCTGTTCGGTGCTGCTCGGCGACGAGGAAATCCGCGCCTGCGTCACCCCGATCTCGGCGCTTGACGGCAAGGAAGTGACCACCGTCGAAGGCCTGCCGGCGCGCTGGGCGAAGCAGAAGAAGCTGCCGGCGCCGAAGGCCGGCGAAGAGCGCCTGCACCCGGTGCAGGAAGCCTGGATCGAGGAGCAGGTCCCTCAGTGCGGCATCTGCCAGTACGGCATGATGATCAAAGTGACCGAGCTGCTGGAAAGCAATCCGAAGCCGACCGACGCCGACATCAAGGCGGCCCTGACCACCTCCGGCCCCTCGCCCCATCTCTGCCGCTGCGCCAGCTACGCGGCCATCCTCGACGGCGCCCACCGCGCCGCCAAGATCATGTCGGGGCAAGTCTGATGAAGCTGCTCGAAACCGCCTCCGTCCATGGCGCGACGCTCAGCCGTCGCGGTTTCCTCGGGGCCGGCGGCGCCCTGGTGGTCTCCCTGGCCGTCGCCCCGTCCGCGACCCGCGCCGATGCACAGCTCGACGCCGGCCCGACCTCGTCGATGGACCCGAGCCGCATCACCTCCTGGATCGAAATCCGCGAGGACGGCGCGATCCTGATCCGCACCGGCAAGTGCGACTTCGGCCAGAGTTCGATCTTCACCGCCTACCGCCAGATCGTCGCCGAGGAGCTGTACGTCCCCGTCGAGGCGATCACCACGGTGGTCACGGGGGACACGGACAGCACCCCCGACGGCGGCGGCACGTTCGGCCTGCTGCGTGGCGTGCAGAACCTTCGCAAAGCCGCGGCCTACACCCGCGAGGCCGCCATTGAGCTCGCCGCCCGCAAGTTCGGCGTTCCGCGCGATCAGGTCACCGTGAAGGACGGCGTCTTCGCCGGCGGCGGCAAGACCGAAACCTACGGCAAGCTGGTGGCCGGTCAGGACCTGCAACTGACGATTCCGGTGCGCGGAGAGCTGACCAGTTTCGGCGGCCTGCAGGTGGCCGGCGATCCGCCGCTGAAGCCGACCTCGCAGTACACCATCGTCGGCCGGCCGGTGAAGAACCCGATCCTGCCGGAAAAGATCTCCGGAAAGACGACGTGGGTCGGCGACGTGAAGCTGCCGGGGATGCTGCACGCCCGCGTCATCCACCCCGCCACGCTGGGTTCGACGCTGGTCTCGGCCGGCAAGGTCGACACGAAGAAGTATCCCGGCAGCCGCGTCGTTGTGATCGGCAACCTCGTCGCCGTGGTCTCTCCCGACGAATGGCAGGCCATCCAGGCGGCGCAGGAGGTCGCGACCGACACCAAATGGACCGAGTGGAAGGGCCTGCCCGGGCACGAAAAGCTCGCCGAGCACCTCGAGAAGGTGAACTGGAGCGAAGTCCCGTCGACGAAGAGCGGCGCCACCAAGGGCGACGCCGTCGCTGAGGCCGCCAAGGCCGCCAAGACCCACTCGGCGACCTATTTCGTGCCGTTCATGAAGCACGGCCCGATCAGCCCGACGGTCTCGCTCGCCGATGTGAAGCCGGACGGATCGGTCGAACTGCACACCCACACTCAGAACCCGCAGTTCCTGCGCATGGCCATCGCCAAGATGCTGGCCAAGCCGGAGTCGGCGGTGGTCATCAAGACCTATGCCGGCGCCAGCCACTTTGGCCGTTCGAACGGCGGCAACGCCGGATCCGAGGACGAGGCGGTGCTGCTGTCCAGGGCGGTCGGCAAGCCGGTGCGCGTGCAATGGATGCGCGCCGACGACGTGCAGTGGTCGACGCAGTCCTCGGCCATGCTGTCCAAGATCAGCATCGGCCTCGACGCCGAGGGGAAGATCTGTTCGTACCAGGCGACCCACAGCGGCCCGCCGATGCAGGACGACCGCCCGATCGGCGCCGTCCTCGCGGGCCTGCCGACCATCGGCGCCCCGACGCCCGACAACCGTAACGGCCTGCAGCGGGTGAACATGGGCATCTCGGACCGATGGGTCTACGACGAGATCGCCAATGTCTCCGAAACAGGCCAGGCGACCTATCCCATCGGCCAGAGGGAATCGAAGCTGGAAATCGGCCTGCGCAACCACTCGATGCGCACCCCGATCCAGTTCCAGCAGAACTTCCCGCGCGAGAACGCCATCAGCGAGGCGGCGGCCTTGGCGGGCAAGGACCCGCTGCAGTTCCGCATCGACCACACCAAGGACGAGCGCTTCAAGACCATCCTGAACCGGCTCCGCACCGAGGCCGGGTGGGAAACCCGCACCTCGCCCTCCCCGCAGGCGCGTGCGACGGGAGCCCAACCCGTTCGTGGCCAGGGCGTCTCGATCATGCATCGGGACCAGGGCTACTGGGCCTGCGCCGTGCGGATCGCCGTCACCCCGGAGAGCGGCGAGGTGAAGGTCGAGCGGATCACCACCGTCATGGACCTTGGCATCGTCGTGAACCCGCTGCAGCTGAAGCGGCAGGTGCAGGCCGGCTGCCTGATGGGCGTCAGCGAGGCGCTGCATGAAGAGGTGGCCTTCGACGAGGGGGCCGTCACCTCGGCCGACTGGGGCAGCTATCCGATCCTGACCATGGAGGAGATGCCCGAGGTGCAGGTCGTCATCGCCGCGCGGCCTGAGTTCGGAGAATATGGGCAAGGGTCCGAGAGCGCCAACGCCCTGGCGGCGGCGGCCATCGCGGCGGCGTTCTTCGATGCGACCGGCAAACCCGCCCGCCGCCTGCCGCTGCGGCCGGACTATGTGAAAGGCATGCTGACGGCCTGACGGCGCGGGTCATCAACCGTGACTATCAGCCCGGACGTCACTAGCTTTCGATCGATGGACGATTGGCCCCACAGCGGTCTGGAAGACGACCTGCGGCCGCGGATGGCCGAGGCCATGGCGCGCGGGCGGCCCTTCGCCTTGGTCACCGTATATGACGCCGACGGCGGCCCGCGCGGGGTCGGCGCGCAAATGGTCGTCACCGACGACGACTACTGGGGCTTCGTCTCCGGCGGCTGCATCGAGGCCGACGTCGCCATTCACGGGCGCGAAACCCTGCGCGACGGCGCGCCCCGGCGCCTGGTCTACGGCAAGGGCAGTCCCTGGATCGACACCCGCCTGCCCTGCGGCGGCCGCCTCGACCTGTTGGTCGAGCGCATCGCGCCGGACGATACGGCGATCGGCGCCTTCGTCGAGGCTCACAAGGCGCGGCGACGCGTGCGCTACCGGACGAACGGGACCGAGCGCGAATGCTCCGCCGCGCCGGCAAGCGGCGGCCAGTGGGTGGTCGACCACCTCTATCGCCCCGTGCAGCGCCTGATCGTCTTCGGATCGGACCCCATCGCCCTGGCCATCGCCGGCCTCGCCGGACAGCTCGGCTGGTCGTCGATCATCGTCTGGCCGCACGGCCCCGAGGCCGCGCCCTTCGCCAATGTCACGCACCGGTCGGACGCGCCGGCCTCGGCCTTGGCCGCCCTGGCGCCGGACGTCGACACCGCCATCGCCGTGGCCACCCACGACCAGACCTACGACGAGCAGGCCATGGTGGCGGCGCTCGCCACCGAGACCTCTTTCATCGGCGTGCTGGGATCGCGGCGGCGTATTCCGGATCGCATCGCGCGCCTCCGGGCGCTCGGGGTTACCGACGAACAGTTGGCGCGCCTGCGCATGCCCATCGGTCTGCCGCTCGGTTCACGCAGCCCCTGGGAGGTCGCCGTCAGCGTCACCGCCCAGGTGATCGCCGAGCGACGGCTCGACCCGTGAGCGGCTATCAGGCCATCGTCCTGGCGGCGGGCGCCGGCAGCCGGTTCGGCGGCGGCAAGATGCTGGCCGAGTGGGCGGGCCGGCCGCTGGTCTGCGCCGCCGTGGCGCGCGCGCTCGCCGCGCCGGTGGACGAGGTGCTGGTCGTCGTCGGCTGCGACGCCGACGCGGTAACGTCGGCCATTGAGCCCCTCCGGAACGACCGGCTGCGCATCGTCCCCGCCGCCGACTGGCGCGACGGCCTTTCCCGCTCGCTGGCGGCCGGGATCGCCGCCCTGCCGACAGATAGTCGCGGGGTGCTGGTGTTCCTCGGCGACATGCCCCAGATTCCGTCCGACCTTCCCGCGCGCGTCATCGCCGCTTTGCAATCGGGCGCCACCGCCGTGCACCCCACCGTCGACACCGTTCCGGGACACCCCGTCGGCATCGCCTCGACGCTGTACGCCGCCGTTTCGGCCCTGACCGGCGACGCGGGCGCCGGCGTGCTGCTGCGCGGCCGCTCCGATGTTGTGCAGATGCCGGTTTCGCAAGCCGGCGCGGCTTTCGATGTGGACTCTCGCGAGGCGTTGTTGTCTGGCGGGCCGCCATGCTGACCGCCTCGCCCCTGATCGATGGGTTCGGCCGCACCGTCCGCTACCTGCGGCTGTCGGTGACGGACCGCTGCGACCTGCGCTGCGTCTACTGCATGGCCGAGCGGCCCGATTTCCTGCCGAAATCCGACCTGCTGACCCTGGAGGAACTTGACCGCCTGGCGACGGCGTTCATCTCGCTCGGCGTCCGCAAGCTGCGGATCACCGGCGGCGAGCCCTTGGTCCGCAAGGACGTGATGTCGCTGATCCAGGGCGTCTCGCGCCACCTCGGCGCCGGCATGCTGGAGGAGCTGACCCTCACCACCAACGGCTCGCAGCTGGCGCAGCACGCCGAAGCCCTGCGCGCGGCGGGCGTCCGGCGGGTGAACATCTCGCTCGACACCCTTGATCCTGTAGCGTTTTCTCGCCTGACGCGTGGCGGTGATCTGGCCCGCACGCTGGACGGTATCGCCGCCGCGCAAGCCGCCGGCCTGGCGGTGAAGATCAACACCGTGGCGCTGAAGGCCGACAACGCCGCCGAACTCCCCGACCTCATCACCTGGGCCCACGGGCGCGGCATGGACCTGACCCTGATCGAGGCCATGCCGATGGGCGAGATCGGCGCCGACCGCACGGCGCAGTTCCTGTCTCTGGCCGAGGTGCGCGCGCAGCTTTCCGCCTTCTGGACGCTGGACGATCTGCCGCTGAACACCGGCGGCCCGGCGCGCTACGTCCGCGTGCGTGAGACGGGCGGCCGCCTCGGCTTTATCACCCCGCTGAGCCACACCTTCTGCGAAAGCTGCAACCGGGTGCGCCTGACCTGCACCGGCACGCTGCACACCTGCCTCGGCCGCGAGGACGCCACCGACCTGCGCGGCCTGATGCGCGCCGGCGCCAGCGACGCCGAGCTGCAGCTGGCGATCCGCGACGCCATCGGCGGCAAGCCGCAGGGCCACGACTTCGTCATCGGCGACCGCGCCTCGGTCTCCCGCGCCATGTCGACGACGGGGGGCTGATGACCCGCCTCCTGCTGTTCGGCCGCCTGCACGACATCGCCGGCTGGCGCGAGCGCCGGCTGGAGTCGGCGCCGGCCACGCTCTTCGGCCTGCGTGACGCCTTGGCGCACGAGAATGCGGCGCTCGGTGAGGCGCTGGCCGGACCCGGCGTGCATGCCGTGGTCGACCAGGTCATCGTGCGCGGCGACGTCCCGCTCTCCGGCGCGGCCGAAGTCGCCTTCCTGCCGCCGATGAGCGGCGGATGAGCGTCCGGCTTTCGAAGACCCCGATCGCGCCGGGCGCGCTGCTGGACAGCTTCTGCGCCGGACGGTCGGAGACGGGGGCGGTCGCCAGCTTCACCGGCCTCGTCCGGGCCGAACACGGCGTGACCCAGGCGCTGGAGCTCGAATCCTACGAGGGCTTCGCCGAAAAGCAGATCGAGGCGATGGTCGCCGCCGCCATCGAACGCTTTGGATTGCAGGGCGCGCTGGTCGTGCATCGCGTTGGCCGGATCGCGCCGGGCGAGGCTGTGGTCTTCGTCGCCGCCGCCGCCCAGCATCGCAAGGCCGCGCTGGAGTCCTGCGACCATCTGATGGACTATCTGAAAAGCCGCGCCCCCTTCTGGAAGAAGGAGCACGGCCCTGATGGCGAGCGCTGGATCGAACCCACCGCCGCCGACCACGCCGACGCCGCCCGCTGGGACGAGACTGCTCCATGACCACCCCGCCCCTGCCCCTGCAGACCGCCCCCGGCGGCCGCTTCGACGCCGGCCTGCCGTTCACCCGTGTGCGCGTGGCCATCCTCACCGTTTCCGACACCCGCGACGAGGAGAGCGACACCTCCGGCCGCATCCTGGCCGAGCGGGTGACCGCCGCCGGTCACGCCCTGGCCGCCCGCGCCTGGGTCGCCGACGACATCGAGGCCATCCGCAGCCAGGTGAAGACCTGGGGCCTGGGCGGCGACATCGACGCCATCGTCACCACCGGCGGCACCGGCCTGACCGGCCGCGACGTGACGGTCGAGGCGCTGGAGCCGCTGTTCGACAAGAAGATCGACGGCTTTTCGGCGGTCTTCCACATGGTCAGCTACCAGTCGGTGGGCCTTTCCACCCTCCAGTCGCGGGCCACGGCGGGGCTAATCGACGGCATGTTCGTGTTCTGCCTGCCCGGTTCGAACGGCGCGGTGAAAGACGGCTGGGACAAGGTGATCGCCGCTCAGCTCGATAGCCGCCACCGGCCGTGCAACATGGTCGAGCTGATGCCCCGGTTGAACGAACGATGAGCCGCCTTACCCACCTCGATGACGCCGGCCGCGCGCGCATGGTCGATGTGTCGGAAAAGCCGGCGACGGCGCGAGAGGCCGTGGCCGAAGGCGTGGTTCACATGCCCGCGGCCCTGCGGGACTTGGCGTTAGGCGGCGGCGCGGCCAAGGGCGACGTGCGGGCGACCGCCGAAATCGCCGGGGTGATGGCCGCCAAACGGACCTCGGACCTGATCCCGCTGTGCCATCCGCTGGCCCTTTCGAAGGTCGAGGTGGTGGTTGAAAGCGTCGAAGGGGGCCTGCGCGTGCAGGCCAAGGTCAAGACGACGGGACCGACCGGCGTCGAGATGGAGGCGCTGACCGCCGTCTCGGTGGCCTGTCTGACGATCTACGACATGCTGAAGGCGGCCGACAAAGGCCTGACCATCGAGGGCGTGAGGCTGCTGGCCAAGAGCGGCGGCAAGTCCGGCGACTGGTCGCGGGACTAAACCCTCGCCCAGCGCGCCGCGCGCCGCGCCACCGCCTCCGATACGAACACCGCGCCCAGCGCCAGAACCGCCGAGATCAGGCAGAGCGCGGCCGCCCGCCCCTCGCTGCCCGGCGCCTGGGTCGCGCCCCAGATGGCGGCCGGCAGGGTCAGGCTCTCGCCGGGAATGGCGCCGGCCAGGGTGATGGTGGCTCCGAACTCGCCCAGCGCCTTGGCGAACCCCAGCACGCCGCCGGCGATGATGCCCGGCGCCGCCAGCGGAATCGTCAGGCGGAAGAACCGCACGAGGGCGCCGGCCCCCAGCGTCACCGCCGCCTCGCCGACTTCGCGATCTATGGCTTCGATGGACAGGCGGATGGGCCGCACCATCAGGGGAAAGGCCATCACCCCCGAGGCCAGGGCCGCGCCGGTCCAGGTGAAGACGAAGCTGACA
Organism: Caulobacter sp. HJHS_5; assembly: GCF_056683955.1. Classification (NCBI taxonomy): domain Bacteria; kingdom Pseudomonadati; phylum Pseudomonadota; class Alphaproteobacteria; order Caulobacterales; family Caulobacteraceae; genus Caulobacter; species Caulobacter sp. HJHS_5. The sequence continues at coordinate 283,794 of NZ_JBWZNC010000006.1, read as the reverse complement.
CCGAGCCGCCCCAGCAGGGCCCCGAAAGGCCCCTCGCGGCCGAGCAGCAACAGCAGAATAAAGCCGGTGGCGACGGGCGGCAGCACCAATGGCAGTTGCACCACCGCCTCGAGCACGCTGCGCGCGGGCGACGGCGCCCGCACCAGCGCCTGCGCCGCCAGCAACGCCAGCGGCAGGCCGACCAGGATGGCGACCGCGGCGACGCGCAGCGACAGGAGGATGGCCTGCCAGTCGTCAGGCGTCAGCATCGAGGGGGTCGCATCGCCGGTTCACCCGCGCACTGTAGGGCTTCGGCGCGCACCCCGCTATTCAGCCCTGTTGAGACGCAGGACCTCGACAATATCGCCGTCACGCGCCGCGCCCGCCCGCCCCGGGCGCCGCAGCAGCGCATCGGCGCGCGAGAAGACGCCGACCATGCCGGAGTCCTGATCCGAGAACGGCGCGGCCCACAGCGCGCCGTCGTCGTCGATCTCCAGGCGCGCTCGCAGCCAGTGCTCGCGCGGCCCCTCGGCCGGCAGCGGCGTGCGCAACCGCGCGGCGACCAGCGGCGGGCCCGGCTCGACGCCCTGCATGGCAAACAGCAGCGGCCGCAGGAACAGCTCGGCGCAGACGAAGGCCGAGGCGGGATTGCCGGGCAAGCCAAGCACCTTGCGACCGTCAGCCAGCATGCCGAACCACACCGGCTTGCCGGGGCGGACGTTGACCGTCTCGACGTGCAGGACCAGACCGAGCGTCCGCAGCGCCGGCTTGACCAGATCGTGGTCTCCGACCGAGGCGCCGCCGACGGTGACGATCAGATCCGCCTCTTCCGACGCGACGGCCGCCGCGATGGCGGCGGCGTTGTCGCCGGTCGTCCGCAGGCGGCGGGCGGCGGCGCCCCAGCCCTGGGCCAGGGCGGCGAGACCCGGACCGGCGGAATCGAAGATGGCGGCTGCGCCAGGAGCGGTCCCCGGCGCCACCAGTTCCTCGCCGGTCGCCAGGATGGCGACGCGCGGGCGACGGACGACGGCGACGTTCGCCGCCCCCGCCGAGGCGGCCAGCGACAGCCGCCAGGCGTCCAGGCGCAGGCCGGCGTTCAGCAGCACATCACCGACCGCGAAGTCATTGCCACGCCTGCGCACATAGGCCGGGGCGCCGAGCGACGGCGACAGGCGCACCCGGTCGCGGTCGAGCGTCGCCTCTTCCTGGATCACCACCCGGTCGGCGCCGGCCGGCAGCGGCGCGCCGGTCGAAATCCGCACGGCCTCGCCCGAAGCGACGCCGGCGTCGAACGGCCGACCGGCGGCGCTTTCGCCGACGACCTGGAAGACCTCGACGCCCGCGGCCAGATCGGAAGACCGCGCCGCCCAGCCGTCCATGGCCGAGGCGTCGAACGGCGGCTGGTCCCGCACCGCCTCGATCGGTTCGGCGAGAACCCGTCCCAGCGCCTGCTCCAGGGCGACGCTCTCGACGCCCGCAGGCTCGACGACGGCCAGCATCCGACGGCGCGCATCCACGACGCTGGCGCCGCGCAGGGGGTCTGACGAGGGGGACGCGTTCAAGCTGAGGCTCCGTGCATGGCTGCTGCGCGCCTATCGCTCACAAGAGGCATGGGCAAGCCGCAGACCGTCATACACCCTCGACAAACGCCACGGTCGCGAGCATTGCGGCGCGACTTTCAACGCCGGCGAAGGAGGAGACCATGACCAAGGTTGTCGGCGTGCTGCTGGCCGGCGGTCGCTCGATCCGCTTCGGCCGTGAGAAGGCGGTGGCTCCGTTCGGAGGCGGTCTGCTGATGGAAGGTCCCCTTCAGGCCCTGGCCGGCGTCTGCGACGAGGTGGCGGTGGCGGCCAAGGCGGATTCCGGCGCGGCGGCCATCGCCGAGACGGCCGGCTATCCGGTGCTGTCCGATCCCGAGGGCGCACCCAACGGTCCCCTGGCGGGAGTCCTGGCCGGCCTGGCCTGGGCCAGGGACCAGGGTGCGAGCCACCTGGCCACCGCCCCCTGCGACGCCGCTCGCCTGACCGCCGACCAACTGGCGCGGTTGGTCGATCTGGCGAAAACCCGCGGCGACGCGGTTGCGGCCGCCTCGCGCGGCGGGCTGGAGCCGCTGATGGCCGTCTGGCCGGTGGAGGCCGCCTACGCCCGCGTCGGCGCGGTGCTGGCCGCCGGGGAGCACCCCGCGGTGCGCACCCTGCTCGCGGAACTCGACCTCGCCGTCGTCGAAGGCTTCGACAGCGCCAACGTCAATGAAGCGCCGGAGCTGGCCGCGCTGGACAGCACCGAGGTCGAGACGCCGCCCGCCCACGCCCGCCTCTTCCGCTTCGAGGACGACTTCGTCCGCACCCTGCGCTGCATTCCCATGTGCGTGCGCTTCAAGCTGGACCGCACCGGAATCAAGCTGTCGCTTCGCCAGTGGAGCCGCTTCACCCTGGCCGATCGACTGGAGCTGCGCCTGAAGCCCTGCGAGACGCCGGCTGACGTCGAGGCCTACCGGAAAGCCCTCGTCAATCTGATCCACGCGCGGGCGAAGGAAGAACCGAAGACGCTGGCGGAGGCGCCGACGCCCGGATGGTTGTCGCCCACCACGCCGGAAGCCGTTCAGCGTCTCGCGGCCGAACAGCGTGTCGCCCCGCCTTCCGACGCCGGCTGGGCCTCCCTCTCGGAGTTGGAGCGCTACGCCATCGTCAAGCTGACCCGCGACCGGCACGAGAACGCCAACTTCGTGCCGGCGATGGAAGAGTTCGGACTCGCCTGACGGAAAGCTTCGCCTTCGAGGCGCCTCGAAAACAGGCGCCGGTCGCTTAGCGATCGGGCGTGTCCTGTTTCCACGCGACAGTCGGCCTTGCCCGCATCAAAGAGGCGGCGATGCGTGTGTTGATCATCGATCCCGACGAAGCACGGGCGGCCCTCGTCGCCGAGGGGCTGGCCGGCGTGAAGCCGCTGACGGTGATGCGCGTCGCCGCTTTCGACGAGGCGGAGGCCGCCGCCTATGCGCCCGACGTCATCGTCATCGCCAGCGAAAGCCCTGATCGCGACACCCTGGAATCCCTGCGCGACGCCAACGCCCACAATCCGCGCCCGGTGGTGATGTTTGTCGACAAGTCCGCCCCGGGCCTGGCCGAGGCGGCGGTCGAGGCCGGCGTCGCCGCCTATGTGGTCGACGGGCTGCAGGCCAATCGCGTGCGCCCCGTGCTGGAGGTGGCGATGAGCCGCTTCGGCCTGATGCAGCAGCTGCGCAGCGACCTGAAGAAGGCCAAGGCGGACCTGGCCGACCGCAAGGCGATCGACCGCGCCAAGGGCCTCTTGATGAAAGAACGCGGCCTCGATGAGGAGGCCGCCTATCGCCTGCTCCGCAAGCTGGCGATGGACAAGGGCCGGCCGCTGGGCGCGGTGGCCGCCGACCTGCTGGCCTTCGCCGGCGTGCTGAAGGGCAAGGGCGAATGAGCAAGCTGGAGCGACGCGACCTGCGCCTGGGCTTCATCCCGCTGAACGACTGCGCGCCCCTGGCCGTGGCCAAGACGCAGGGCTTCTTCGAGGCCGAGGGCCTGGATGTGGAGCTGTCGCGCGAAGCCTCCTGGGCCAACATCCGCGACAAGACGGCCGTCGGCGCGCTGGACGGCGGCCATATGCTGGCCCCCATGGCCCTGGCGGCCTCGATGGGCGTCGGCGGCGAGCGCACGCCGATGACCGTGCCCCTGTCGCTGAACCTGAACGGCAGCGCCATCACCGTCTCGGTCGAGCTGGCGGAAGCCATGCGCGCCGTCGATCCCGAGGGCATGGCCGAGCATCCGCGCAGCGCACGCCCCCTCGCCCGCCTGATCGCCTCGCGCCGCGCGTTCGGTGAACGACCGCTGACCTTTGCGGTGGTCTTCCCCTATTCGATGCACGCCTATGAGCTACGCTACTGGCTGGCGGCGGCCGGCATCGATCCCGACCACGACATCCGTCTGGTGGTCGCGCCGCCGCCGCGCATGACCGAGCGGCTGAAGGCCGGCGACATCGACGGCTTCTGCGTCGGCGCGCCGTGGAACGCCCTGGCGGTCGGCGAAGGCGACGGCGAGATCGCCGCCTACGCCTCCGACCTCTGGCCGATGGGCCCCGACAAGGTGCTGGCCGTCACCCGTGATTGGGCCGACGCCAACCCCATGGCGCTGCAAGCCGTTCTGCGCGCCCTGCTGAAGGCCGCCGCCTGGGCCGACGCGCCGGAGAACCGCCCCGCCCTCGCCGCGCTGCTGGCCCGGCCGGAGTTCGTCGACGCCCCCGAGGCGATGATCGCCCAATCGCTGATCGGCTCGCCGCCCTACACGGCCGGAGGCGCGGTGACGCCGTCGCAGGACTACATCGTCTATCACCGCTACGCCGCGAGCTTTCCCTGGCGCAGCCACGCCCTGTGGTTCCTCAGCCAGATGCTGCGCTGGGGCCAGATCGGCTCGGAGGTCGACATCCGCGCCGTCGCCGACGCCGTCTACCGGCCGGACCTGTTCCGCCAAGCCGCCGCCGCCGTGGGCGAGCCGGCGCCCCTGGTCGACCACAAGGCCGAGGGCGGTCACGCCGCGCCATGGACGCTGGACGAGGCGACGCAACCGATTCCCATGGCCCCCGACGCCTTCTTCGACGGGCGAGTCTTCGATCCGCGCCAGCCCCTGGCCTATGTGCGCGGCTTCCAGATCAGCCGCTTCAAGGCCTGACCTCGGGCAAACGCCTCGTTTTTGCGCGCGGGCCGCCGCGGGGCCGATCAAATTCTGAGCGTTTTGCATTGCAGCGCAGCATGACCGGCCCCAAACCGTTGCGCCGCTTGGGCTTGGCGGGCCTCCTGATAGGGACTTTCGCAAGGCAACGGCGTCTTGCGCATACCGCCCGGCAAGGCGCCGGGCATGGGTTCGGGACAATGGCGTCCAGTCGGGGATCACCCCTGGCTGGGCGCTTTTTTTTGGCCTCTGGCCAGGAAGGCGAGCGATGCGGCGGCTGCGGCTGTGGGGTGCGATTGGAGCGGCGGGCTGCATGGCGGCCGGCGCGGCGCACGCCCAGTCGCTCGGCGACGCCGTTGCTGGCGGCAAGCCGATCCTTGAGATGCGGGCCCGCTACGAAGGCGTCGACCAGGCCGGCCTGCCCGAAGAGGCCGCCGCCTACACCCTGCGCACCCGCCTCGGCTGGGAGACGGCCGCCGTCTCCGGCGTGAAGGGCCTGGTCGAGATCGAGAACATCGTGGCGACCGGCGACTACAACGTCGCCGTGCCCGGCCCGGGCGGCGCCAGCCTGAATGGCAAGACCCGCTACCCCGCCGTGGGCGACCCCGAAGTCACCGAAATCAACCGCCTGCAGCTGAGCTGGACGCCGAGCGCGGCCTTCGGCCTCACCGCCGGCCGCCAACGGATCGGCATCGACGACCAGCGCTTCGTCGGCGGCGTGGCCTGGCGCCAGGACGAGCAGACCTTCGACGCCCTGCGCCTCGACGGCGGCGGCGCGGCCGTCCGCAACACCTACGTCTACATCGCCCGGGTCAACCGCACGCTCGGCGACCTGCGGGACTGGGACAGCGACAGCCACCTCGTCAACGTGGCGTGGACGGTGTCGCCGAAGCTGCGCCTGGAAGGTTTCGCCTACGCCCTGGCCTTCGCCAACGCCCCGGCCGGCTCCGGCCTGACCACGGGGGTGCGCGCCGCCGGCAAGACCAAGGCCGGTCCGGCCGCCCTGGCCTGGACCCTGACGGCCGCGCGGCAGACCGACTGGCGCAACAGCCCTCGCGACTTCGACCTCGGCTATCTGCAGGGCGATATCGCCGGCACGGTCGGCGCCTGGACGCTGAAGGCCGGTTACGAGCGCCTCGAGGGCGACGGCGCAACCGGCTTCTCGACCCCGCTGGGCACCAACCACCTGTTCCAGGGCTGGTCCGACGCCTTCGCCGTGGCCGGCGGCGGCAAGACCGCCGTCGACGGCATCGAGGACGCCTGGCTCGGCCTCACCTTCGCCCCGCCGCTGAAGACCCGCTGGTTCTCGGCCCCGACCGTAACCCTCATCCGCCACGATTTCGACGCCGAGCGCACCGGCGCGGGCCTCGCCTCCGAATGGGACGCCCAGGCGACCGCGGCCCTGACGCCGCGCGTCACCGCCCTTCTCAAGTACGCCGATTTCACCCGCGAGCCGCGCGTCCCCGCCGGGACCGCCCTCGCCCCGGCCGACCGCAGAAAGCTGTGGGCCAGCCTCGAGTACCGCTTCTGAACCTTCGCCCTTCGCCCCCCAAGCCCTCGCTTTCCGGGATGCCGCAGATGATCGACAAGTCCTTTCTCAAGTCCGGCCACACGCCGACCCTGTTCGCCGCGTTCCTCTATTTCGACTTCAGCTTCATGGTCTGGGTGCTGCTCGGGCCGCTCGGCGTCGCCATCTCCAAGAGCCTGGGCCTGACGCCCGCCGAGAAGGGTCTGATGGTCGCCGTGCCCTTGCTGGCCGGCGCGGCCCTTCGCCTGGTCAACGGCGTGCTGGTCGACCACATCGGGCCGAAGCGGACCGGGCTGATCGGTCAACTGATCGTGTTGGCGGGCCTGCTGATCGCCTGGTTCCTCGGCATTCACGACTATTCCCAGGTGCTGCTGCTCGGCGTGGTGTTGGGCGTCGCCGGGGCCTCCTTCGCGGTCGCCCTGCCCCTGGCCTCGCGCTGGTATCCGCCGCAGCACCAGGGCCTCGCCCTCGGCATCGCCGGCGCCGGCAACTCCGGCACGGCCCTCGCCGCCCTCTTCGCCCCTGGGCTCGCCAAGGCCCTCGGCTGGACCAACGTCATCGGCCTCGCGGCCATACCGCTGGCCGTCGCCTTCGTCGTCTATCTGACCCTGGCCAAGGACGCCCCCAACCAGCCGCCGCCCAAGCGCTGGAGCGAATACCTCGGCGTGCTGAAGACCGCCGACGCCTGGTGGCTGATGTTCCTCTATGCCGTCACCTTCGGCGGCTTCTCGGGCCTGTCGTCTTCGCTGACGATCTACTTCAACGCCGAATACGGCCTCGATCCGGTGATCGCCGGCTTCTTCACCGCCGCCTGCGTCTTCGCCGGCTCCTTCGTCCGCCCCGTCGGCGGGGCGGTGGCCGACCGCATCGGCGGGGTGCGCACCCTGATCGCCGTCTACGGCTTCGCCGCCATCGGCCTGCTGGCCGCCGGCATCCACCAGCCGTCGCCGGCCGTCGCCCTGGTGGTGATCATGCTGGCGATGATGGCGCTGGGCGCCGGCAACGGCGCGGTCTTCCAGCTGGCGCCCCAGCGCTTTGGCAAGGAGATCGGCGTGATCACCGGTCTCGTCGGGGCCATGGGCGGCGTCGGCGGCTTCTACCTCGCCTCGACCCTCGGCTTCGCCAAGCAGCTGACCGGTTCGTACCAGGCCGGCTTCGTCGGCTTCGCCAGCCTGGCGGTGGTCGCCCTGATCGCCCTCGCCTGCCTCAAGTCCCAGTGGCGCGCCCGCTGGCCGGCCCTCTCCGGCCGCGCCGCCGAGCCCGTTCGCGTCTAGGAGCGCCCGTCATGAGCCTTCCCTCCAAGGAACGTCTGGTCGTCATCGGCAACGGCATGGCCGGTTGCCGGGCGATCGAGGAAATCCTCAAGCGCGACGCCGACCGTTACGAGATCACGGTCTTCGGCGCCGAGCCGCGGGTGAACTACAACCGCATCATGCTCTCGCCGGTGCTGGCCGGCGAGAAGGCCTTCGAAGACATCATCATCAACGATGCGGCCTGGTACGCCGACAACGCCATCACCCTGCACAGCGGCCGGGCGGTGACGCGGATCGACCGGGAAACCAAGACGGTCGAGGCGGAGGGCGGCCTTGCCGTGCCCTACGACACCCTGCTGCTCGCCTGCGGCTCGGATCCGGTGCGCCTGCCCCTGCCCGGCAAGGAGCTCGACGGCGTGGTAACCTTCCGCGACCTCGACGACGTGGAGCGGATGACGGCCGCGGCCGATGCGGGCGGCGAAGCCGTGGTCATCGGCGGCGGCCTGCTGGGCCTCGAAGCCGCCTACGGCCTCGCCCGCCGCGGCATGAAGGCGACCGTCGTCCACCTGATGGACGTGCTGATGGAGCGCCAGCTCGACAGCGCGGCCGGCTACCTGCTGACCCAGGCCCTGATCGAGCGCGGCGTCGAGACCGTGCTGTCGGCCCAGTCCGAGGAGATCGTCGGCGAGAACGGCAAGGTCGCAGGGCTGAAGCTGAAGGACGGCCGGGTCCTGCCCTGCTCAATCCTCATCATGGCCGTCGGAATTCGCCCGAACACGGGGCTGGCGCGCGACGCCGGCCTCGACGTCAACCGCGGCGTGGTCGTCGACGACCAGATGCGCACCAGCGATCCGGCCATCTTCGCGGTCGGCGAGTGCGCCGAGCACCGGGGGATCGCCTACGGCCTGGTGGCTCCCATCTGGGACATGTGCCGCACCCTGGCGGCGGTGATGACCGGCGGCGAGGCGGCCTACGAGGGCTCGCAGCTCTCCACCCGCCTCAAGGTCTCGGGCGTCGACGTGTTCTCCGCCGGCCAGTTCGCCGGCGGCGACGGTTGCGAGGACGTGGTGTTCCGCGACGCCGGACGCAGCGTCTACAAGCGCCTGGTCATCAAGGACAATCGCCTCGCCGGGGCGGTGATGTTCGGCGACGCCGCCGACGGCAACTGGTACTTCGACCTGATCCGCCAGGGGACCGATGTCTCCGACATGCGCGAGACCCTGGTCTTCGGCCAGGCGATCACGGAGGGCCTTCGGGGCCTGGACCCTAGCGCGGCCGTGGCGGCCATGGCCGACACGGCGGAAATCTGCGGCTGCAACGGCGTCTGCAAGAGCCAGATCGTCACGGCGATCGACGCGGGCGTTCACACCCTCGACGGCGTGCGCGCCGTCACCAAGGCCTCGGCCTCCTGCGGCTCCTGCACGCCGCTGGTCGAACAGCTGCTGGCCCTGACCCTGGGCGACGGCTTCAAGAAGGAGACCGGCCCCAAGGCGGTCTGCAAGTGCACCGGCCACGGCCACGCTCTCGTCCGCAAGCGCATCGTCGCCGAGGGCCTGAAATCGATGCCGGCGGTGATGCAGGCGCTGGAGTGGAAGACGCCCGACGGCTGCGCGACCTGCCGCCCGGCCCTGAACTACTACCTCCTGTGCGCCTGGCCCGGCGAATACGTCGACGACAAGCAGAGCCGCTTCATCAACGAGCGGGTGCACGCCAACATCCAGAAGGACGGCACCTATTCGGTGGTGCCGCGCATGTGGGGCGGGGTCACCACCCCGGCCGAGCTGCGGGCCATCGCCGACGTGGCCGACAAGTTCGCCATCCCCACCGTCAAGGTGACCGGCGGCCAGCGCATCGACCTCCTGGGCGTCAAGAAGGACGATCTGCCGGCCGTCTGGGCCGACCTCAACGCCGCCGGCATGGTTTCGGGCCACGCCTACGCCAAGGGCCTGCGCACGGTGAAGACCTGCGTCGGCTCGGAGTGGTGTCGCTTCGGCACCCAGGATTCGACCGGTCTCGGCGTCCGGCTCGAGAAGCTGATGTGGGGCTCCTGGGCGCCCGCCAAGGTGAAGCTCGCCGTCTCCGGCTGCCCGCGCAACTGCGCCGAGGCGACCTGCAAGGACATCGGGGTGATCTGCGTCGACAGCGGCTACGAGATCCACATCGGCGGCGCCGCCGGCCTGCACATCCAGGGCACGCAGGTGCTCACCCGCGTGGCCACTGAAGAAGAAGCGATCTGGGTGATCTGCGCGGTGATGCAGATGTACCGCGAGGACGGTTTCTACCTGGAGCGCGTCTACAAGTGGATGGATCGGGTCGGCCTCGACAGCATCAAGGCCGCCGTCGAAAGCCCCGACCTCCGCCGCGCCTACTACGATCGCTTCGCCTTCTCGCAGCGGTTCTCCCGCGTCGACCCCTGGGCCGAACGTGTCGCCGGCCGCGACGCCGGCGAATTCCGCCCCCTCGCCCGCAGCATGGAGCTCGCAGACGCATGACCGTCATGCCCAAGACCGATGCTTTCTGGATTGATGTCGGAGCCCTCGCCGACATCCCTCGCCGCGGCGCGCGCCGCGTCGCCACCCCCCGAGGCGATATCGCCGTGTTCCGCACCGGCGATGGCGAGGTCTTCGCTCTGCGCGACAAGTGCCCCCACAAGGGCGGCCCCCTCAGCCAGGGGATCGTCCACGGCCGCGCGGTGACCTGCCCCCTGCACGCCTGGAACATCGATCTTTCCACCGGCGAGCCGATGGGGGCCGACGCCGGCAAGGGCTGCGCCCCGCCGGTGGCCGTGCGGGTCGAAGACGGCCGGATCTATCTGGCGGGCTGAACGTGGCGGACGGCGGCCTTCCCCTCGCGACCAGCACCACCTGCCCGTACTGCGGCGTGGGTTGCGGCGTCTCGGCGGCGAAAGGGAATGGCCGCAACCTCTCGGTCAGCGGCGACGCCAGCCACCCCGCCAACTTCGGCCGGCTCTGCTCGAAGGGCACGGCCCTGGCCAAGACCGTCGGGCTCGAGGGCCGCCTGCTCTATCCCGAGATCGACGGCCGCCGGGTAAGCTGGGACCGAGCGGCGAGCCATGTCGCCAAGGCTCTGAACCGCACTATCGCCAAACACGGGCCGGGCAGCGTCGCGTTCTACGTTTCCGGTCAGTTGCTGACCGAAGACTATTACGCCGCCAACAAGCTGATGAAGGGCTTCATCGGCACCGCCAACATCGACACGAATTCGCGGCTCTGCATGGCCAGCGCGGTGGTCGCCCACAAACAGGCCTTCGGCGCCGACCTCGTCCCCGGCTGTTACGAGGACCTCGAACTCGCCGACCTCATCGTCTTCGCCGGCCACAACGCCGCCTGGACCCACCCTGTGCTGGTGCGCCGCATGGAGCAGGCCCGGGCGCGCGGCCAGCGCTGGGTTTGCATCGACCCGCGCCGCACCGACACCGCCGAGGCCAGCGACCTGCACCTGGCCATCGCGCCCCAGGCCGACGTGCGGCTGTGGAACGGCCTGCTGGCCGAGATCCTCCGCCGCGGCCTGGTCGACCGGGCCTATGTCGCCGCCCATGTGAACGGCTTCGAGGCCGTCGAGGCGGCCCTGGCCGAGCAGGACCAATCGCCCGCCGCCGTCGCCGCCGACTGCGGGATCGCCGAGGCCGATCTCCTCGCCTTCTTCGATCTCTTCGCCGCCAATCCGAAGACGGTCAGCCTGTTCTCCATGGGCTCGAACCAGTCGGCCCAGGGCGTCGCCAAGGGGCTGGCGATCATCAACGCCCACCTCGCCACCGGCCGCATCGCCAAGCCGGGCGCGGCCCCGTTCTCGATCACCGGCCAGCCCAACGCCATGGGCGGTCGCGAAACGGGCGGAATGGCCACCACCCTGGCCGCCCACCTCGACTTCACCGACGCCGACAAGGCCAAGGCGCAACGGTTCTGGTCGTCGCCGACCATCGCCCCGGCGCCCGGCCTGAAGGCGGTCGAGATGTTCGAGGCCGTGCACGACGGCCGGATCAAGGCGATCTGGGTGATGGCCACCAACCCGGCCGTCTCCATGCCGGACGCCGCCCGCGTGCGCGAAGCGCTGCAACGCTGCCCCCTGGTGATCGTCTCCGAGGCCATCGCCGACACCGACACCGCGGCCTTCGCCCACGTGAAGCTGCCGGCCCTGACCTGGGGCGAGCGGGACGGCACGGTGACCAACTCCGAGCGACGCATCTCGCGCCAGCGCCCGCTGTTTCCGCCGCCCGGCGAGGCGCGCGCCGATTGGGCGATCGTCGCCGACGTGGCCACGCGCATGGGCTTCGCCGACGCCTTCTCCTGGCGCTCCTCGGCCGAGGTATTCCGCGAATACGCCCGGATGACCGCCTTCGAAAACGGCGGCGACCGCTTCCTCGACATCGGCGCGCTCGGCCGGGCCGACTACGACAGCCTGCGGCCCGTTCAGTGGCCGGTCACCGTCGAAGGCGGCACGCCCCGCCTCTTTACCGACGGCCGGTTCCAAACACCGGACGGCCGCGCCCGCATGGCAGCCGTGCGCCCCCTCGCCCCCGCCGCCCCCACCGATGGCAGCTTTCCGTTGTCGCTCAACACCGGCCGCGTGCGCGACCAGTGGCACACCATGACCCGCACAGCCCTGGCGCCCGAGCTGAACCGCCACACGCCCGAGCCCTATGTCGAGATGCACCCGGACGACGCGGTCGCCGCGGGCCTCACCGAGGGCATGCTGGCGCGGGTGCGCACGCCGCGCGGCGAGGCCGTCGCCATCGCCAAGCTCACCGACCGTCAGCGGCGCGGCAGCCTGTTCATGCCGATGCACTGGACGGCGGCCTACGCGCCTCAAGGCCGCTCCAACCACCTGATCGGGCCGGAGCGCGATCCCGGCTCCGGCCAGCCCGAGTTCAAGCACACGCCCGCCCGCCTCTCCGCCTGGCGCGACACCTGGCGCGGGGTGTTCTTCGCCCGTGAGCGCGCCGATTGCCCGCGCGGGGCCTCGCTGGTCTGGCGACGGACGGTGCGCGAGGCCTGTCAGGTGCATGAGTTCGCCGGCCGTGGCGACGAGGTCGAGCGGCAACACGTCGCCAGGATGCTCAGCGCCGGCGCGCAAGGCGAACTTCTGAGCTTCGACGACCCCGCGCGGGGCGTCTTCCGGCGCGCCTGGATCGCAGGCGGCCGCATAGAGCGCGCCCTGTTCGTCACCCACGGCAAGTTGCCGCCGCGCGACTGGCTGGCCGACCTGTTCGCCCAGGACTGTGTCGAAGACGCAGACCGCCCCTTCCTGCTCGCCGGCCGCCCGGCCGGGCCCGTCGCCGACGTCGGCCCGCTGGTCTGCGCCTGCAAGGCGGTGGGGGCCAAGACCATCCTCAAGGCGCGCGACGGCGGGGCGACCACCGTCGACGCCATCGGCGCCGCCACGGGGGCCGGGACCAGCTGCGGTTCGTGCCGCGTCGAGATCGCCCGCCTGATCGCCTCAAAGGAGCCTGCCCATGCTTGACGCTCAAACGGTCCTGCTGGTCGGCGCCGGTCCCGGTCCGGTCGACCTGCTCACCCTGCGCGCCGCCCGCGCCATTGAGGGCGCCGAGGCCCTGCTCTACGACGCCCTGGTCTCGGAGGAGGTGCTGGCGCTTGCCCCCGCCCGCTGCCTGCGCATCCAGACCGGCAAGCGCGCCGGCAAGGCCTCGATGCCGCAGGAGACGATCAACCGGCTGATACTGCGGCTGGCCCGTCGCGGGCTGAAGGTGGTGCGTCTGAAAGGCGGCGATCCTTCGGTGTTCGGCCGGGTCGGCGAGGAGAAGATGTTCCTGCAAGCCCATGGCGTCGCTTCGGAAATCGTTCCCGGCCTGACCGCCGCCAGCGCGGCGGCGGCGCAGCTGGGCTTTCCCCTCACCCATCGCGGCGAGGCGCGCCGCATCCTGTTCTCCACCGCCCGCGTCGCCGACGGAGAGGTGCTGGAAGGCGGCTGGGACGCGGCCTGCGATCCTGAAACCACCCTGGCGCTCTACATGGGCCGCGACCGCTTCGGCGCCGTCGCCGAGCGGCTAATCGCCCAGGGTCGCAGCCCCGACACCCCGGCCGTGGCGGTGGAGAACGCCGGCGCGCCGCACGCCCGGGCCATCCCGGCCCGGCTCGGCGACCTCGCGGCGACGCTAGCGGCGGCCGCGCCGGACGGGCCGGTGGTGCTGTTGGTCGGCGAGGTGGTCAGCCAGGCGGCGGCTTGGTCGCGGACGACAGCCAAGCTGGACGTCGCGCTCCGTGGCTAACGACGCGGTCCGGCTCGCGGCTTTCGCAATCGTCGCCGGCCTGGCTGGCGGCGCCGGCGCCGCGCGGATCGCCGCCCGCCCCGTCGCGGATGCGGCGGGGATCGAGCTTCAGGGAATCGAGCCGGTGGCGCACGGCTATCACGCGAGGATCAAGGTCAGCGGCGCCGCTCCGCCAAGCCGCCTGATGCTCTCCAGTCGCGAGGGCGTGGTCTGTCAGACAGCGGCGGTATCGGCGCCTTCCTCGGAGATCTTAGTCTTCTTCCCAGCGCGGGACTGCTCCGAGCCGCTCCGTCCTGGCTCGGCCGTGCGGCTGACCGGCCGGCTCAACGGCGAGGGCTTTTCCGCCGCCGCAACAATGCGTTGAAGCGAAGAATCTCAGGCCGAACGACGACGGTTCCAGACCTCGACGGCAGCCGCCGTGACCAGCGCCGCCAGCCAGACGGCGGCGGTATCCCACCACATCAGGCCCGGCGTGTTCTGCCGGATGAAGGCAGGGCTGCCGTTGAACACGTCCGTGGCCGAGACGACGATCAGGGCGCCGAAGAAATTGTTGATCAGATGCAGGCCCGCGCCCCAGGCGATGCCGCCGGTGCGGATGGCGATCAGCGCCAGGCCGGCGCCAAGGCCGGTCGCGGCCACGGCCTGCGGCAAGCCGTTGGGAATATGCACCGCGCCAAACACCAGGCCGCTGACCGCGGCGGTCGCCCACGGGTTCTTCAGCGCCAGAAGCAGCCCCTGGGTGACATAGCCCCGGAAAATGTACTCCTCCGCCAGGGTCTGCACGAACAGGCCGCCGAGCATCCAACCGGCGATGGCCAGCGACTTACGCCCGCCTTCGAACGAAAAGCCGGCGGGCGAGAGCGCGTAGTCGACCAGCGTCAGCACGACGAGGACGCCCGCCCACACCGCCACGCCCATCGCGTAATGCCGCCACGACCAACGCCCCAGCACATCGAGGGGCCGCTTGCGGTGGATCAGGACGATCACCGCGGCGAAGGCGGCCAGGATCAGGGCGAAGGTCAGCCCCGTGGATGCGAAGAACCGCGCTGGATCGGCCGGGGACATCAACGCCGCCTGCAGCGTCTCGGTGGTCATCACCTTGGTCTGGAGCAGCGCAATGCTGGTCGCGACGCCGACCACCATGACGATCAGCAAGGCGACAGGCGTGGCGATCAGATAGCGCCACCAGGCGTGCTTGCCGCGCCGGGCGTAGTCGAGAAAGGTTTCCACGGACAGCGCCCCAGGCTGAGGAAGAACGTCAGCGATTGAGCTACGCGGTAAGGCTTAAGCGAATCTGTCCGACGCCCTGGCGCCCCCTCAAACCAGGTTCAGGCCCAGCTTGGCCACGATCGTCGGCAGGAGGAACACATACTCGGCCAGCAAGATGGCGTAGAGCGAGCCGAGGACAGGCCGGCCATCCTTGAAATTGAACACGACGCCGGCGAGCAGCGGGCCGCTGATCGGGCCGATCAGGAAGAACGGCGCCAGGCGCGCGAAGCGCTTCATACGCGGGCGCGTCGAAAAATAATCTTCCAACTGCTGGCGGCGCTCGGCGAACATTAAGAAGCTCTTAACCGTCGCCGATGGGCTGGCAAGCGCCAGTTTTTCAGCGTGGTTAACGGTTCTCAATCACGGCAGTTCGGCCAGCTCGATGTTGCGGAACTCCACCTGATCGCTCTCCCCCTGCAGGGCGAAATAGGCGGGCTGGGCGGTCGCGTCCTGGCTGGTCAGCCAGGGATGCGGCTTGTCGACGTGAGGCTCGGCGAAGCTGTTCGCCAACTGGCCGTTCACATAGCTTTTGACCACGCCGTCGACCGCCTCGACCCGCAGCTTCACCCATTGGTCGCCGTCGAAGGTTTGGGAGGTCGCCCCGGCGTTCGAGGTGCAGTGCTCGGTCAGCGGCTTGCCGTCGACCTTGGCCGTGATGTCCACCATGCAGACGGCCAGGGTGGTGCGCGGCCCCTTCCCCAGTCCGCCGAGCAGCTGATTCTCCACCGAGATCGGCCAGGACTGATCGAGGGTCATGGTCTCCGGGGGCTGGGCGAACATCATCACGCCGCTGTTGCGGAGCGCCCATTCGGGGGCGCCCGGCGCCTGCTTGCCGGCGAAGCGGTATTCCAGCCGCAGCACGTAGTTCTTGAGCGGCTTCTTGTAGAAGACGTGCGCGTACTCGCCCTTGAACTGGTCGAAGCCGTCGAAGGTGATCTTCATCACCCCGTCCTTGGCGGTCCACATCCCGTGCGGGTTCGCGCCGAGCGGATAGTGGGTGACCTTGATCTCCCAGCCGTCCAACGTCCGGCCGTCGAAGATGCGGTGAAAACGCGGCTCGGCCGGCGTCGACACGCCGGCGCATCCGGCCAGCAGCAGGGCCGCGACCGGCAAACCAAAGGCGAAACGTTTGAACCGCATGGCTCTTGATCCCGTTCTTTTGGCCTGCCCCAACACTAAGCCGTCCACCAGGGAGGCGCCTACAGGCCCGCGACTTCGGGTAAAAGACGCCTCAAGCGTCTACTGATTCAGAGAGTTCGCATCATGAAGATCGTCATCACCGGGGGGGCCGGATTTCTCGGCCAGAAAGTCGCTCGACGCCTTTTGGAGCGCGGCGAACTCGACGGGCGGCGGATCGAGCGTCTGACGCTGGTCGATCAGGTCACGGCGCCTGAGACGGACGACGCCCGCGCTTCGGCCGTCGCCGCCGACATCGCCGACCCCAACGCCATGCGCGCCGTCATGGGCGACGGCGTCGATGTGGTCTTCCACCTTGCGGCCGTGGTCAGCGGCCAGGCCGAGGCCGACCTCGACCTCGGCATGCGCGTCAACCTCGACGCTTCGCGCCAGTTGCTCGATCTCTGTCGCGAGGCGGGAAACCGGCCGCGGGTGATCTTCACCAGCTCGGTGGCCGTCTACGGCGGCGTGACAGGCGCCGTCGGCGACGAGACACCCCTGCGTCCCCGCTCCTCCTACGGCGCGCAAAAGGCCATCGGCGAGTTGCTGCTGGGCGACTACAGCCGGCGCGGTCTGGTCGATGGGCGCATCCTGCGGCTGCCGACTATCAGCGTGCGACCGGGCGCGCCCAACAAGGCCGCCTCCTCCTTCGCCAGCGGCGTCATCCGCGAGCCGTTGAACGGCGTCGAAACGGTCTGCCCCGTGCCGCTGGACTTGCGCCTGTGGCTGCTCTCGCCCCGACAGGCCGTGGAGGCGATCCTGCACGGCGCCGAGCTCGACTCCGCCGCCCTGGGCGAAAACCGGGCGGTCAATCTGCCGGGCGTATCGGTCACCGTCGGCGAGATGATCACGGCCCTGACGACCGTGGGCGGTCCGGCGACCGCCAATCTGATCCGCCACGAGCCGGACCCCGCCGTGCAGGCCATCGTCGGCAGCTGGCCGGCGGCGTGGGATGCGCGCCGCGCCGAAACCCTGGGCTTCCAGGGCGATTCCGATTTCGAGAGCGTGATCCGCGCCTATGTGGCGGACGACCGGCCCTAGGAGCTGTGGCTGGGGTGGACGTCCTTCAGGCCGAACACCTTCACCAGCTCACGCACCTGTTCGGGGGACAGGGCGCGCGGGTTGAGGTTCCGCAGCAGCAGGAACAGCTTCGCCGTCTCCTCCAGTTCTTCCATGGCGAAGACCGCCGCCTCCAGGCTGTCGCCCGAAACCACGGGACCGTGGTTGGCCAGCAGCACGGCGGCGTACTTGCCGGCCAGTCCCCGGATCGCGCCCGCCACCGCCGGATCGCCCGGCCGGTAGTAGGGCAGCAGCGCCGTCGAGCCGCAGCGCATCAGGCCGTAGGGCGTCAGCGGCGGCAACGCCGCCTCGGGATCCAGCCCCGGCAGCATGCTGGCCGCCACGGCGTGGGTCGAATGCAGGTGGACCACGGCCTGGGCGCTTCCGCGCGTCTCGTAGACGGCGGTGTGCAGCGGAACTTCCTTGGTCGGCGGATCGCCGCTGACCAGGCGCCCCTCGGCGTCGAGCTTCGTGAGCCGCGCCGGGTCGAGAAACCCCAGGGACGCGTTGGTCGGGGTGACCAGCCAGCCCTCCTCGAACCGCACCGAGATGTTGCCCGACGAGCCCGGCGTCAGGCCGCGCTCGAACAGCGAGCGGCCGAACCGGCAGATATCCTCTCGCAGTTTCGCTTCGGTCATCACGCCCTCCCGGCAGTCGCGCGTTGGCGGCCGCGCGGATTCTGACTACCAAGAGCGTAAGCCGCATCAAAGCGGCGTTGGGGGAGAACCATGGCGGCCACGGAAGACAGCCCCGTCGCGGCGCGCGCGTATCGCAAGGCGTTCTGGCGGATCATGCCGTTCCTTATGCTCTGCTACGTGGTCGCCTACCTCGACCGCGTGAACATCGGCTTCGCCAAGCTGCAGATGCAAGACGAACTGGCGTTCAGCGAGACGGTGTTCGGCCTCGGCTCAGGCATCTTCTTCATCGGCTATTTCCTGTTCGAGGTGCCGAGCAACATCCTGCTGCACAAGCTGGGCGCCCGCATCTGGATCGCGCGGATCATGCTCACCTGGGGCGTGATCTCCGGCCTGTTCGTCTTCGTCTCCTCCGTGCCGGTGTTCTACCTCCTGCGCTTCCTCCTCGGCCTCGCGGAGGCCGGCTTCTATCCCGGCGTGATCCTTTATCTGACTGGCTGGTTCCCGGCCCACCACCGGGGACGCATCGTCACCGTCTTCATGTCGGCCATTCCGATCTCGGCGATCTTCGGCAACCCGCTGTCGGGCTGGATCATCGATGTCATGCACAAGGCCGGCGGCCTTTCCGGCTGGCAGTGGATGTTTCTCATCGAGGCGACGCCGGCGATCCTGCTCGGCATCGGCGTGTTTCTCTATCTCGACAACTCGATCCGCGGCGCCAAGTGGCTGACCGACGAGGAAAAGGACGCCCTGGAGGCCGGCGTCGCCGCCGAACACGCCGCCAAGACCACCGCCAGCCACAGCCTGGGCTCGGCCTTCGCCGACCGACGGGTGTGGCTGATGTGCCTGATCTACTTCTGTTTCACCCTGGGCCAGTATGGCATGACCTTCTGGATGCCGAGCCTGATCAAGGCCTCAGGCGTCGCCGGCGCCTTCGAGATCGGCCTGCTGAGCGCCATCCCCTACCTCTGCACCCTGGCGCTGATGATCTGGCTGGGACGCAGCGCCGACCGCCGGCGCGAGCGGCGCTGGCATCTGGTCGCGCCCGCCCTCATAGGCGCGATCGGCTTCGCGGTCTGCGCCACGAACCCCAGCACCCCCGTCGCCATCGCCGCCATGTGCCTGGCGGCCGCCGGGGCGATCAGCTGCTCGCCGCTGTTCTGGTCGCTGCCGACGGCGTTCCTCAGCGGGGCCGGCGCGGCGGCGGGCATCGCGGTGATCAATTCGGTGGGCAACCTCGCCGGCTTCACCGCCCCCTATCTGATCGGCTACGTGAAGGACGCGACCGGCAGCCCGGCCGCGGGCCTCGTCATCATCGCCGGCTTCCTGCTGTTCAGTTGCGCGGCGGTGCTGAGCGTGCCCGGAAAGCTGGTCAATCGCTAAGGGAGAAGACGCATGGCTGGACGGCACGTCGCGGTGATCGGCCTGGGCTCGATGGGCCTGGGCATGGCGGGCGCCCTGCTCGACGCGGGCCACTCGGTGGTCGGCTGCGACGTCTCGGCCGAGGCGGCCGCGCGACTGGTCGAACTCGGCGGCCATGCGACGGCGACGCCCGCCGAGGCGGCGGCGGGCGCCGCGGCGGTGATCTGCGTGGTGGTCAACGCCGCCCAGACCGAGGCCGTGCTGTTCGGCCCTGGCGGCGTGGCCGGAGCGATGCCGCCGGGATCGGTGTTCATCTCCTCGGCGACCATGAGCCCCGAGATCGCGCGCCGCCTGGGCGAACGCCTGGAGGTCACCGGCCGCTGCTACCTCGACGCCCCGATGAGCGGCGGTCCGGTGCGCGCCGCCGACGGCGAACTGACGCTGATGGCCTCGGGCTCGCCCGCCGCCTTCGAAGCCGCTCGCCCGTTCCTCGACGCGATGGCGGCCCGGGTCTACGAACTCGGCGACGCGCCCGGCGCCGGGGCGGCGTTCAAGATGATCAACCAACTGCTGGCCGGCGTGCATATCGCCGCCGCCTGCGAGGCCGTCGCCTTCGCCGCCCGCCAGGGCCTCGACCTCGACAAGGTCTATGAGGTGATCACCGCCTCGGCGGGGAACAGCTGGATGTTCGAGAACCGTGTGCCCCACATCCTGGCCGGCGACTACAGCCCGGCCAGCGCCGTCGAAATCTTCGTGAAAGACCTCGGTATCGTGCAGGACATGGCGCGCGGCGCCCGCTTCCCCGCCCCGCTCACCGCCGCCGCCCTGCAGATGTACTTGGCCGCCGCCGGGGCGGGCATGGGCGGCGACGACGATTCTTCGCTCGCCCGTGTCTACGCCCAGCTCTCCGGCGCCCAGCTTCCCAGTTCCAAGGTCTGATCCATGCCCGCGTTCGCCGCCAACCTGACCATGATGTTCGGGGAACACAGCTTCCTCGACCGCTTCGCCGCCGCCGCCGACGCGGGCTTCAAGGCCGTCGAGTTCCTGTTTCCCTATGAGCATTCGCCGGACGAGATCGCTCGCCGCCTGGCCGACAACGGCTTGGAGTTGGCGCTGTTCAACCTGCCGCCCGGCGACTGGGCGGCCGGTGAGCGCGGCCTCGCCGCCCTGCCGGACCGCTTCGACGAGCTGAAGGCCGGCGTCGCCGCCGCGCTGGCCTACGTCGCGGCCGCCGGCGCCAAGCGCGTGCACCTGATGGCCGGCATCGCCGACGCGGCCGATCCCGAGGCCCAGGCCAGCTACCGGCGCGGCGTGGCTCACACCGCCGAGCGCCTTGCGGACGCCGGCGTTGAGCTGATGCTGGAGCCGATCAACGGGCGTGACATGCCCGGCTATTTCCTCAACGATTTCAGGATCGCCGAGGCGGTCATCTCAGAGCTCGGCGCGGCCAATCTGAAGCTGCAGTTCGACATCTACCACCGGCAGATCATCCACGGCGACGTGACCATGGCTCTACGCCGCCTGGCGCCCATCGTCGGCCACGTGCAGGTGGCCAGCGTGCCCTCGCGCCACGAGCCGGAGGGCGAGGAGCTGAACTATCCCTTCCTGTTCGAGGAGCTGGACCGCCTGGGCTACGCCGGCTTCGTCGGCTGCGAGTACCGGCCCCGCGCCGGCACGGTCGAAGGCCTCGGCTGGCTGAAGCGCCTGGGACAAGCCGCGTGAGCGCGATCCAGCTCGGCTTCATCGCCGACGACTACACGGGCGCGTCGGACCTCGCCAACACCCTGACCCGCGCGGGCCTGCGCACGGTGCAGACCATCGGCACGCCCGCCGCCGACCTCGTGCTGCCCGAGGTCGACGCCGTGGTTCTATCGCTGAAGAGCCGCTCGATCCCGGCCGCCGAGGCCGTCGCCCTCTCCCGCGCCGCCGACGCCTGGCTGCGGGCGCGCGGCGCGCGGCACGTGATGTTCAAGGTCTGCTCGACCTTCGATTCCACCGACGCCGGCAACATCGGCCAGGTGATGGACGCCTTGCGCGCCGACGCCGGCCAGACCGCCCCCGCCCTGGTCACCCCCGCCTTCCCGCGCACCGGCCGCACCGTCTACCAGGGCAATCTCTTCGTCGGCTCGGTCCCGCTCAACGAGAGTCCGCTGAAGGACCATCCGCTCAACCCGATGCACGACGCCAACCTGGCGCGCGTGCTGTCCCGCCAGAGCGCAGCTGGCGTCGGCCTGATCACGCTCGCCGAGGTGGTCGCCGGCGCCGGCGCCGTGCGGGCGCGCCGCGCCGCCCTGGCCGCGGAAGGCTTCGGCGCCGCCATCGTCGACGCCGTGTTCGACGCCGACCTCGACCCCATCGGCGAGGCCGCCCTGGACGACGCCGTCTCGGTGGGCGCCTCCGGCCTCGGCCTCGGCCTCGCCAACGCCGTCCGGGCGCGCGGATGGGCCGGCGCCTCGGGCGCTTCGCGGGACGACGCCCCCGTCGGCGGCCTCGTGGCTTATCTGTCCGGCAGCTGTTCGCAGGCGACGCTCGGACAGGTCGCCGCCGCCGAGGCGACCGGAACCCCGACCCTGCGGCTCGACGCCCGCGCCCTGGCCTCTGGAAGCGATGAGGCCGCTCGCGCCGTCGCGTGGGCGGCTGAGCGCCTCGCGGCCGGGCCGGTGCTGATCGCCTCGACCAGTCCGCCGGAGACGGTGCGCGCCTTGCAGGCGGAGTTCGGCGGCGTCGCCGTCAGCCACGCCATCGAACAGGCCTTCGCGGCGATCGCCGAAGGCTTGGTGGCGCGCGGCGTGCGCCGTCTCGTCGTCGCCGGCGGCGAGACCTCGGGGGCCGTGGTCGACCGCCTCGCCCTGCCCGCCTTCCTGGTCGGGCCCGAGATCGCGGCCGGCGTGCCGGTGCTGCGCACGACCGACGCGGAGCCCATGCTGCTGGCGCTGAAATCGGGAAACTTCGGCGGTCCGGCGGTCTTCGCCGACGCCCTGGCCTTGATGGCCTAGCCGGCGTCGTCCGCCGCCGCCGGGCCGGCGCCCAGCAGGCCAGGGCCGTGCTGCAGCCAGGCGCGGCAGCCCTCATTGAACGAGGCCGAACCTTCGGCGCAGGCGGCTGCGTCGATCACCGGCACGCTGGCGGCCCAGCTGTAGCCCGCGCGGTGGTCGGTGCAGGCGGAGGTCCGGCAAAGGAAGCCGCCGAAGTTGGGCGGCGGGGCGTGGGCGGCGTCGGGCGCGGTAAGCACCCAGAGCGCGGCCACCCCCGCGAGCGGCGCCAGGACGTAGCCGACGACGATCCTGAACACCCGTCCCCAACGCACCGACGCCATCCCTCGTCCCGAGCTTTCCGCGAAAGCTATGCGACGGTTTCGAGAAGGTCCACTCCTCCGACCGAGACGCACATCACTCGCTGCGCGACGCCACGCTCTCTCGAACGATGAGTTGTGCGCCCACCATGACCTTGACCGGCCGCCAGGGTTCGGAAGCGCGAACCATGTCGTCGAGAACGCCGATCGCCAGATAACCGATCTGCTTCTTGGAGACGTCGATCGTCGTCAGGGGCGGGATCATGGCGCTGCTCATCGGCAGGTTATCGAACCCGACCAGCGAGATGTCTCTTGGGATCTCGAAGCCGTGTTCGCGCAGGGCCTTGATGCAGCCGTAGGTGATGATGTCGTTGGTGCAGACGAAGCACTCGGGCGCCTGCGGCCGGGTGGCCAGCCAGCGCGTCATGTCCCGGTAGGCGCCGTCGTGCGTCGAGTCGACGGTCACGAGGTCCGAGGGCGCGATCTCCAGGCCGTGCGCCTTCATCCCCTCGACGAAGGCCTCCGTCCGTAGCCGGAAGTTGACCGTCTCGACGTTACTCGAGACGAGGCCGATCCGTGAAAAGCCCATCTCGACGAAGTGCGCGATGATCTTGTCGACCGCGTCGCGGTTGTTCATGTTCACGAAATTGGCGTCGAGCCGGTCGAACCAGGTGTCGATGAACACCAGCGGCGCCTCGACACGGTCGAACAGCCTGATGTCGTCGGCATCCAACTCCGTGCCGAGCACGACCACCCCGCTCAGGCCGGCCGACAGCGACCCCACGATATCGGCGATCGGATCGCCTTCGAAGTTCACCACCTCCAGCTTGTAGCCACGCCGCATCGCCTCTTGCGACATGCCGTCGATGTAGTCGGCTATGAAGGTGTTGTGGTCGCGGTTCACGGTGTGGCCGTGCTTGGCGATCTTCAGGAACCGCAGAGGGCGCGAGCGCGGCTTCTGAACCTTCGCGTCCTTGATCGTGTAGTTGAGTTCGGCAGCCGTCTTGAAGACGCGCTCGCGGGTCTCCTCGGAGATGCCGCCCTTGCCGTTGAGCACCAGGGAGACGGTCGAGGCGGAAACCCCCGCCGCCGCCGCGATGTCCCTGACCGTCACAGACACCCCGCCGACCGCCCGTCAGGCCTGCGAAGGAACGCCGCCGCGGCGCACGAAGTCGCGCATGGCGTCGATCAGCAGCACGCCCACGGTGGCGCCGGCGTCCTCGAAGCCGAGGGTCTTCTCCTGAAAGGCGGCCGCCTTGCCGTGCTGCGCGATCATCGTCTTCGTGGCCTCCAGCCCGGCAGCGGCCGCGGCGGAGGCGCGGTCGAGCGCCTCGCCAAGGGCCGCCCCCTGCCCAGTGGACTGTTCAAGCGAGTCGGCGATGGGGAACAGCACGTCGACGATGGTCTTGTCCCCGACCTGCGCCTTGCCCCGCTCGGCGATGTTGTCGCGGAACGCCGCCCAGAACAGGTGCATCTCAATCGCGCCGATGGCATCCGCCGCCAGCAGCGCCTTGCCGCCGCGCATGATCCCGCCCGCCGCCAGGGTGCCCATGGTCGAGGGCGCGGCCTTGGCGAAGGCCATGCCGGCCAGTTGCAGGCTCTTGCCCACGCCCTCCGCCCCGGCGGCGTCCATCGCCTCGGACGCGGCCGCGAAGCCCTTGCTCATGGTGATGCCGAGATCGCTGTCGCCAAAGCGGCCGTCGAGCGCGATCAGCGCCTCGCGCCGGCTTTCGAACAGGCCGCGCAGTTCGCGAAACAGCGCCGTCAGATCTTCTCGGCCGATGCGCTCCAGCGGCGGGCTCACAGCTGCTCCTGCGCGTAGAACGGCGAATTGGCGGGCGCAGCGACCAGCCGCTTGAGCTCGGCGTCGAGCTTCAGCACCGAGATCGAAGCCCCAGCCATCTCCATCGAGGTGGCGAACTCGCCGACATAGACGTGGAACACGGCCACGCCGAGATCGCGCAGCATCGTCCAGACCTTGCGATAGAGGATGTAGAGTTCCTCCTGCGGCGTCGCGCCGAGACCGTTCATCAGCACCGCCACCTCGTCGCCCTTGGCCAGGCTCAGCTCCTGAACGATGGGCGTCAGCATCTCCTCGGCCACCTCGTCGGCGGGGCGCAGCGGACCGCGCCGGATGCCGGGTTCGCCATGGATGCCCATGCCGATCTCCATCTCGTCGTCGCCGATGGAGAAGGACGCGCGCCCCACCTCCGGCACGATGCAGCTGGTCAGGGCCACGCCCATGGTCCGGGTGTTGGCCTTGGCTTTCTCGGCCACACGCAGAACCTCGTCGAGCGACTGACCCTCGGCGGCGGCGGCCCCGGCCGCCTTGAAGATGAAGTGGATGCCCGCCACGCCGCGGCGCTTGTGCTCCTGCCCGACCGGGGACGAGGCGACGTCGTCGGCGCCCAGGACGGTCGCGGTGCGGATGTCCTCCATCTCGGCCATCTCGCCGGCCATGTCGAAGTTGAGGATATCGCCCGTGTAGTTGCCGTAGACGTAGAGCACGCCCGCGCCCCGATCGATCGCCTTGGTGACCTCCAGGATCTGCTCCGAGCTCGGCGACTGGAAGACGCCGCCCACGGCGGCGCCGTCGAGCAGGCCCTCGCCCACATAGCCCAGGAAGAGCGGCAGGTGGCCCGAGCCGCCGCCAGTGGCCAGACCGACCTTCCCCGCCTTCGGCCGCGCGGTGACCAGGCAGCGCGGATCGTCGGCGACCGGCTTCAGCTTGCCGGGATGGGCCGCGTAGATGCCTTCCAGCATCTCGTCGACGAAAGCCTCGGGCTTGTTCAGGAACTTCTTCATGGGGCTGGCTCCACAGAGGCTTAGGTCGACGACCGGCGGCGAGACAGCAGCGCGCCGGCGATGAGGATGAAGGTCCCGACCACCACGCGCTGCCAGGTGCTGGGCACGCCGGCCAGGATCAGGGTGTTGTTGACGACGGTGATCAGCACCACGCCCAGCAGGGTTCCGACCACAGAGCCGGAGCCGCCAGTGATCCGCGCGCCGCCCAGCACGACGGCGGCGATCACGTCGATCTCGGTTCCGACGAGGTCGGACGGGTTGGACAGGCGGTTGCTGCAGGTGTGGATGATGCCCGCCAGCCCGGCGAGCGCGCCCGCAAAGCCGAAGACGAACAGGTTGATGGTGCGCAGGTTGTAGCCGAGCCGCTCGGCGATGGCGCTCGAGCCGCCGGCCGCGAAGACGGCGCGCCCCAGCAGGGTATGGCGAAGGATCCAGGCGGTGATCACCGCCGCCACCGGCAGGATCAGGAAGAAGGCCGGCAGGATGATCGTCGCGCCCTGATCTGACACCGCGCTCGCCAGGGCGACCTTGCCGAAGCCGTCGAACTGCGGCGGCAACTGCTCGATCCAGACCGTGCCGATGAAGGTCAGCAGGAAGCCGCGATAGAGGTACTGGGCGCCGATGGTCACGATGAGAGACGGCACGCGCAGGACGTGGACCAGCAGCCCGTTGAGCAGGCCGAGCGCCAGGCCGATGCCGGTCGCCAGGGCGAAGGCCAGGATCAGCGGCATCCCCGGGAAAACGGCGACGGCCAGCTTGGTGACCGCGTACATCGCCAGGGCGGCGATGGCCGTGAACGAGACGTCGAGGCCGCCGGCGGCGAGCACCACCAGCACGCCGAGGGCGAACAGGCCGTTGACCACGCAGCTCCGGGCCAGGTCGTAGAAGGTCGCCGCCTGCCAGAAGCTCGGGTTCGAAATCCCGACGTAGGCGCAGAGCACGACCAGCAGGGCGAAGGTGAAAAGCTCGGGCCGGCGGGCGAAGGCGCGCCGCACATCGAACTTCGCGGCCGGGGCACGGGCGGCGTCGGACGCGCTCATCACGCCGCCTCCGTCGTCGCGGCGTCGGCCGTCATCACCGCGAAGATCGCCTCTTCGCTCGCGGCCGCGCCCTCGAACTCCGCCTCGATACGGCCCTGGCGCATGACCAGGATGCGGTCGCAGTTCTGCAGCAACTCGGGCAGGTCGTCGCTGATCATCAGCACCGAAAGTCCCCTCTCGGCCTCGGCCTGGATGATCCGATAGATCGCGTCCTTCGAGCCGATGTCGACCCCGACCGTCGGCCCGTGCAGCAGCAGCACCTTCGGCTTGTCGCTCAGCGCCCGGCCGATCAGCACGCGCTGCTGGTTGCCGCCGGACAGCGACTGGACGGGGGCGTCGAGGTCGGCGGCGGCGATCTTCAGGTCCGACGCCATGCCCTGCGCGAACGCCTTGGCCTTCGACCCGCTGACCACTCCCAGGGTGGACTTCACCTGGTCCAGCACCAGGGCCGCGAGGTTGGTGGCGATGGCCTTGTCGAGGAACAGCCCCTCGACCAGCCGGTCCTCCGGCACGTGGCCGATGCCCTTGGCGATGGCCTGCGCGGGGGTCGCCAAGCGGATGGGCGCGCCCTCCAGCATGATCGATCCGGACGTCGCCGGCCGCACGCCCGCCAGGGCCAGCACAAGGGCGTTGCGTCCGGAATCCAGCAGTCCGGTCACCCCGAGGATTTCGCCCCGGCGCAGGGTGAAGCTCACGTCGTCGAGTTGGTCCGCCAGCGTCAGCCCGGCGACCTGCAGCAGGGCTTCGCTTGAGGGCGCGCCGGTCCGATAACGGGTGTCTTCCAGCGCGCGCCCGGTCATCAGCTCGGCGAGCTGCGCCTTGGAATAGGTCTCGATCGGCCCCTGCGAGACGCACTGCCCGTCGCGGACGATGATCGCGTGCCCACCGATGGCGTAGCACTCGTCGAGCTTGTGAGTGACGAACAGCACGGCCACCCCCTCGGCCTGCAGCCGCCGGACCACGCCCACCAGGTTGTCGACCTCCCGCCGGGTCAGGGAGGTGGTCGGCTCGTCCATGATCACCAGCCGCGCCCGCGTGGCGACGGCCCGGGCGATGGCGATCAACTGCCGTGTCGCCAACGGCAGCTCGGCCACCGGGGTCGTCAGGAAGTCGTCGCGGGTCGGCAGGTCCACGGTTTCCAAGGCACGCCGCGCGGTCGACGCCAGCCGGCCGCCGTCGAGCCTGCGCCCCAAGCGGCCCTTCGACGCCACCAGTTGCTCGGTCAGGCCGATGTTCTCGGCGACCGTCATGTTCGGCATCAGCGAGAGGTCCTGGTAGACCGTCTCGATCCCCGCCTCCAAGGCGCCGATCGGATCGAGGCCTTTGCAGGCGCTGCCGGCGATCTCGATCTCGCCCGCGTCCGGCCGGTGCGCGCCAGCGATCACCTTGATCAGGGTGCTCTTGCCGCAGCCGTTCTCGCCCAGCAGATGGTAGACCTCGCCGGCCTCGATCGACAGGCTCACGCCCCGCAAGGCGCGCACGCCGCCGAACGATTTGACGACGTCGCGCACCCTCAGGAACGGCGGATCGGCGGCCGCGGTCATGGCTAGAACAGGTGGTCTTTGTAGGTCGACTTGTCGTCGATCACCATGGCGTCGCCCAGCACCAGCACGCCCTCCCCCGCTCCCTTGCGGATGGTTACGTGCTCATAGCCCTTCACGCCCAGGTCCATGCCGTCGGTCAGCGGCTTCTTCTGCACCAGCAGCTTGGCGATGGCGTTCATCGCCATGCCGGCGTCCTTCGGATCCCAGTAGCCGATGGCCTTCACCGCCCCGGATTCCAGATATTGCGCCGTGGCGTTGGGCAGGCCCGTGCCGACCACGCAGACCTTGTCCTGCAGGCCGGCGGCTTCGACCGCGCGGCCGATACCGATCACGTCGTTGCCGGCCGAACCCTGGAAGCCCCGGATGTCGGGATGCTTGCGAAGGATTTCCTTGGCCTTTTCGAACGTCTTGTTGGCGTCGTCGAAGCTCTCGTTCTTCTCGTCGACCAGCTGCATGTCCGGATATTTCTTGGCGTTGGCCGCCGCCGCGTCGACCCACTGGATGTGGGTGCGGCTGCCCAGCGAGCCGACGAAGCTGGTCCACTTGCCCTTGCCGCCCATGCACTGGGCCAGCTTCTCGTTCAGCGCCGCGCCATAGGCGGCGTTGTCGAAGGCCTCGACGTCGGCCTGGGTGTTCTTCTGGTTGTCGGCCTCGTGGGTGACCACGACGATGCCGCGCTCCCGCGCCCGCTTCAGCGCGCCCTCGACCACCGCCGGGTCCATGGGCACCACGGCCAGGGCGTCGACCTTCTTGGCGATCAGATCGTTGATGATCTTCAACTGCTGCGCGGCGTCGGAGGTCGACGGGCCGTACTGCGTGGCCGTCACGTCGGGGTTGGCGACCTGGAAGGCCTTCACCCCGGTCTCCATGCGGTTGAACCAGGGGATGCCGCCGATCTTCACCACAGTGGCGATGACCGGCTTGCCGGAAGCGGCGGGCTTGCACCCCCAGGCGACGCCCGCGACGGCGACGACGGCGGTGACGGCGACGATCCTCTTCATGTGGGTCTCCAGGGTTTTCACGGCTTGGCGGATGGAATTGAGGGGCGTGGCGGGCGGATAGAGGCGAGGACGCCCCGGACCAGATCGAAGCGGATCGCGGCCAGGAACAGGAGCAGCAGCAGCCCCCAGCCGAAGTCGCGGAAGAAATTCGAGAAGTTCAAGAAATTCAGCAGGCTGGACAGCAGCTGCAGGGCGATGGCGGAAAGGACGACGCAGGTCATCCGGCCGTAGCCGCCCTCCGGCTTCACCCCGGCCATGACCACGATCAGGATGGCGACCAGCAGGTAGGACTGCCCGTAGTCCCATTTCACATTGACGTTGCGCGCCGCGATGATGACCCCGGCCAGACCGGCCATCAGGCCCGAAAGGGTGTAGGCGCTCGCCAGCATCCGCGCCCTGGGGAAGCCGGCGAAGCGCGCCGCCGTGGCGTTGGTCCCCATCAGCATCAGTCGCACGCCGAAGGGGGTGAACTTCAGCATTGCTCCGACCAGCAGCGCGACCACCAGGAACACGGCGAAGGCGATCGGCACGCCGAGGATGCTGTCGTTGCCCAGGCTGAAAAGCAGGCCGGCGTCGCCCACGGTGACGGCCCGGGCGTCCGAGATCACCACGGCGACGCCGGTGAACAGCATCTGCGTGCCTAGCGTGCAGAGGATCGGCGCCAGGCCCAGCCGCGAGATCAGCAGGCCGTTGAACGCCCCGCCGACGACGCCCGCCAGGATGGTCACGGCCGCGAAGGCCAGGCTGAAGGCCAGCGGCGAAGTCTCGGGCGAGATCGCCGGCGCGACCAGGGTCGCCCCGACCACGCCCGCGAGGTTGGCCAAGGCGATGCCGGAAAGATCGATGCCGCCGTTGCCCGACGCCATCGCCACCATCACGCCGATGGCCAGCAGGCCGATCTCCGGCACCTGTCCCGCCATGGATTGCAGGTTGTCGAGGTCGACGAAGGCGCCGCCCGCGGCGACCGCGCCCACGGCGACCGCGCCCACGGCGAGCAGCGCCACGTTGATCGCCGTCAGAAATACGAGTTGCGGATCCGCCCTGCCGCTCGCCACGCCATCCACCCAAATTGATGTTTACTAAACATCTTAGTGTTTTTCTATTTTGTTGAACTGGACGTCCGGGTTGTCAACGCCAAAGATCCTTGCCGATGGAGGGAGCCCGGCCCCGCGGACGCATCCGGCCGGCCAAAAGCATGCTCCGCCAATCAACTCCGGCGGTAACGGCGGCTAGTACGACATCGACGGCCTGTCGGTTTCGCGCGACATGATCCGGGGCGAGTTCAGGTTGAACGGCCTCAACAAGCCCAAGCTGATGATCGACCGCCGAGCGGTTCACATCACGCTCGAAGGCCTGACCAAGTTCAGCGGCACGTGCGATCCCCTCGACGGCGACCGCAAGTTCTGAGCGCCGTAGAGCGGGCCATTGATTGACCCGGCTTCCCGCCGAAAGCCAAGGTTGGGGTTGGGCCGCCGTGGCTGGGCGGTCCGGGCGATCACCCGCCCTTTGGGGGCGTCCAGACCGTCACGCGGGGCGAGCCGGTTGACCCGGTGTAGACCGCGCCTTTGCTGTCGAAGGCGATGTAGCCCGTTTCGCCGTTCTCGCCCTCGCCCGCCCCAGGGCCGTTGCCGAGGGCGCCGAGGACCTTGCCGTCGCGGTCGATCCTGAGCAGCTGCGAGTCGCCGCCCGACCCCATCCACAGGTCGCCGTTCTTGTCGAAGGCGACGTTGCAGGTCAGATTCCGCATCTGGATCGTTTTGATGAATTCGCCATCGGCGGTGTAGACGACGAAGCGGTATTGCTCGCGGTCGCCGATCCAGACGTCCCCGTTCCGGGGATCCACGGCGATGTCGTGAACCTGGAAGAACTTTCCGGCCCCGGTCATGTTGCCGTACCACTGGTTGATGAACTTGGCGTCCTTGTCGAGGTGGATCACCCGGGCGGCGCCGGAGACATTGGTCGGATCGCCCGATTGCGTGTCGTTGGGACTCTCGTTGGCGTGGCCTTCGCCGATATACATGTCGCCGTTGGGGGCGAAGGCGATCGAGACCGGTTGCCACAGCAGGCGCTGCCCCTTGGTCTCGTCCCAATCACCACGGTGACCCCGAACACCCAGGGTCCGCAACACCTTCCCTTGCGGGCTGACCTGCGTGATGACCGAGCTGCTGGGATCGGCGATCCATACATTGTCCTGGGCGTCGATATTCATGCCGTGGGCTTTGTTCTGATGCCCGATCACATCGTCGCCGAGCGTGAACAGCATTTTCCTGTCCGGCCCGAACTTGGTCAGCGCCGGGGCCCCGATGGGGCTCCGCTGATAGACCCACAGATTGTCCTTGGAATCGATCGCGACGGCCACCGCGCCGTTGGCGCCGGCGGGCAAGGCGTAGGGATAGGAGACGGTATAGCCCATGTTGACCGGGTCGGACCGCCACTGCACGCGGCTGTAGCCGCCCATCCCGTCTCGCAGGCCGTTGGGGTTCGTACGGTTCAGAATGCCCTGGCCATTGTTGGGGCCGCATATCACCGACCTTATGCAGGTCGGGATGGTGGATTTGTCGTTCACCGAGGGCGCCGGGGCCGCCAGCGCGACCTGGCACGCGCTGGACACCTGGGTGTAGTGCGCCATCAGGCACGAACGCTGCGTATTGGGCTGGTCCGAGCAGAGCTTCGCCGCCTCTGTCGCGCAGGCGAGGATGCGGGCTTCCGCCTGCGGGGGCCGCGGCGTCGCGGGGGCGGGCGGCTGGTAGATGAACCAGGCCGGTTGGCCATCCTTGGCCGGACCGCTCTGAGGCGGACTGGCGGCCATGGCGACGAAGCCGGTGACCGCGAGCAGCGACGCCGCGACGCAACCCGGAACAAGCCGGCCGCCGCCGCGGAGGATGGAACGCTGGAGTTCGGTTCGAGACATATCCTGCCCTTTGTCACGTGTTATCGACTTGGTTCACCGCCCTGAAGGCGGCCGGAAAACTCAGACGCCGCCCGACAGCCATGCGGCATGCATCTCGCCGCCGCGCGGCGGGAAAAGTGTCCTCCGGCTGGGGGGCCGGAGGACAAGTTCTCCCACGCTTCGCGGGTGGGAGTCGGCCACGGCGGGGAGCCCACCTCAGTGAGGGGAAGGTCGCTGAAGGGCTCGGGCGCCGCCTACCGACGGCTATGAGGCGCCAAGCCTCAGTTCGCGCCTCCTCGATCGATGAAGAAGGCGTATTCGGTCGTCGTCCTGTAGGTCTGCCCCGGCCGCAGGGTGGTGGACGGAAAGCCCGGCTGGTTGGGACTGTCTGGCAGATGCTCCGTCTCAAGGCAGACGGCGTCGCTCTGCCGGAGCATCCGGCCATCCCCGCCAATGGTCGTCCCATCCAGGTTGTTGGCCGTGTAGACCCGCAGCGTCGTCTCGTTGGTGCGCACGTCCATGCGACGTCCGCTCTTCGGATCGCTGAGGCGGGCGGCGAGCGTCAGGCCGGAGGCTTTCGGCGTGAGGATGAAGTTGGTGTCGAGTCCCTTGGCCAACTGAAGCTGGGGGTGGACCGCGTAGATGCTGTCGCCAAGCCGGCGTTCGTTGCGAAAGTCGAACGGCGTGTCGGCGACGGACGCCAGCTCACCGGTCGGAATCTGGCGGCTGTCCTGCGGCGCGAAGCGGTCAGCGAAGATCTGCAGGCGATGATCGTAGACCGGCCCGGAACCCGCGCCCGCCAGGTTGAAATAGGCGTGGTTGGTCAGGTTGACGACGGTCGGCTTGTCGGTGGTCGCCGAGTATTCCAACCTGAGGACGTTGTCGTCGGTCAGGGTGTAGGTCATCCGGACATTGAGGGCGCCGGGATAGCCGTTCTCTCCATCGGGGCTGAGGTAATCCAGCGTGACGCCGGCCTCGCCGCCGCGCTGAAATGTGGCGACCGTCCAAAGCTTGCTGCCGAAGCCGCCGGGCCCGCCGTGGATCACCAGATTGGTTCTCGGGTTGAGCCCATCGAGGGCGTAGCGCACGCCGTCGAGGGTGAAGGCGCCCTTGTCGATGCGGTCGGCGTAACGCCCCACCACGGTGTTGAAGCCGCTCGCCTTTTCCCACGCCTCGAAGTTGGCCTGCCGCAGGATCACGTTATCCGGCTTGCCGGCGCGATCGGGAACGGTGAGCTCCACAATGGCCCCGCCCCGCGCGGAGACCCGCACGACCATGCCCCCCGCGTTGCGCAGCGTGACCAGTTGCACCGCCCGGCCGTCCTTGGCGACGCCGAAAACCTCGGAGCCGGCGGTCGCCGCCCACGCCGTCTGGGTGGCCAGGCCCGCGCCGGCGCAAACCAGCGCCGCGAGGGCCAGGAGCGGCGACGATCGATCCGTGTTGCTCATCCATTGTCCCTCTTCAAACCTGGCCGCCGTGAGCCGCGCCGCCGGTCCGAGGTCCGGCGGCGCGGCGCGGCCTCGCGGCCTAGAAGGCCCCTCTCACCCCCAGCGTGATCACCCGTCCGATCGGGTTGCCGGTGAACTGGTCGAAGCCGTTGGCCGAGTTGAAGAACGGCGGATCCTTGTCGAACAGGTTGGTGGCGTCGATGAACACCTGCGACTTCTTCAGGAAGTTGGAGAAGTTGTAGGCGACATGCAGGTCGACCGTGGCGATGCCCTTCACCTTGTCGCCGCCGCCGGTGGGGTTGCCGTTGGCGTCGCGGGTCAGGGGCTTCACGGTGTTGGCCGAGAAGTTGTGGAAGCTGCCGACGTAGTTGACGAAGGCGTTCACCTCCACGCCGCCGTACTCCCAGCCCAAGTTGACCCGTCCTTGCGTCTTGATCGACGGGAAGGTGGAGTTGAAGCCGCTGCTGTTCAGGATGCTGAACTTGGCGGTGCTGCCGACCTGCTGATCGAACTTGCGGAGGTAGGTGACCGAGTTCCCGACCGTGAACCGGCCAAAGTCGGTGTCGCGGCTGTACTGCGTGTCCAGATCGATGCCCGACACATAGAGGCTGAGCACGTTCTTCGATCGGTTGTCGTACACATAGAACACCTGCTCAGGCAGGGTGCCGTTCTGGGGGAAGCCGCCGGTCGCGGCGGCGATCTGGGCCTGGGTGGCGCCGCCGGGGAACAGCGTGAACAGCGAGTTCAGCTCCTTCGCGCCCACCGCCAGCGAGGGGATCGGCGCCGTGATGCCGCCCTGGATCTCGTTGTTCCAGTTGGTGATGCTGAGCCGGAGGCCGGGCAGGAAATCGGGATTGTAGTCCGCCCCGATCGACCAGGTCTTGCCTCGTTGCGGCGTCAGGCTCTCGCCGCCGCCGCCCGTCAGGTTGATGCCGGGGATGGCCGCGGTGCCGATGGTGCAGGTCGTGGCGGGCGGGGCGCAGCCGGGAAACTGGGCGGCGGCCGGAAACTGCGAGATCGGCAGCACGATGTTGGCCGAGGTCGTGCCGGAGAAGCCGGATTCCCCCGTCAGGCCGAAGGCGTTGATCCCGCGATTGGTCGGCTGCGGGGCCACGAACGACTTGGCCCAGTTGGCCCGCAGCTTAAGGCCCGAAAACACCTCCCAGTTGGCGGCGACCTTCGGGTTCTTGGTCGTCCCGACGTCGCTGTATTTGTCGACGCGACCGGAGATATTGAAGGTCAGCGAGCGGACGGCGGGGATTTCCATCTCCGGCCCGACCACCGGCACCAGCAGTTCGGCGAAGGCCGACTGAACCTTGCGCTCGCCGTAGTCGAAGGCGCGGCGAGTCGAGCCGGTCGAGGACGGCCCAATGTTCAGCGAGGCGACATGCAGCGTCTTCTGACCATAGATCACGCCCTCGATCCCGGAGGCGATTTTCACCTCGCCGGCCGGCAGGGAGAAGATATCGCCGGAAATCTGCAGGCTGGCCTGCCGGATCGTCTGGCGAGCGCTGATGTTGCTCTCCGAGTCCGTCAGCTGGCTGAGCAGGGCGGCCGAGGTGCGGTTGTTGGCCTTCAGATTGTAAGGATCGAGCGCATTGTCCGCGGTCAGCCCCTGGGTGACAATCAAGCCGCTCGACGGCACCGACGGCGTCGTCGGATTGCCGGCCTGGTTGGTCGTGCCGTTCAGGGCCAGGGTGGCGCAACTGCCGCAGAGGCCGCCGACCGACTCGTTGAACGAGTTGTCCCATCCGGCGAGGCCGTTGAAGGTCAGCCGCCAGTTGTCGGACTCGCCGAGGCGATATTCGGCTTTTCCGTGAACATAGAAGTCTTCCGCGCCGGCGTCGGTGTAGGCGCCTGGGCCGAGCAGGTCATCGGCGTTGAAACGGACCGTCTGCGAGGTGGCGGTGCTGCCGGGGATCGGCGTGAAGAACGGGTTGATCTGCGAGCCGCGGCCGCTGTTCGGGCCGTAGATCACGGCGGTGACCGCGCCGCGCGAGTTGCGGGTCCGGTTGCGACGGTTCGAATAGACCGCATCGACGTCGATGTTCAGCTTGTCGCCGATCTCCTGACTGAACTTGATCATGCCGTTATGGCGGATCTCGCGGGGCAGCAGATCGCTGAGGCCGGTGAAATCGCACGGCGCGTTGGCCTGGGCGTTGCCGACGAAGTTCGTCGACGAATAGGGGAACAGATAGATGCTGCTGCTGCCCGTCGGCTGAACGCTGGCTGGGGCGCAAGCGAAACTCGCCTGGTTCGTACCGCCCTGAGCGCGGTGGTCTCGCCGGGTGAAGTCGCGGTCGCCGGCGCTGAGGTTGCTCCGGTTGGAATAGGTGTAGGCCATGTACACCGACCCGGTGTCCCAGCTCGTGCCGGCCAGGATGTTGGCGTTCCGGGTCTTGTAGCCGTCGGCGAAACCATACTGCGCCGAAGCCTCGACGCCGTCGAAGCGCCTGCGGGTGATGAAGTTGATGACGCCGGCGACGGCGTCGGAGCCGTAGACCGACGAAGCGCCGTCAGCGAGCACCTCGACCCGCTCGATGGCGTTGGTCGGCACCATGTTGGGATCGCCCAGGGCGTGGGTGGTGCCCGTCAGCGGAATGCGATGGCCGTCGACCAGGATCAGGGTCGTGGTCGAGGCGCTGCCGCCGAGCGCGTGAATGGTCGGGGCGTTGGTGCCCGAGGCGTCGTTCGACTGGAACGCCCCCTGCCCGGCCGAGCCGAGGCCCGTGACGGCCGGCACCGACTTCAGGATCTGCTGCACCGACTGGGCCGGCGTCGACTGGATCGCGGCCTGGCCGACGCTGACAAGGTTCGAGCCGACCGGAGGCGCGCCGCGGATGCTCGAGCCGGTGACCACCACCTCCTCGACGGCGGCGGGCGGCGCGGTCTGCGCCATGGCGGCGGGTCCGGCGAGCCATGCCGCGGCCAGGGCCAATGACGATACGCCTAACTTCAGGCTGCTAGTTTTTAAGGTCATAATTACCTCCCTCAAGCTTGTTTTATCTATGATTTTGGACGCAGCTCTCCCGTAGGGCCTCGCGAGGTGCGAGGCCCTTTGCAGGCGGGCGGCTTGTTTTAGGAAATCAGCGCGGCGGGGTGATCTTGGTCACTCGGCCGATGCCGGTGTCCCCGACATAGGCCACGCCGTTACGGTCGAAGCCGAGATAGCCGGCCTCGATGAACTTGCCGGAGTCGATGCCCTGTCCGGCGCCGGCGGCGGCGATCACCTTGCCGTCGCGGGTGATCTTGATCAGCTGGCCGTCCATGCCGGTCGAGATCCACGGGTCGCCGTTCTTGTCGAAGGCGATGGCGCAGACCAGATTGCGCATCTGCAGGGTGCGCAGGAACTTGCCGTCGCCCGAGTAGATGACGATGCGGTACTGCTCGCGGTCGCCGATCCACACGTCGCCGGTCTTGGGATCCACCGCCGTCCCGTGGGTCTGCTCGAACTTGCCCTGCCCCAGGTCGTTGCCGAACCACTGGTTCACGAACTTGCCGTCCTTGTCGAAGTGCAGAATCCGGGCGGCGCCGATGTTGTTCTCGGGATCGTCTGAATCGACGTCGTTGGGGCTTTCGTTGCCGTGGCCCTCGGCGATGTAGATGTCGCCCTGCGGCCCGAAGCCGATGGAGACGGGCTGCCACAGCAGGCGCTGTCCCTTGGCCTCGTCCCAGTCGCCCCGCTTGCCGCGGGTCCCGAAGGTCTTCAGCAGCTTGCCGTCCGGGCTGATCTGCAACACCACCGCGCCGGTGGCGTCGCTAATCCAGATGTTGTCCTGGGCGTCGGTCGCGATGGCGTGCGCCTTCTCGATGTAGCCGGTCACCTCGGGCGAAACGCTGATCAGCA
The DNA here is from genome assembly GCF_056683955.1 of Caulobacter sp. HJHS_5. Lineage (NCBI taxonomy): Bacteria > Pseudomonadati > Pseudomonadota > Alphaproteobacteria > Caulobacterales > Caulobacteraceae > Caulobacter > Caulobacter sp. HJHS_5. Next base: position 246,728 of record NZ_JBWZNC010000006.1, on the reverse strand, counting down.
GCTTGCCGTCGGGCGCGAACTTGAAGAGCTGCGAACTGCCGCGCGGCGCGCGCTGCGAGGCCCAGACATTGCCCTTGCTGTCCACCGCGACCCCGGGGACCCCGCCGGGCCCCGGCGGCAGCTGGAACGGATAGCTGAAGGTGTAGCCGGGGGTCTGATCCCAGGTCAGGTGCATGACACTGGTGCGGTCGAGCGCGCCGACGCGACCGCAGATCGGCGACTTGATGCAGCCGGGGAAACGGCCGGCCGGCAGCGCGCTCGCGGGCCTGGGCGGGGGCGGCGGCGCATTGGCCGCCGGCGGCGTGATCGTCACCACCCCGCCCGCGCCCACTGTCATGCGCCCCGGTGGGTTGGAATAGCTCTTGGTCATGCGCCAGGCGGGCTCGCCGCCGGTGGCGGGGCCCTGCGTCGGGGGAACCGTGGCGGCCATTGTAGCCCCCGTCAGGGCCGCGCCGGCGGTCACGACCACGCCGAACATCCACAGCGCGCCGCGCCCCATCAAGGCGCGCTTTCCTAGTTTTCCTGAGTGACGCGCAGCCGCGTTGCTTTGCGCCGACAGAACGTCAGCGGACTTGGTCGCTTCCATAAGCTCCTCCCATGCCGTCAGATCATCGTCTGTCTGGCCGGCTTATTGATAATGACTGTGCGGTGGATTTTTGCCGATTACAACAACGACAATATCACTAACGCCAAATCTCTTTCATCCAATGAGATGACTAACGAACACTTAGGGGCAACACTCAAGTAACGCCTGAATACTATCGCGCGCACAACAAGGACCCCCGCGCGATTTGCAGCGCGAGATCTTCATAGATCGCAGCTTCAGCTCCACGTCACCTCAAGAGGCCGCCTCGAATTAAAGCTTCATATTGCGCGCCCCCGCTAAGATCGCGCTCGGCGCGATGTCGAAAGCGATGGTCATCCTCGACTGATCGGCGACGAACGGGGTCGTGCCGTGCCAGAGGTATGACGGAAACAGGATCAGCCGGCCGGGGCGCGGCCGAACCAGGCGGCGCGGCGCGAACCGCGCGTCGAACTCGGCCGAAGGTTCGCCGAAGGTCAGCCAACCCTGGCGCCCCGCCTCGTCGCCGCAGACATCCGGAACGGCCACGTAATAGACCGCGCTGATCCAGCCTTCGGGATGGATGTGATTGACGTGGCGCCCCTGCCCCACCAGCAGCGACGACCAGGACGACACATAGGCGAAGCCATCGGACCGGCGCTCACGCAGCGGCGCGGGCGTGCGTGCGTCGAAGCCGAGAATATAGCGGGCAATGGCCTCGTCGATCACCGGCCGCAGGCGGTCGGCCAGCGCATGCCCCTGATCGAACACCCCGCCGTAGAGCCGCGTGCCGCCCCGCAGCGTCTGGGTGAAATGCTCGCGCACATCGCCGTGCAAGCCGGCGAGGTAGCCTGCGAGCTCGTGGTTGAACGTCGCCATGTCGGCGAAGCCGGCCGGGGGATTCAGGTCGAACACGCCGACGACGGCGTCCGGGTCGGCCAGCGCCATCTCCCGTGCATCGCCGAGAGCGCGGTAACAGAGCGTCAGCAGGGCCAGCGCTTCCTGGCTATCCGGCCGCGATCGCGAGGCCGCCTGCGCCATGGCGAGCGCCCGATCCGCCTCCCCGGTGCGCAGCAGGAAACCCGCGCCGTCGATCTGAACCGCCGCGTCGTTCGGAGCGATGGCCAGCGCGTGTTCGTAGGCGCGTCGGGCCTCTTCGCCCCGCGCCAAGGCCTCCAGGGCCTGAGCCCGGCCCAACAATGCGTCGAGATCTCGGGGCGCGCGGAGCAAGGCCTTGCCGAAATCGTCGAAGGCGCGGGCGGCGTCGCCGCGCTTGAGCAGCAGCCGCCCCTTGGCGACGAGCGGTTGGGGCGCGCCGGTCAGTCCCGCCGCCTCATCGTAAGAGGCCAGAAACTCCGCGTCCTGGCCCTGGCGATAGAGCAGTTCGTTGAGCTGAAGGTGCGCCGCCATGTCGAGCGGGGCGGCCGCCACCGCCGAGCGCAGGGCGGCCCTGGCTTCCTCGAACCGGCCCTCCCGCTGCAGGGCGACAGCGCGCGTCTTGTCGGCTTCGGCGCGCGCTTCGGCCCCCGCCTCGGCCAGCATCTCCAGCAAAAGCTCGTCGCCCGGCGCGAATGCCAAGGCCGCCCGGCACGCCTCCGCCGCCTCGCTCGGCCACCCGTTGAAACGCAGGGCCCGCGCCAGGGGAACCGCGATTTCCGGCCGCCCGGGATCGAGCGTCCACGCCTGCCGCAGAGAGGCCTCCGCCTCGACCGGCCGTTCGCATTCCAGCAGCGCCACACCCATCAGAGTCAGCGCGACCGGATGATCCGGCGTCGCCCGCAGGAGCGGAAGCAGGCAAGCCACAGCCGCCTGCGCCACCCCGGCGTTCAGATGCCCCACCGCTTCGGCGAGCGGGTCGACCCTGACGGATGATGTGGCGAACATCCCGCGGCCCGTCAGTTCAGCTGCAGTTTCTTGATGTCGTTGTTGACGGTGTCGCCGACGTACATGGTGCGGCCGTCGGCCGACATGGTCATGTAGTGGGCCTCGCCGAACTCGTAGGATCCGTAGCCGGACTTGCCGACATAGCCGAGCACCTTGCCGTCCCAGTCGAGGCGCAGGACCATGCCGTCCATGCCGGTGGTCATCCACAGCTGGTTCTTGGCGTCGATGTAGAGGCCGCAGATCAGCTGCTTCATCGGGATGTCGCGCAGCGACTTGCCGTTCGAATCGAAGACCCGAAGATTTTTGGACTCGCGGTCGCCCGCGTAGACCTCGCCCTTGGCGTTGACCACCAGGGTGTGGATCAGGGCCGGCGTCCCGTCCGCGTGCTTCAGACTCCAGGTGGTGATGAACTTGCCGTTGCGATCGAAGCGGACTATGCGCGGGTCCGGCCCGCCGTGGCCGGTGGAGACGAAGACGTCGCCGTTGGGGCCGAAGGCGATGTCGGTGGGCTGGTTGAACAGCCGGTCACCCTTGGCCTCGTCCCAGGTCCCGGCCTTGCCGGAGGTGCCCAGGCGCAGCAGCACGTCGCCGTTGACGTTGATCTTGGTGACCGTGTTGCACTGCTGGTCGGTCATCCAGATGTTGTCGTCGCGGTCGATGCGCATGCCGTGCGGGCGCGATTGCAGGTTGGGATCGAGGTTGCGCAGCAGCTTGCCGTCGGCGCTGTAGACCAGCACCTGGTACATCGGCAGACGCTGGTTCACGACGAGGCGACCGTCCTTCAGGAGGCCGACGCCGTTGACGTTGGCGAAGCCGGCCGTGCCCTGCGGCGGCTGCGGGGCGGGCACGAACCTGTAGGGCAGCACCGGCGCATCGGGGATGGTGACGCCGCGCACGTCGAGGCCGGCGGCGCCCAGGGTGCTGTCGGCGCGCGCCGGGATCGCCTGGGCGAAGGCCGGCAAGGGCGCTGCGGGGCCGGGCGGCGGCGCGCCCCTGCCGTAAGGAACCGCCGGCGGGCCGGGCGGTTGAGCCTCGCCATAGGTGGTCAGTTGATCGCAGGCCGGGCCCGCGCCGCTGTCGGTGCCGCGGGGGTTGGGCAGGTTCAGCGGTCGCAGCGGACGCGGCGCGGCGGCCTGGGCGGAGACGACAACGGGCGCGGCCGCGGTGCTGAGGGCGGCGATCAGGCCGAAGACGGCTTTCTTCACTGGAGGCTCCTTGGATCGAAATCGGATCGGCGATGCGTCGCCGGCAGGTTGGCGGCGATCAGTAGGCAAGACGCACCCCCATGCGGACGACACGGCCGAGCAGGTCGCCGCGCCCGAAGGTGGCGCTGAAAGGATTGCCCACGCTGTAGAAGGCGGGGATCACCAGGGGATCGGTGTCGAACACGTTGTCGACGGCCGCATAGGTCTGGACGTTGGCGGTCCAGCGATAGGAGCCGCGCAGGTCGATGAAGGTCTTGGCCGGGACGGTGTTGTCGTCGACGTCGACGCCGGAGATCCAGGCGTTGTTGAGCTTGAACGCGCCGGTGTAGCGCGCCTGGCCGGACACCGACCACGGCCCGCTGGCATAGGTGGCCGAGAGCGTGCCGGCGAATTTCGGCGCGCCGCTGCAATTGTCGTTCGTCCCGACCTCACCGGCGCTGTCGCAGCGCACGCCAAGCGTCGTCGAAACGTTTTCGGTGTTGAAGTTGCCGACGGCCCGCCAGGCCATGGCGCCGCCGAACAGCGGCGCCTGGTAGTCGATCTGCACATCGACCCCTTCCACCTGCTGGAACTCGGAATTGATCGGCATGGTGCGGACTGTGCTCAGCGCCCCGCCCGGCCCGTCGAAATCCAGTTGATCGCAGTAGACCTGGATCCCGGCCTGGCATTGCAGAACGACATTGGTGGCGCCGGGCGTCGAGATCGCCCGCTTCACCATGATCGAGTACCAGTCCACCGAGAAGCTGAGCCCCTTGATGCGCCGCGGGGAGACCACGACGCCGGCGGTCACCGTGCGGGCGATCTCCGGCACGAGATCGGGGTTGCCGCCCCGGTCGGTGAAGGCCGTCACCGGCTGGCCGGTCTTCGGGTCAATGAGGGCGACGGTGTTGATCTGGTGGCTGGCGAACAGCTCCGAGAGGTTCGGCGCGCGGATGTCGGTCGATAGCGTGGCCCGCAGCCGCAGGTCCTCGTTGACCTGGCTGTTGGCGCCCAGCTTCCATGTCTTGACGAGGCCGCTGGTCGAATAGTCGGTCAGGCGCCCGGCGGCGTTCACATTCAGCGTCTTGACGAAGCGGTCTTTCAACAACGGCAGATCGACTTCGAAGAAGCCTTCCTCGACGTGATACCGGCCGGCGAAGTTCGAGAAGTTGGCCGAGTACCACTGGGCGGCGTTGGCGCGCGGGTCCGCGACGATCGAGCCCGACTCCCTGCGATGTTCGATGCCGAAGGCGATCGGCGCCGGCCCGGCCGGCAGCGACCAGGGCAGCTGCCCGTTCATCGAGGCGGCGATGACATCCTGGTTGAGACGGATATCCTCGCGGTCGATGTCGCCATAGGAGTTGATGTAGGCGATGGCCTCCGGCGAGGCGACGCCCTCGCCGAACGGATTGATCGGCTTGCAGCCGTTACCTGGGCTGGTCAGGCTCGAGCGGCAGACGATCGATCCCAGCGCCAGGCCCGACGCGCCCCGATTGGCCTCGGTCACCGTCACCGCGTCCTGGGCGGCCCTCAGATTTGGATTGAGGGTGTTGTTGATCACCCGCAGCCCGACTTTCACCGTGGAGCGCTGGGCGTAGGCGTTCCAGGTCCAATTGTCGCTCAGCTTGCCTTCCAGGGTGAACACCCCGCGCATCAGCGACCGATGGTTGTCGTTCACCGGGATGCCGAGCGACTTCGAGGTCGCGGCCGGCGACAGGTTACGAAGATCGACATTGTTCGTGTTGAGCGTGCCCATCACGAAGCTGGCGATGCCGTTCTGCTGCATCAGCGCGCGCACGCCGGCGGGAATGTAGGGGTTGTCGGCGGAAATGGTCAGGTTGCCGAAGTTCGCCGCCGACTGGGCCGAGTTCTGGGCGAACGACCGGCCGTAGTTCAGTTGCAGCGAGGCCTGCAGCCGCTCGGTCAGACCGTAGCGTGCGTAGCCGAACAAGGTCTCGGAACGATACGGCACCGCGATCAGGTTGAACGGGTTCTCGTTGGTGTAGAAATTCCCCGAGCCGCCGTATGACAGGACGCCCGCGATGGTCCCGAAGTCGTAGTTCGAGACCGTCGCCCGTGGGCCGGTGAACTGAAGGCCCCGCAGAATGTTGGCGCTGCCCGGCGTGGTTCCAGCCGGGTTGGAGACGATCAACCCGCCCGGCGTCGCCTGCGACAGGCCCGCATTGCTGACGTGGACAAACCTCGCCTCGCCGCCGCCGGCGACGTAGCGCGGATTGGGCACGAGATAGACGCCGCCCCGATGCCAATCGACCTGGCTCAGATAAACGGCGTCCGGGGCCTCCGTATAGGAGCCGCTGAGGATGATGTGGCCGCGGTCGCCCTGAAACCGCCGCCCCCAGGAAAGCTCCGCCTTGGTGGTGGCGTACTGCGACGCATCGTTGTCCGAGGTCTCGACATGGGCCTTCAGGCCGGTGAAGCCTCGATTGATCACCAGGTTCACGACCCCGGCCACGGCGTCGGATCCCCAGGCGGCCGAGGCGCCGCCCGTCACCACATCGACGCGCCGCACCAGGCTTGAGGGGATGGTGTTCAGATCCACGCCGCCGGTGATGTTCGAGTTGACCACCCGCTGCCCGTCGAACAGCACCAGGGTGCGCTGCAGGCCGAGCCCACGCAGCGCCAGGGTGCTTTGCCCGGCCGGCGCGCCGGAGATGACGCCGGCCCCCGCGCCGGTCTGCGGCGCGCCGCCGCCGACGTAGGGAATCTGGCGAATGGCGTCGCCGATGTCGGGTTTGGCTTCCCGGTCGATCAGGTCCGGACCGAGCGTCAACACCGGCGTCGGCTGCTGATAGCCGTTGGATATCCGGGTCGCCGAGACCACCACTTCATCGACAACCACCGCGATGGGGATGGCGTCGAGGATCGCCCTAATGTCGTCCCTGGGCGGCGCGGCCGGCAGGACGGCGAGGCGAAGCTGCGCACGCGCCAGTTTCGCCGGCAGGCGATTGACGACGGTGAAGCCCCCCGCGGCCTCCACGAAGGTCAGGGGCGCATCGCCCAGCACCTTGGCGAGGGCGACATCCGGCTCATAGGCGCCGACGACGCCGGGCGAGACCGTCGCGCCGATGCCGGACGACGCGAACACAATGGGCGCGCCGCTCTGCACCCCGAAGGCCCGCAGCGCGGAGGGCATGGGTTGCGGCGGAATGTTGAACAGGATTTCGGCGGCGGCGCCCCGTCCCACGCAGAGCGTGGAGAGTGCAACTCCGCAGAGCGGAGATACAATCCGGGCGTTAGGCAAAATCGCTTCCTCCCCAGACCGGATCTGACGCCGATCCTTATCGCCGGCTCTAAGACCGATCTGACTGGTAAGAGTGAATCGACGGTCGATCCCTCAGTGTCGACGCGAAAATTATTTCGGCGCGCGCAAGTGAAGCTCGTGCTTCCCAGCCCGCTCGACCGCCGCCAGCCGCAAGGTCTGAACCGACGCCAGGAAAAGCGTGTTGTCGCCGGCCTTCAACACGGCGCTCAGCCGTCGGCGTCCGACCTCCGGATCGCTGATGACGATTTTCTCGGGTCCATAGCGGTTCAGCTCCGCGACGATCTCCGACAGGGGGCGCTCGTCGAAGATCAGGTCGCCCCTGATCCAGCTGGTTTCAGCCTGGGAGTCCGTCTTTTTCAAAGACCACCTCGCCCCTTCATCGACAAATTCGTATCCCGCCGACATCTCCAGCGGCGCCTTCGGCTTGTGCGGGCCGGACGGCTCAATCCGCACCCGGCCCTCGACCAACACGATCTTCATCCCGGCCCGGCTGCGGCGCACATCGAAGGCGGTGCCGACCGCCGTGACCGAGCCCCGGTCCGTCTGCACGATGAAGGGGCGGCTGGGGTCCTTGGCGACCTCGAAGAACGCCCTGCCTCGCACCAGTTCGAGCCGCCGCTCGGCGACCATCCGCGGCCAGACCTTGAGGGCGGAGTCGGTGTCGAGAATGACCTTCGATCCGTCCGCCAGCTCCACCGACGACGTTTGCCCCACCGGCGTGGTGTAGACGATGGGATTGGACCGCTCGATGCTTTCCACCCAGCGCATGGCGCCGACGCCAAGCGCGGCGACCACCAGCACGGCCGCGACCGGGCGCAGCCGCGTCAACAGGGGTTTACGGCGCGCCAGGCGCCTGGCCCTTTCCCGTAAGGCCATGATCGAAGGATCACGGCGCGCCGCCTCGATCTCTTCCCACATCGCCGCGAGGTCCTCGAACGCCTCGCGATTGGCCGGATCTCGCCGAAGCCAGGCCTCGACATCGTCCAGTTCGCCAGGACTCATCGCGCCCGAGCGCCAGCGGGCGAACCATGCGACGGCCTCGGCCTGCGGGCCGCCTTCCTCGGGGATTTCGTGGGCGACCGTCATCGAACGCCCCCCAGGTCGGCCGCCAGCCGCTTGAGCGCGATCATGATATGTTTTTCAACCGCGCTCACGGACATGCCCAAGGCCGCGCCGATGGCGGGGTAGGTCATTTCCTCAAAGCGGTGCAGCAGGAAGACCTCCTGGGTGCGCGGAGGCAGGTTTTTCATCACGCGCACCGCCTGGGCCAGCCGTTCCTTGCCCAGCAGCACGCGCTCGGGCGAGATTTCCTCGGGCGGCAGGACTGCGTCATCATCGTCTTCAAGGGCGGTGTGCGTGCGACGCGGCTTCTCCTGCTGCGCCTTGCGCACCAAGGTGCTCATGGCCACCGCGAACAGATAGCCCTCGACATTGCCGATCGGCGCATCGGCCTGCCGCGTCTGCATGTTCAGGAATACGTCCTGCACCAGGTCTTCGACATCGGCGGGATGGGCGCGCTTGCGGAAATATCGGACCAACACGGGACGATACCGAGACAGATCGGGCGATATCGCTGCCTGCTGTGGCCTTGGCCGCGTCATGGTTCGATATTTGTATCCACGCGGATCACCCGCACTGCTGGCGCACACTGCCCCGGTTGGTAAGAGCGGTCTTCAACAATACCCCTCAGCCTCTCCAGCGGAATTTTGTTCACGTCGCGCGGAGCCGCGGATATTGCGACGGATATTGCGACCAGGGGGTCATCGCGGCCAAGCGATCAACCACGGGATGCGACGAGGTAGACTCGCCGCGCAATTCGCATCGCGCCGGGCGCGCCAGCGTCTCCGCGAGAGCCGTCTCAGGTCAGCTTGATGTCGTAGACCCGCCATGGGGTCGGCGTCGCCACGCGGTCATACAGGCTGCGCGCCCGGTAGTTGTTCTCAGCCGTCAGCCAGCGGATGATCGACCATCCGCGAACCCGGCCAATCTCGGCGACCGCCGAGATCAGAGCCTCGCCGACCTTCGCGCCCCGAACCGCCTCGGATACGAAAAGATCATCGAGGAATCCGGCCGTGGTCGCCGACAGCGGACGGGCGAAGGCGCGGAAATGAGCCAGGCCGATCATCTCGCCGCCCGCCTCGGCCACCAAGGCCTCTACCGGATGGGCCGCGTCGCCGATCCACGACCAGACCCGCTCGCGCATGAGCTCGTCCTGCTCCGTCTTGTAGAAGGCGGCGTAGGCCGCATAGAGCCGCCCCCAGGGTTCGCGGTCGTTCGCCGTCGCCGCGCGTACGATCACTTCATCCATGTTCGGTCAGGCCGCGGCCTTCTGGTCTTGCGCCGCCATCCCCTGCAGCCAGCGCCGGAAGCGCACGACCGCCGGGGCATCCCAGCGGTCCCTGCGGGCGAACAACATGTAGGCGCCGAGCACCACCGGTTCGCCGACGTTGACGGCGACCAAACGACCGGTCTTGAGGTCGTCGCCCAGCAGGAAGGGGTTGGCCAGCGCCACCCCCTCCCCGCGCCGAGCCGCGTCGAGCGTGAGGTGGGCGTGCCAAAGCCGTGGGCCATTGATGCGCGGAGTGGTCTGCACCCCATTGGCGCTGAACCAACCGCGCCATTCCTCATAGGAATCCTCGTGGAGGATCGGCGCGGCCAGGAGGTCGGCGGGCTCGAGAACCGTTTTCTTCAGTTGGGTCAACAAGGCCGGGCTGCACACCGGAAAGACTAGCGGCCTGGCGATCTCGACATGGCGCACGCCGGGCGTGGTCTCGCCGATCCGCGCCGAGATCACATAGCGCAAGTCCGCGTCGGCCTCGTGACGGCTGAAATCCGGCGCCACGTCGGTCGGGTGGAATTCGAAATCCAGGTCCTGGTGGGCGCCCCGAAAGCCGCCGAGCCGGCTCATCAGCCATTGCGAGGCGAGGCCTGGCACGCACCAGATATTCAACCGGTCATTGCCGCTGGCATGGGTAAGCTCGGCGGTCGCGCTGGCGATATCGGCCATCGCCTGGGTTATGCGCCGGTGATACTGCAGGCCTTCGTCGGTGAGCCGTCCGCCCCCGCTGGCGCGCTCGATCAGGCGCACGCCCGACCAATCCTCGAGCGCCCGCAGGTGGCGGCTGACGACGGCGTGGTCCAGGCCCAGCGACTGCGCGCCGCGCCGCACACCGCCCAGCCGCCCGACCGCCTCGAAGGCGCGCAGCGCGGCGAACGGCGGGATCGCCTTGCGGTTGGACAGATTGACGGCCGGCGGAGCGTCGTCATTCACACGCGCGAGGGTCAGCATCCGTCGCTCCTCCGAACACGATCCACACTGCGACCAGCCATAACCGCCCCCGCTCAAACACACCTCAAAAAAATCTACATTCCGCCAAGGACTTGAACAACAAGCTCACGCTGTGGGCGATGATCTGAACGTACATCGCCCATTTTTTCGTCGGCGTTGCGAGCCGCGCGCGCAGCGAAAAAAAAGGCCCGCGCGAGGCGGGCCTGAGAGTCGCGCGGAGGGGGAGGCCTCCGCCTTCGGGGAAGCGGGATCAGGGCTTGGCGCGGTCGTAGACCACCTTGCCGCCGATGATGGTGAAGTCGACCTTGGTCGACAGGATCTGGTCGCTGGGGATGGTCAGGAGGTCGCGGTCGAGCACGATCATGTCGGCGAACTTGCCGACCTCCAGCGTGCCTTTCTTCGCTTCGTCCCAGGAAAGGTAAGGACCATTGGCGGTGTAGAAGCGGATCGCCTCGGGCATGGTCACCGCCTCTTCGGGACCGGCCACCTCGCCGTTCCAGCCCTTGCGGGTGACCGCCGCGTAGAGGCCGTACATGGGGCCGATGGGCAGGTTGTCGGAGCCGAAGGCCATGAAGATCCCGAACTTCTTCACCGGCGTGGTGATCGAGTTGTTGTGGGCGTAACGCCAAGGATCCATCGTCTCCTTGTATCGACCGGCCAGGTTGTAGGTGAAGTTCGGTTGCTGGGCGATCATCATCCTGTGGTCGGCCATCAGCTTCATGGTCGCGTCCGGCGGCATGATCGTGAAGTGGTCCATGAACCAGCGATGGTCGTCGCCCTTGGCCACCTTGATCTTGTCGAGTGAGGCCGCGTAGGCGGCCGCCTGCTGCTGGATGGCGGCATCGCCGATGGCGTGCAGGCCCATCTGCCAGCCGAGCCCGGCGGCGGTGTCGACCATCTCCTGCAGTTCCGCGTCGGTATAGCGGCCCTTGCCGCGGAAGCCGGGCTGGCCGTTGTAGTCGGCCAGGGTCCAGGCGGTGGGGCCCGTGAAGCCGCCGTCGATGGCGTTCTCGCCGATCGGGCCGATCTTCAGGCGGTCGTCGCCGTAGCCGGTGGCGTGGGGATAGGCCTTCAGTCGCTCGGCGCCCGGATAGCTGATGTACATGGTCATGCGCGGGATATCGGTCCCGATCTCGTCGTAGACCTCGCGCATGCGCCTGTAGGTGTTGTTCGACCCCGGCTTGGCCACGCCTCCCTGGCCGACCGGCTCGTCGTCGATCGAGCCCGAAGCTTCGAACACCGAGGTGATGCCCATCGGCAGCAGGCTCTTCATGGTCGCCATGAAACCCGGCTTCAGTTCGGCCCAGGTCGATTCCGGCACGTGGCTCTGCACGATGTCGCTGCGCTCGCGGACGATGCCGTTCGGTTCGCCCTTGGCGTCCTTCTCGATCAGGCCGCTCTTCGGGTCCGGCGTGTCGCGGGTGATGCCGGCGATCTTGAGGGCCATCGAGTTGCTGGCGCTGGAGTGGCCGCCGGCGCGGGTGATGCTGACGGGGTTGTTCGGCGCCGCGTCGTCGAGGTCTTCCTTGTGCGGCTCGCGCTTCTCGGTGAGCTCGGCCTCGTCCCAGTTTCGCCCGGTGATCCATTCGCCCGGGCCGAGTTCCTTGGCCTTGGCGGCGATCATCGCCTTCAGCTCCGCCATCGACTTGACGTTGTCGAGGTCGACCGCCCGGTTGGGCAGGCCGCGCAGGTGAACGTGGGTGTCGGTGAAGCCGGGCATCAGCACCCGGCCCTTCAGGTCGATCTTGTTGGGCGCGCTGTAGGCGGTGGCGATCTCGTCGCCGCCGACGGCGATGATCTTGCCGTCCTTCACCGCCACGGCCCTGGCGACGCTGAACGCCTTGTCCACCGTCAGCACCTTGCCGTTGTAGAGCACCATGTCCGCCGGTTTGGCCTGGGCCAGGGCCACGCCGGCCGCCGCCGTCCAAAGGATGGCGGCCGCGCCGCCCAGCATCACGATCCGCTTCATGAAAGAATTCCCTCTCCGATGCCGCGAGCTTGTGAGCGGGAAACGCGGCGGGGGAGACGCCAAACAGGCCATCGGTGGTGCTCTGGCGTCACCACGCCGGCCTGCGATCGCAGAAAGGGCGCCGCGCGGATCGCGCGGCGCCCTCCGGCCGTCGGCTGGGTTTTAGCGGGGGGAGTCGCCTTAGGGAGCCGAGCGGTCGTAGACGAGCTTGCCGTTCAGGTAGGTCTGGTCGACCTTCATGGTCAGCAGCTTTTCCGGAGGAATGAGCAGGGGGTCGCTGTCCAGCACGATCATGTCGGCGAACTTGCCCGGCTCGATGGAGCCCTTGGTCTTTTCCTCGAACGAAAGCCAGGCGCCCATGTAGGTGTAGCCGCGGATCGCCTGGTCGATGGTGATCGCCTCGTCGGCGTAGCCGTGGGCCACGCCCGAGGGGCCCTTGCGGGTCACGGCGGTGTAAAGGCCGACGCGCGGGTCGATGGGCAGGTTGTCGGAACCGAGCGCGATCGGGATCCCGAACTTGTTGCCCGGCGTGCCGATGGAGTTGGTGTGGTCCTCACGCCATTGGTCCATGGTCTCGTGGTACCGGCCCTCGAGGTTGTAGGTGAAGTTGGGCTGCTGGGCGATGGCCATGCCCATGTCGTGCATGGTCTGCATCGTCTCGTCCGGCGGCATGATCGTGAAGTGGTCGAGGAACCAGCGGTGATCCGTCCTCGGCGTCGCCTTCAACGAGGCGGCGTAGGCGTTGACGGTCTGCACGATGGCCGCGTCGCCGATGGCGTGAAGCGCCATCTGCCAGCCGTTCTTGTTGGAGCTGTCGACGATCTCCTGCAGCTCGGCGTCGGTGAAGCGGCCCTTGCCCCGGAAGCCCGGCAGGCCCTTGTAGTCGGCCAGGGTCCAGGCGGTCGGGCCCGTGAAGCCGCCGTCGACCGGGGTCTCCCCGATGCCGCCGAGGCGCACCCACTCGTCGCCGTATCCCGTATGGCGGCCGAACTCCTCCAGCCGCTTGGCCCCGGGCCAGTTGGTGTACATGGTCACCCGCGGCAGCGTGTAGCCGCTGTCCTTGGCCATCTCCTGGAAGCGGCGGAAGGTCAGTCCCGAATCCTTCTCGGCGACGCCGCCCTTCCCGACGGGTTCATCGTTGATGGTGCCGCTGGCCGAGTGGAAGCTGGTGATGCCGAGCGACAGGTAGCGCTTCATCTCCTTCATGTAGGTCGGCTTCAGATCCTCCCAGGTGTCCTTGGGGACAAGCACCCGATAGAGATCGCTGCGCTCCCGGATGACGCCGTTCGGCTCGCCGTCCGCGCCCTTCTCGATCAGGCCGCCCTTGGGATCGGGCGTCTTCGCGGTGATCTTGGCGAGCTTCAGCGCCAGGGTGTTGCCGACGCTGGAGTGTCCGCCGGCCCGGGTCAGCACCACCGGGTTCTTCGGCGCGGCGGCGTCGAGGTCGGCCTTGTTGAGATTTCGCTTCTCGGTCAGCAGCGCCTCGTCCCACCCGTAGCCGGTGATCCATTGGCCCGGCCCGAGCTCGGCCGCCTTCTTGCGGATCATGTCCTGGATCTCGACGATGGAGGCGGCCTTGGCCGGTTCGATCTCCCGCTTCGACAGCGGATAGGTGTGAAGGTGGCTGTCGTTGAAGCCCGGCATCAGCACCTTGCCCTTCAGGTCGACCATCTTGGGCGCGGTGTAGGCCTTGGCGATCTCGGGGCCGCCGACGGCGACGATCTTGCCGTCCTTGACCGCCACCGCCGACCGGATGGTGGAGGCGGCGTCGGCGGTGATGACCTTGCCGTTGAAGAAAACGAGGTCGGCCGGCTCGGCGGCGAGGCCCAGGGCGGGCAGGCTGAGGGCGAAGGCGGCGGCGAACAGGCCGGACATCGGCTTCATGAGACTGTGGTCCTTCGGAAAAGGTCACGCGGCGGGCCTCCGGGACCCGCCGCTCAGGGTGTCAGTAACGATAGGAGAGCGTCATCCCGACCGTGCGCGGACGGAAGCTGTAGCTGGTCCAGTAGGGTTGGTTGATCGACCGTCCCAGGCCCAGGTACGGGGCTTCGTTGGTCAGGTTGTTGACGAACAGCGACAGGTCGGCGTCGCCCATCTTGGCCCCGATGCGGGCGTTGATCTGCTGGGTGGAGACCCGCACCGGCAGGTAGGCGTCGTAGCTGACCGACTTCGGGTCGGTGGCGCCGGTCTTCGGGCCCTCGTCCTGCCAGGTGTAGTCGCCGCGGATGTAGGTATCGACGCCCAGCACCGGCATGACGAAGTCGTACTGGCCCGACAGGGTGACGGTCCACGGCGGCTGATTGCCGTTGATGGCGCTGCCGGCGCTGAACAGCCGCCGCCCGCCGAGCACGGTGTCCTCGTTGAAGGTGGCGTCGGTGTAGCCGACCGCCGCGTTGAGCACGAGGCCGTCGATCGGCGCCAGGGTGGCCTGGATGTCGAACCCCTTGGAAGTCGCGTCGCCCAGGTTGTCGAAGAAGCTCTGGGCGCAGGTCGACAGGCTGACCGACGTCTGAATCTCCTTCCAGTCGATGTAGTAGATGCTGGAGTCGAGGGCGAGGCGGCCGTCGAAGAACTTGTTCTTGGCGCCCACCTCATAGCTCCACACCGAGTCCGAGCCGTAGATTTCCGGCGATTGCGGACGCCCGTCGGACCCGAAGTAGCCGAGCGAGACCAGCTGGTCGTTGCAGGTCGAGGGCTGGCGCTGCTGGGCGCCGCCGGGGCGGAAGCCCTTGGCGGCCGTGGCGTAGTAGAGGTTGTTGCTGTCGGCCTGGAACGACAGGCCGATCTTCGGTGTGAAGGCGTTTTCCGAGCCCGAGGCGCCCTGGGTCACGAAGGCCGGCGCGAACGGGCCTTCGCCGGGCTTGTACTGACCAATCGTCACCGGAATGCAGGCCGGCGCGCCCGGGGAGCCGGTGCCCGGCACGCAGGCGTAGCCGCGCGGCGTGTTCAGGTTCGAGTTCGGGCCGTTGTAGTCCGGTTGCAGCGAAACGCTGTTTTCCGAGTAGCGCATGCCGAGGGTCAGCTTCAGGCGGTCGGTCAGTTGGTAATTGAGCTCGCCAAACAGGGCCGCCTGTTCCTCCTTGGTGTAGATGTGCGCGAAATAGGTGGTGACCCCGTTCAGCAGGCCCATGCCGTAGTAGTTCTGGTAGGCGCTGTAGCCGGGGCCGAAGGGCGCGCCGTCGTTCACGGCCGGCAGCGGCGCCGGGAAACCCGGCACGGTGGCGTTGGCGATGCTCGAGACCAGCGACACATAGTTGACCTTGGAGTTCTGGATCGCGTTCTGGCGCTGGTTGAAATAGAACAGGCCGCCCACATAGCTCAGCTTGCCGTCGAACAGGTTGCCCGCCAGGCGGACTTCCTGGGTGACGCCTTGCTGCCGGTTTTCGGCCGGCGAGGTCGCGAAATCGCCGGCGACCGGCACCTGACGCCGCGCGTAGGTGGTCTCGTAGAGCTGCGTGTAGTCCGGGTTGATCTGGTTGTGGCGGTAGAAGTAGGCGGTGCTGGAGGTCAGCTGCGCCCAGCCGAGATCCCAGTCCACCTTGACGGTCGGCAGGATCATCTCGTCGTTCGAAAATTCGTTCAGCTTCGCGCCTGGAATATTGATGTGGGCGGAGTCGACGATGGGGATATTGGCCGGCGCGACGAACTTGCCGCTGGCGAAATCCGAGGCGGCGGGGACGAGGTCGTAGACGTTGTCGTTGACGTGAACGTACTGGTACGACAGCGACGGCGTGACCTTCAGATTGTCGGTGAGCTGGGCGGCCAGGGCGACGCGGAAAGCCTTGGTGTCGCTCCAGTTGGTGTTTTCGTCATAGGTCCCGGTCGGCTTGAACAGCAGCGAGCCGATGCCCGAACGGCCGGTCGAGTCCAGCACCTGGAACTGGCCGATCACCTTGTCGATCCAGCCGCCGTCGTGGCGGAAGTAGGCGCTGGCCCGGAAGCCCAGCTTGTCCTCGATGATCGGCCCGCCCACGGCGAGACCGGCTTCGTAGTTGAAGTCGGAGTCCTGGGTATAGGAGCCTTCGGTGCGGATGTAGGCCGAGTAGCTGGTCAGGCTCGGCTCGGGCTGGATGAAGCGCATGGTGCCGCCCTGCGAGCCGGCGCCGAACAGCGTGCCTTGCGGACCGCGCAGCACTTCCACGCGCTCGAGGTCGAACACCACCGGATAGAAGTTGGTCGAGCTGGTGCCGACGCGACGGACCTGGATCGGGGTGTCGTCGATATAGATGCCGGTCGTGGCCGAGCCGGCGTTGGACGACACGCCGCGGATCGAGACGTTCGAACCCAGGCGGCCGGGCGTCAGGGTGATGCCCGGAGTCAGGCGAACGACGTCATTGACGTTGCGCACGCCCTGCACGTCCATCTTCTCCTGGGTGTAGGCGGTGGCCGAGATGGCGACCTTGGAAAGCACCTGAGCCTGACGGGTCGCGGTGACCACGATCTCTTCGATCGCCGGCGCCTCCGCGGCGGGAGCGACCGTTTGGGCGGCGGCGGCGCCGGCCAGCAGGCTGGACGCCAGGGCGGTGGTGATCAAAAGGCGCTGTCGCGCCCCGCGGGCGGAAAAGGTCATGAATCCCTCCGGAGAGTGAGGCTGTGGGGAGTGTCCGGAAGGCCGCCGCATCGGTGTCCGATGTCTCGTTGAAGCCGCCCTGACTTGGCCTGAAGCTTGGTTTGCAACAGTTCTGTGCGGGAGATGCCAAGCGCGACCGGGGTGGTGACCGGCGCGCACCACCGGCATCGTTACGAGACGCGAACGGCCGCCCCGGCGGGCGGCCGCATCCTCAGCGAACTGCGGGTTTGGCGATCAGCCGGCGGCTTTGCGTTTGCGTGACCGCACGAGCGCGTAGGCCACGAGGGCGACCAGCGCGCCGAACAGGCTGGCGTAGAGCTGCACGGCGAGATCGGGCTTGAACAACATCGACGCCAGGACGCCGACAATGGCCACGATCACCGCCCAGCTGAGACCCGGAAAGAGCCACATGCGAATGATCAGGCGCTCAGGTTCGTTGGCCTCTATCTGCTTGCGCAGCCTTATCTGCGCGAAGGCGATCAGCAGATAGATCATCAGCATGGTCGCGCCCGAGGCGTTGACCAGAAAGGCGAAGACCAGGGTGGGCGAGATGATCGAGGCGACCACGGCGCCATAGCCGAACAGGCTGCCGATCAGGATCGCCCGGGCCGGCACCTGCCGGCTGTTCAGCTTGATCAGCGACTGCGGAGCTTCGCGCCGAGCCGCCAGGGTGAACAGCACCCGCGACGTCACATAGAGGCCGGAGTTGAGGCAGGAGAGCACGGCCGTCAGCACGATGAGCTTCATCGTGAGCGCCGTGGCGGGCACGCCGATCTGGTCGAGCGCGGTGGCGAAGGGCGAAGTGCCGGGGGTGATCTCGTTCCATGGCTTGATCGCCAGGATCAGGGCCATGGACAGCACATAGAAGAGCACGATCCGGATCGCCACCGAGGTGGTCATCCGCGCGATGGTCTTGGCGGGCTCTTTCGATTCCGCCGCGGCGATGGTGGCGATCTCCGCGCCGCATAGGGCGAAGATCACGGTGGTGACGCCCGAGACCACCGAGCCGAAGCCGTTGGGCATGAAGCCGCCGGGCGCGCTGTAGAGGTTCTGGAAGCCCCTGATCTCCGTCGGTGCGAAGCCCAGCAGGTAGCCCGCGCCGATGACGATGAAGACGATGATCGCCGCCACCTTCAGCGAGGCGAACCAGAATTCGAACTCGCCGTATGACCGGGTGGACATCAGGTTCACCGCCGTCATCAGCACCATCAGGATCAGGCCGATCTGCCAGACCTCGAGCGGAATCCATTCCTTCAGCAGGGTGGCGCCGGCGATGGCCTCGATGGCCACCACGACCACCCAGAAATACCAGTAGAGCCAGCCGCTGGTGAAACCGGCCCAGTCGCCGAGACCCAGCCGCGCGAACTCCGTGAACGAGCCGATCCCGGGGGTCGCGGCGGCCATTTCGCCAAGCATCCGCATGACGCAGAGGATCACCAGGCCCGCCACGACGTAGCTGATCAGAATGGCCGGGCCGACAGCCGCTATCGCCGCGCTCGAGCCGACGAACAGGCCGGCGCCGATGATGCCGCCGATCGAGATCATCGCCACGTGCCGGCTGGCGAGGCCTTTTCCGAGTTGCGGTTCGTCGCCAGGGGATGATGCGATGGTCACTCTGTCACTCCGTTACGCTTGCGGCCCGGCGGACTGGTCGGGCGTCACTTCGATGCAGAGCGATTTTGTTTCGAGGTAGTCCTCGACGCCCAGGTAAGATCCCTCCCGGCCGAAGCCGGACTCCTTGATGCCGCCGAAAGGCGCAGTTTCGCTGGAGATAAGACCGGTGTTGACCCCGACCATGCCGTATTCCAGCCCCTCGCCCATGCGCCAGCTGCGCGATAGGTCGCGCGTGAACACATAGGCCGCGAGCCCGGCGGCGGTGTCGTTGGCGATACGTAAGGCCTCGGATTCGTTGTCGAATCGGATCAGCGCGGCCAGCGGGCCGAAGGTCTCTTCGCGCGCCACGCGGGCGTCGGCGGGCACGCCGATGAGCACCGTCGGCGGGAAGAACAGCCCCTCCCCCGCCGCGCCGCCCAGGATCGCTTTCGCCCCGCGCGCCAGGGCGTCGGCGACATGCTCGCCCACCTTGTCGACCGCCGCCTGGTTGATCAGCGGCCCTTGCTGGGTCTCGCCCGCAAGCCCGTCCCCGATGGCGTAGCGACCCACCCTCTCGGCGAGGCGGGCGGCGAAGGCGTCATAGACGCCTGACTGCACGAGGATGCGATTGGCGCAGACGCAGGTCTGGCCGGTGTTGCGGAACTTCGAGGCCAATGCCCCGTCGACGGCGGCTTCCAGGTCGGCGTCATCGAAGACGATCAAGGGCGCATTGCCGCCGAGTTCCAGCGAGACCCGCTTGACCGTGCCCATGCATTGGGCCGCCAGTTTCTTGCCCACCGGGGTCGAGCCCGTGAAGCTGAACTTGCGCACGCGCGGATCGCCGGTCAGCACGCCGCCGATCGGCGGTGCGTCCCCGGTGACGACGCTGAACACCCCCGCCGGTACGCCGGCCTCCTGCGCCAGCGCCGCCAGGGCGAGGGCCGAGAACGGCGTGAGTTCGGACGGCTTCAGCACCGCCGTGCACCCCACGGCCAAGGCGGGCGCGATCTTTCGGGTGATCATCGCCGCCGGGAAGTTCCAGGGCGTGATCGCGGCCACGACGCCGACCGGCTGTCGCACCACCAGCAGTCGTTTGTCGGGCAGATGACCGGGGATGGTCGCGCCATAAACCCTTTTGGCCTCCTCGGCGAACCACTCGATGTACGACGCCGCATAGGCGATTTCGCCGCGCGCCTCGGCCAGAGGCTTGCCCTGCTCGGCGGTCATCAGCCGGGCGAGGTCCTCCTGATTGGCCATGAGCAGATCGAACCAGCGGCGCAGCACCGCGCCGCGCTGCTTGCCGGTGAGCGCGCGCCAGGCGGGACCGGCGGCGTGGGCCGCCGCCACGGCGCGTTCCGCCGCCTCGGCTCCCAGGTTGGGCACGACGCCCAGGGTTCTTCCGGTCGCCGGGTTGGTCACCACGATCTGCGCCTCGCCGGACTCCCAGGCGCCCGCGATGAAGCAGGCTTCGCGCAACAGGTCGGGCCGCGCGAGCGCCAGCCTCGCCCGTTCGGCCTCGCCGGGATGGAGCGCCGTCACGAGGCGGCCGCCACCAGGGCGCGCTCGAGGCAGTCCAAGCCCTCGTCGATGACGGCGTCCGAGGCCGTCAGCGGCACGAGGATGCGCACCGTCTCGCTGTGTACGCCGGCGTTGAGCACGACCAGCCCCTCGCCCAGCGCCAGGGCGGTGACTTTCTTGGCGGTCGCCCCGTCCGGCTCGAACGCGCCCCGGGTCTTGACGATGTCGAAGCCGACCATGGCGCCGGGTCCGCGCAGAGCGCTGATCGGCACGATGTCGTTGCGCTCGGCGAGCTTCGTGATCCGCCCCTTGATCCTGGCGCCGATGGCGTCGGCGCGGGCGCAAAGCTGCTCTTCCTCGATGATGTCGAGCACCGCGAGGGCGGCGGCGCAGGCGACGGGCGAGCCGCCATAGGTTCCGCCGAGGCCGCCGGGTTCCACGGTCTCCATCAGCGCCGCCTTGCCCACGACGCCCGAAAGCGGGAAGCCGCCGCCCATCGACTTGGCGATGGCGACGAGGTCCGGCTCCACCGGCCAGTGCTCGCAGCCGAACATCTTGCCGGTGCGGGCGAAGCCCGTCTGCACCTCGTCGGCGATCAGCAGGATGCCGTGCTCGTCGCAGATGGCCCGCAAGGCGGTCATCAGTTCCGGCGGCGCGGCGTTGAAGCCGCCTTCGCCCTGCACGGGCTCGATGATGATCGCCGCCACGCCGGCCGGCTCCACGTCGGCGGCGAACAGGAAGCGGAGCGCCTTGAGGCTGTCTTCGACCGACACCCCCAGATAGGGCGCGGGGAACGGCACGTGGAACACCCCCGGCACGCTCGGACCGAATTGCCGCTTATAGGGCGCCACCTTGCCGGTCATCGCCATCGACAGGGTCGTGCGGCCATGGAAGGCGCCGGTGAAACAGATCACTGCCTGGCGGCCGGTCGCAGCGCGCGCGATCTTGATGGTGTTCTCGACGGCTTCCGCGCCGGTGGTGAACAGGATGGTCTTCGCCGGCCCCTCGAACGGCGCCACGGCGCTCAGCCGCTCGCAGAGCTCGACATAGGATTCGTAAGCGGTGACCTGAAAGGCGGCGTGGGTGAAGCGCTCCAGTTGCTCCCGCACGGCGGCCATCACGCGCGGGTGGCGGTGACCGACATTGAGCACTGCGATGCCGCCCGCGAAGTCGACGTACCGTTTGCCTTCCACGTCCCACAGTTCGGCGTTTTCGGCCCGATCGATGAACACCTGGGTCGCGCTGGCGACGCCGCGAGGAACCGCCGCGCCCCGACGGGCGAGTAAGCTGGAATTGTCTGTCACCTAGGAACCTCGGCACTTGCAACGCGCCCCGAGTTTCCTTCGCCGCCATCGCCGCCGGGAGATGCCAAGTATGGTGCGGGTGGTGACTCCCAAGCACCATCGCGTTGATGCCTCCGCGGCGAACGCCTTCGCACAAGCGATCTTTTTACCGCGGCGCTTTCATGCAGCGGCTCGACGCTGGCGCGATCACACGCCGCCCTGACGAGGCGTCAGGACGGCGTGGCCGGATCCAGGCTCCCTTCCCTCGACGGAGCGCCCGCTCTGTCGGATGGATCAGTTGCCGCCCGAGGCGGTCGCGTTCGCCGAGGCCGAGGCGCTCGCGCCATTGCGTTCGGCCGACAGGGTCAGCGAGCCGCCGCCGTTGGCCGAACCGGACGACAGTGCTCCGCCGCCGGAACCGCCGGCCGAAGCCGAGGCGTCCTGCGTCGAGGCCGAGCCGCCGCCGGAACCGCTCAGGCTGGCCGAGCGGGCCGCGCCAGCCGCGCCCGTCACGGCGCCGCCGGCCTGAGCGGCTCGATCTCGGGCGTTCGCGGCGATGTTGGAAAGCCCGGAAGTCAGACCGCCGGCGTCCGACGCATCGCCGCCGCCCCGGGCTGTGACGTCGCCCGAGGCCGCGCCTGAGGTCGTGCCCGACGCGCCCGAACCGGCAACCGATCCCGTGGCGGCCAGGGCGCCCGTCGCATCCGGATTGGCCGCGCTCGCCGCCCGGCGGGCTTTACTCCCGACGCGGCCGACCGTGTCCGTCGCCGTACGCCCGGCTCCCGTGGCGCGGTCGCGCACGGTGTCGCCCGCCCCACGGACGCGCGACATCGCCCCGCCCAGGTCGGGGGCGCCGATTTGGCCGGAACCGCCCAGCAGGCCGCCGGCCGAACCGGTCAGACCTCCCAGGCCACCGGACAGGTTGCCGCCACCGGACAGGCCGCCGCCCAGCAGCTGGGCTTGAGCCGACGAGACGGACAGAGCGCCGACCAGGGCGGCGGCGGTCAGAAAGAGAGTGGGCTTGAACATCGTCTTATCCTTCGAGGCTTGCCGCGCCTTGTCGGCGCTTCCACCCGGTCCAACGACGGGTCCGCCACGATCCATCCCGAACCCGCGATTTTTTTCAGCGGCTATCGCGCGGCGCCGACCCATCCCTTGCCGAACACCGGATCCGGTCCGGCCGCCCCGAGGTCGGCGGCAAGGGTGGCCAGCGCCGCCGGATCAGGCTTGGCCGCCAGGCGCGCGGCGACCACGGGGGCCGCGTAGGAGGTGCCGCGCACATTGGTCGAGCCTCCGCCGGGCGCGGCGACCCTTACCCCCGAACCAAGCGCGGCGAAGTCGATGTGAGCCGCCTTGCCCGCCTCGGGCAGCAGACGTCCCCTGGCGTCCACGCCGGTGACGGCCACCACTCCGGGATAGGAGGCCGGATAAAGCGGCGGCGCCGCCGGACCGTCGTTGCCGACCGCCGCCACCACCAGGCAACCTCGCGCCAGGAGCGCCGCCACGGCCGCACGCAGGGTGGCGTTGTCGGGGCCGACCAGGCTGATGTTGACGACCGGCGCCTTGACCTGAGCCATCCAGTTCAGCGCCCCGACGATCGCCGAGGCCGAACCGCCGGTCGGCCCGGTCCCATAGACGTCGGCGGCATAGATCCGCGATCCCGGTCCCAGGCCGCCATAGCCCTTTCCAGCCAGCAGCGAGGCGACCGCGGTGCCGTGCCGGCTGGCTCCGCCGCCGCCCGGCGCGAAACCGCGCTGCTCGATCACGACCCCCTCGAAGGCCCGATGCTTCCGATCGACGCCGCCGTCCAGCAAGCCGACGCGGCCGGCGGGCAATCGCGGGAGCTGAGGCGCGACAGGCGCATTCGCCGCGTTTCCGTCCGCCCCGGCGTAGAGATGGTTGAAATCGTAAGCGCCGCCCGGGTCCCCCGCCCGAACCTCCTGCACGGCGGCCCGCACGTTCATTCCGGCGGGAGGGTGCAGCACGACGAGGCGCAGGCCCAGGGCGTCCGCCCCCTCGTCGCGCGCGACCGAAAAGCCGGCCGCGACCAGTCGCGCCAGCGCCTCTTCGCTGGGTTCGATGGCCAGCACCTCGTCCCGGACCACTGCCTGGCCACGGTCGTCGAAGTCCAGCGCACGGCGGTTGGCGCGGACGAGGCCGGCCAGACGATCCAGGCGCAGGTCGGGCAGGTCCAACGCCCGCACCGCGCCGCCGACCCGATCCAGCGGCTCGCTCGCGGTCTCGCCCACGCGCCCCAAGGCGTCGCGTAAGCCCGGCGCGACGGGCAGGCCCGGCAGGACCTGGGCCCCCGCGGTGGCGCTCAGGGCCAGCGCTCCAACGGTGCCGAGGATCAACCGTGCGCTCATTCGTCTCTTTGATGCGCCGCCGCCGAGCTTGGCCAGACCGCGCGGCGGTGAAATAGATGGCTGCATGCTGGATGAAACGTCCGGGCCGGATCGTTCTATCCAACGAGAACAAGAAGGCGGAATCTTGGACGCATTCCAGTCGCAGCTCGTCGCTCACGCCCCACGCTTGCGGCGGATGGCGCGCGCCCTGGCCCGCGATCCAGCGGACGCCGACGATCTTACGCAACTGACGCTGGAGCGGGCCCTGCTTCGGCGAGATCAGTGGCGTCCCGAGACGCGGCTCGACAGCTGGATGTTCCGGATCATGAAGAACGCCTGGATCGACGAAACACGCCGACGCTCGCGCTGGAACAGGGTCACGGCCGCATCCGAGCAGGGCGAGTTGGCCGCCGATCCGGCTTCGGCCACCCTGGACGCGCGGCTGGGCCTTTCGGCGGTGGAACGGGCCATGGCCGCCCTGCCCGACGATCAGCGTATCGCCGTCGCCCTCGTGCTGATCGAGGGCCTTTCCTACGACGAAGCCGCCGCCGTTCTGGAAGCGCCGGTCGGCACGGTGACCAGCCGCCTCTCGCGCGGGCGCGCGGCCCTGCAGGCCGCCTTGATCGACCAAGGAGCTCGACCGTGACCGATCCGCTCAGCTTCGACGATGAGACCGTCGCCGCCTATGTCGACGGAGAGCTGGACCCGGCGACGCGCGCGTTGGTCGACGTCGCGGCCAAGAGCGACGCCGGCCTCGCCGCCCGCCTGAAAGCGCAGCAGGACCTCAAGGCGATGCTGGCCGGTCACTACGGCCCCATCGCCGAGGAACCCCTGCCCGAAAGCCTGATGCGGACCATCCGGGCCGGCGCGCCGGCGCCGGCCGAGGTCGTCGACCTGACCGCCCGCCGACGTCCGGGCGCCGCGGCGAACCCGCGGCGGCCGCCTTTCCGCCTGCCCGCCTGGGCCGGCATGGCCGCCTGCCTGGTGGTGGGCGTGACGATCGGGCGGATGGCGCTACCCACGTCGGTCGCCCTGACGGGCGGCCGCGAGCAGGTGCTGGTCGCCTCCGGGGCGCTCGCCCGGGCGCTGGACGGCCAGCCCGCCGCCGACACCTCCGGTCCGATCCGCATAGGCCTCAGCTTCCGCGATCACGAGGGCGACTATTGCCGGACGTTCCAGCCGAACGGCCGAGAGGGACTGGCGGGTCTGGCCTGCCGCGAAGCCGATGGCTGGCGCCTGCGTATCGCCGCTCCCGTCGACGCCGCGACCTCGGCCGCCTATCGCACCGCCGGATCGGAAACACCGCCAGCGGTGCTGTCCGCCGTCGATGCGCTGATCGCAGGCGCGCCGCTGGACGCCGCGAGCGAAGCGAACGCGCTCACCAGCCACTGGCGGCGCTCACCGTCTCCCGGCACATCCGAGGGCGGCTGAGGCGGATACAGGCTTTCCCATCGGCTTGCAGCGACGCGTTCGCGCCCTGGGGTGCATCAGTGTGGACTAACCCGCGGGCCGCGGCGGCGGCGGCGGGCGTCGGCCGCCCAGGTAGAACTCGGCCAACGGCAAGGCTCCGAAGCGCCGGGCCTCGCCCTCCCAGACCTGCTTCAACTGCGCCAGCTTTTCGGGGAACTGAGCCGCCACGTCCCGTGACTCCGAATAGTCGACCGCCACGTTGTAGAGTTCCCATTGGTCACTCTCGAACGGCGTGCCGTTCTTGTGAATGGCGATCGCCTTCCAGTCGCCGTCGGTGATCGCCCGGTTGCCGCGCATCAGGTAGAACTGCCGCGTCCGCGCGGACGGC
Organism: Caulobacter sp. HJHS_5; assembly: GCF_056683955.1. Classification (NCBI taxonomy): domain Bacteria; kingdom Pseudomonadati; phylum Pseudomonadota; class Alphaproteobacteria; order Caulobacterales; family Caulobacteraceae; genus Caulobacter; species Caulobacter sp. HJHS_5. The sequence goes on along the minus strand of NZ_JBWZNC010000006.1, from coordinate 221,450 downwards.
GCCCGCGCGCCGGTGAAGCTGGCGCGAATGCTGGCGCCATGCAGGGGCGTCTGGGTCACGCCCTTCAGTGTCGGCGGAGCCGTCACGCCCGCCGCATCGAGGGCGGTCGGCGTGATGTCGATCATTTCGACGTACTGGTGACGGATCGCGCCCCTGTCCTTGATGGTCTTCGGCCAGGTGACGATCAGCGGATCGCGCGACCCGCCGCCGAACGGCCACAGCTTGTAGCGCTTGAACGGCGTCGCCCCAGCCCACGCCCAAGGCCGCTGATAGAGCGCCGAGGACTCCGGTCCTCCGAGGTCATCCAGCCGCGCCGCCATCTGATCGACGGTCATGGTCCCGCCGTATGGCCGATCAAAGCCGCCGGTCAGCCCGGCTTCCGGCGCCGCGCCGTTGTCGGACATGAAGAAGATCAAGGTGTTGTCGTACTGCCCCGTCGCCTTCAGGTGATCGATCAGACGGCCGATCTGGGCGTCGGTGTGCTCGATGAAGCCGGCATAGACCTCCATGAACCGGGCGAACACCTTGCGCTGCACATCGCTGAGGCTGTCCCACGCGGGATCGTCGGCGTCGCGCGCCGTCAGCACGGTGTTTTTCGGAATGATCCCGAGTTGCTTCTGGCGGGCGAAGCGCGTCTCGCGCAGCTTGTCCCAGCCGCCGTCGTACTTGCCCTTGTACTTGTCGATGTAGCTCTTCGGCGCCTGGATCGGCGAGTGGGCCGCCCCGAACGCGAGATAGAGGAACGACGGCTTACCGGCGGCCTGATCCTGCTTCAGGTAGTCGATCGCGCGCCCGACGATGGCCTCGGAAACGTGAAATCCGGGCGGGGCCGGGGTGGTGATCGGGGCGTTCCCCTCGTTCATTCGGCCGCCGAAGCCCTGCTCCAGCGGCTCCCACTGGTCGGTCCAGCCGGTGAGGAAGCCGTAGGCGTTGTCGAAGCCCTTGCCCTTCGGCCAGTTCGAGTGGTCGGTCGCCCCATCGGCATACTGGTTGGGCGGCAGCAGGTGCCACTTGCCGACCGCGCTCGTGCCATAGCCCGCGGCCTGCAGCATCTCCGCGACGGTGCCCGCCGAAGTCGGAATGAATCCCATCGAATGGGCGGGCGTTTGCGGCGTTGGGTTGGCCGGCAGGTCCATCATGCCGACGCTCTGGTTGTTGCGCCCGGTCAGCAAGGCCGCGCGGGTCGGCGAGCAGATCGCCCGCGTGTCGAACCGGTTGTAGCTCAGACCATCGGCCGCCAGCCTGCTGATGTTGGGCGTCGAAATCTCCGAGCCGTAGGGCGCGAGGTCCGCGAAGCCGACGTCGTCGAGCAGGATGTAGACAATGTTGGGTCGCTGGGCCGGGCCGGCGGCCATCGCTCCGCCCGCTCCCAGCATCGAGGCGGCGGCGGCGCCGGCCATCAAGGACCGGCGGCTGAGGCTGGCGTGCGGCATGTTCAAGGTCCTGGCGCTCCCATCATTTTTTGCAGACCGACCCACCGGCTCGCGCCAGGGAGCGAAAGTCGAATTTCGAGGCGTTCCGTCGGAACCCCGCACGCGCGCCGAGCAGCATTGGCTTGCCGGGTCGCAGTCGTCCTATCGCAAGACCCCCGCGGCCCGCGAAGCGCGCCGATATTCTCATTCTCCGCGAGCGTTCAAGACCTTGAGTCAGCAGACCGCCGACACCTCACATACTTCCCGAAAAAACTACAGATCGCGGCGTACGCCTCCGGCTGGATCGTCGGACCATGTAGGAACGCTCGCAGCCATCGTTCGAGACGGACGTGCGAACTTGAGGGAACACATTGGCCACCACCAACACCGTCGCCTTCAGCATGCAACTGAACCCCGGCTGCGAGGCCGAGTATCGGCGACGGCACGACGATATCTGGCCGGAGCTGAAAGCCGCCCTGCTGAACGCCGGGGTGGTCGATTACCGCATCTTCCTGGAGCCGGGCTCGAACCGGTTGTTCGCCGTGTTGACGCGCCGCGACGATCACGGCCTCGACGCGCTGCGGGACAGCGGCGTGATGCGCCGCTGGTGGGCGATGATGGCGGACATCATGCAGACCAACCCCGATGCCTCGCCGGTTGAGACGGCGCTGGAGCCGATGTTCGTGCTCAGCGCGGAAGGCTGAAGGTTAGGCTGTGGCGGCCTGAGCCCAGGGTGCGGACCTGCCCGACCGGCGGCTCGAAGCGGCACAGGGCGCCGGGGGGCGCCTCGACCTCGACGGTGACCGTATCGCTCGCACGGCGCCAGGCGATGGCGGCGCGGCCGTAGGGCGTCTCGATCGAGGCCTCGGCATGGTCGAGCCCGCCGCCGGGCTTGGGCGCGAACACGATCGTCCCGTAGCCCGGATCGTCCGACGTCGGGCCAATGCCGGCGACCGAGCGGTAGAGAAAGGCCGCCACCGCGCCATAGGCGTAGTGGTTGAAGCTCATCATGGTGTTGCCCTCGCCGGCCATGTCGCCGCGATGGATCGAGCCGTCCTCGCGGATGGCGTCCCACCGCTCCCACATCGTCGTGCCCCCGCGGTCGATCTGGTAAAGCCAGCCAGGGGCTTTGCGGTTGAGCAGCAGCTTCCAGGCGGCGTCGGCGCGGCCGTGATCGGCCAAGGCCGGCAGCACCAGGGGCGTGCCCAGGAAGCCGGTGGCGACGCGCCCCTCCGATCGCTCGACGAGATCGGCCAGGGCCGCGACGGCGCGGGCGCGCTGGTCCGGGGGAACGATATCGAAGGCGATGGCCATGGCCGCGCCGGTCTGGGTCGTCAGCGCCTGTTCGCCCCACGCCGCCCAGGCGGCCGCCGCGACGGCGCGACTGAGGGTGCGATAGTTGTCGGCGGCGGCGAAGTCGCCGAGCACTTGAGCCGCTTGGGCCACGGCGGCCGCGCTGCGGGCGAGATAGCAGGTGGCGATGTAGTCGCCGGACGTGGTCGCCTGCTCCGGGCGTTCCGGCGGCGCGCCCGGGTCCAGCCAGTCGCCGAGCTGGAAATCGCCGCGCCAGGCGCCGTCCGGCCCGAGGCGCGAGGCGCCATAGTCAACCCAGCGCCGCATGCTGTCGAACTGGGTGGCCAGGATGGTCGGGTCGCCGAAGGCCTCATAGAGCGCCCACGGGGTAAGCGTCGCCGCATCGCCCCAGCCGACGCCGCCGTACTCGAACTCGTGGCCCTGGATGACGTTGGGGGCGGTCGAGGCGACATTGCCGTCGGCCCGCTGCTCGGCCGCGAGATCCTTCAGCCAGCTTTCCAGGAAGGCGCGGGCGTCGGCGTTCATGCAGGCGGTGGGGGCGAAGACCTGAATATCGCCCGCCCAGCCCATGCGCTCGTCGCGCTGCGGGCAATCGGTGGGCAGGGCCAGGAAGTTGCTTCGCTGCGACCAGAGCACGTTCTCGAACAGTTTGTTCAGGTCCGCGTTGGCGCAGGCGAACGCGCCCGTCTCCTCGAGGTCCGAGGTGATGACCAGGAGCTCGACGCTCTCGATCTCGACGCCGGGGCTGCAGGCGATCTCGCCATAACGGAAACCATGAAAGGTGAAGACCGGCTCCAGCACGACCGTCGCCTCATCGGCCAGGATGTAGGCGTCCACCGACTTCGCGCCGCGCAGCATGGCGGTATAGGGCCGACCGGCGTCGTCCAGCACCTCGGCGTGGCTGACCTTGATCTCGTCGCCCGCCCTGCCCCGCGCCCGCAGGCGGAAAACGCCGCTGAGGTTCTGCCCGGTGTCGATCAGCAGGGTGTTCCAGGCTGTGGGGAACGCCTCGACGGCGCGCGTCTGGATCACCCGAACGGGCGGCGCCGAGCGTAGGGCGAGGCCTTCCGGCAGGCCGAGGGCGACCACGGGCTCCCAGGCGGAATCGTCGAAGCCCGGCTCTCGCCAGCCGGCCTCGTCGAGGCGCAGGTCGATGGTCGAACCCTGGTAGAGGTCGGCCATGCGGATGGCGCCTGTTCCGCCGCGCCAGGACTCATCGGTGGCGACGGTCAGGCGCGACCCATTAGCCTGTTCGATCTCCAGCTGGGCCAGCAAGGCGGTGGTGTCGCCGTACACGCAGCGCTTCAGGTACCAGGTCAGATCGCCCCGCCACCAGCCGTCGCCGACGGCGGCGGCGATCACGTTCTCGCCCTCGACGAGCAGCGCGGCGACGTCGTGCGCGGCGTAGAGCAGGCGCTCGGAATAGACCGTCCAGCCCGGCTCCAGCAGGGCGTCGGTGACCGGCTTGCCGTTGATCCAGACGCTGTTGACGCCGAGCGAGGTCAGGTAAAGCCGCGCGCTCCTGGGCGGCCCGTCGAGATGGAAAGACCGGCGCAGCAAGGCGGCGGGGCCGTGCTCCTTCAGACCGGCGTTGGACCGTGGGCTGATCGGGCGAGCCGTCCAATCGGCGGCTTCGAACAGGGCGGCCTCGACGCGCACCGGATCGCTCCAGGCCGTGCGGCCTTCGGCGGTCCAGACCCGCACCCGCGCCCAGCGCACCTCGCGGCTTCGCAGCGGCGCCGCTGGCCAGGCGGCGGCGATGGGGCTGTGGGTTGCGACAAACCCAGAGCTGGCGGGCGAAGCGAAGTCCGCCGTTGCGGCGACCTCGATCTCGTAGCCGCGCTGGCGCACATCCGACCGGTCGGCGGCGAGGCGCCAACTGAGCGCCGGCCGAAGCTCGGAGCAGGCGATGCTCCCCCGGGCGTCGCGCGTGCGCAGGTCGACGGGCCGGACGCCGGCGTCAAGGGCGGGCTCACTCATACGTGAATCCTTACAGGTTTCAGGCGGCGCGGGCCGCCTCGATCTCTTCCAGCGACTTGCCCTCGTGCCGGGGCGCCCAGATCGTGCCGATCAGACCGCTGGCCGCCAGGAAGCCGACGAGAATCCAGGCGAGGGTGTGGAAACCGGTCGCCGTAAGCATCGGCACGAAGAAGCTGAAGATTCCCAGTCCGATGCGGACCACCGCGAAGGTGATCCCCTGGGCCGTGCTGCGATTGAGCGTCGGGAACAGCTCCGAGCTCCACAGCTGGAAGAACGACTGCGCGCCGAAGCCGCCGCCGATGGCGAGCATCACCGCGTAGATCAGGGCGACCGGCAGGGTGAGAGGGAAGATGGCCAGCACGGCCATGCCCACCACCTGGATCGCGGCGGCGATGCCGAACAGCAGCCGCTGGTTCACCTTGTCGGAGAGCTTCATGAAGATGAAGTAGATCGACAGCATCGAGATGGTGAAGTTCACCGCCTGAACCGCCACGCTGGTCGCCTGGCTCTGCGAGCCCACCGTGCGCAGAATGTAGGGGAAGAAGAAGCCGTTGGTGCCGGCCCACAGGTTCCAAAGGCCGTACATGGCGATCAGGAAGGCCATGGCGCCGAGGTTCTTTCGGTTGAACAGAACCTTCCACGAGCCCTTCGACGCGCCCGTATCTCTCGCCGCCTTCGCCTCCTCCCAGAGCTTCGATTCCTTCATCTTCGAGCGCATCGCGGTCAGCACCAGGGCGATGACCACCAGGTGCGCGAAGACGATCCGTGCGCCCAGCAGCCCCAGCGGCGCCAGCAGGAAAGCCATGATCAGCACCACGACGGGGCCGGAGTACCAGAGCACCTGGGCGACGCCGCTGTGTCGGCCACGCGCCCGCTTGGGGGCCATTTCGGCGATCAGCGACCAGGAAGCCGGAATGTCCGCCCCCACCGCCAAGCCGACCAGCACGAAACCGACCAGGATCATCCACGGCGCCATGGCGAAGACCAGCCACAGCATGCCGAAGGCGTAGAACAGCATGTCGTACTGGTAGATTTTCTTGCGACCGTACTTGTCGCACAGCCAACCGCCGACCAGGGCGCCGACGCCCGCGGAAATGGCGTTGGCGCTGAAGGCGCCCAGCAGGCCGACGAAACTGGGCGTCAGCTTGTAGGCTTCGGTCCAAAGCGCCAGGGCCACCGCGCCCGCGACGATCGAACCGGCGTCGATGTAGTTGGCCAGGCCGGCCAGGATGGTGTTGCGCCAGTCTTCGCGCGTGCCGTGCTCGGCGGCTTCGACCGCGCTCGCCATCGATTCCGAGGTCATGCCTGGCGTTCCCCCGCGCATGTTCGCGCTTATGCTTGTCGTGGATGCTCATATTTGACGTAATATGATCGCATGTCGAGCGCTATTCGGCCTGCGCGGCCCGATAAGGCCGTCGGCGACCGCGACATCGCACCTGCTAAGGACGCATTTTAGGGCTGGAAACCGAAGGCTTCGGAGCCAAACGCTCAAAGATGATCGTTTGCGGCGACGCGTGCGCTTGAAACCGTCGAAACCCCGGAACATACCTAGCGCTCAGGCCAAGGGGACTTTGGGATGCACGCGACCGAGCGTGAGCGCGCGATCACCGACATCCTCAAGACGCGCGGCTTCATCGCCTTCCGCGACCTGGAAACCTTGATCGACGCCTCCCCCGCCACCCTGCGGCGCGATCTCGAACGCATGGCCGGCGAGGGCCGGCTGGTGCGGGTGCACGGCGGCGCGCGGTTGGCGGAGAGCAAGGCCGACGAGGCGCAGCACCTCAGCGGCCCGCCCTTCCACGTCAACGTCACGGTCAATCGCCGGCAGAAGGAAGCCATCGGCCGCGCCGCCGCCGGCCTCTGCGCGCCGGGCGAAGGGGTGATGATCAACGGCGGCTCGACGACGCTGCAGATGTGCGACCACCTCGACGGCCTGAACCTGCAGGTGCTGACCAATTCGCTGCATATCGTCAGCGCCCTCGCCCACCAGGCCGGCACGCGAATCCTGGTGCCCGGCGGCGCGCTGTTCAAGGAACAGAACATCATCCTGTCGACCCGTGGCGAGGACAACATGCCCCGCTTCCACGCGCCCAAGCTGTTCCTCGGGGCGGCCTCGGTCGGCGCGGGCGGGGTGATGGAGCCGGACCCCGTGTTGGTGAATTCCGACCGCCGGTTCATCGAGCGGGCCGAGGAGATCATCCTTCTGGTCGACAGCTCGAAGTTCCAGGGCCTCTCCGGCCACGTGGTCTGCGACCTCGACGAGATCGACGTGGTGGTCACCGACGACGGCCTGGAGGACCGCCACGCCAGGACGCTGGAGGCCGCGGGCGTGAGGCTGATCGTCGCCTAGCGGACCAGAATATCGCGCGTAATCTGGTCGACGCGGGTCACGCCGGTCAGCGACATGGCCACCCGCATCTCCGCCTCGATCAGCTGCAACACATGGGCGACGCCGGTCTGGCCGCCCCCGGCCAGGGCATAGGCCCAGGCCCGGCCGAGCAGCACGCCCTTGGCGCCCAGCGCCAGCATCCGCACCACATCGAGGCCCGAGCGCACCCCGCCATCGGCCAGCACGGTCAGATCATCCCCCACCGCGTCGGCGATGGCCGGCAGGGCCGCGGCCGTCGACAGCACGCCGTCGAGCTGACGGCCGCCGTGGTTGGAAACGATGATCCCGTCGGCGCCCAGCTTCACCGCCTCGCGGGCGTCCTCGGCGTCGAGCAGGCCCTTGATCACCAGCGGCCCGGTCCATTCGGAACGGATGAACTCCAGCTCCTTCCAACTGATCGACGGATCGAAGTTGTTGCGCATCCAGGCGAAGAAATCCTCGAGCCCCGAGTTCTCGCCCAGCACCGGGGCGACGTTGCCGAGGCTGTGCGGCCGGCCGTGGACGCCCACATCCCACGCCCAGACGGGGCGCTTGATCGCCTGCCAGGCGCGGCGCAGATCGCCGGCGAGACCGGCCGCGCCAGCCAGGCCTGAGTGATAGTCACGGTAGCGCGAGCCCGGCACCGGCATGTCGACGGTGAACACCAAGGTGGAACAGCCCAGCTCCCGCGCCCGGACCAGGAGGTCGCGCATGAAGGCCCGATCACGCAGCATGTAGAGCTGGAACCAGAAGGGTTTCTGGACAGCCGCCGCCACCTCGTCGAGCGAGCAGGCCGAGACGGTGGAGAGGCAAAACGGCACGCCGGCGGCCTCGGCGGCGCGGGCGGCCTGGGTTTCGCCGCGACGGGCGTTCATGCCGGCGAGACCGATAGGGCCGAGGGCGACCGGCATGGCCAGATCCTGGCCGAGAATGCGGGTCGTCAGCGACAGATCGGAGACATCGCGCAGCACGCGCTGGCGCAGGGCGATGTCTTCCAGTTCGGCGACGTTCCGCTTCAGCGTCACCTGGGCGTAGGAGCCGCCGTCGATGTATTCGAACAGGAAATGCGGCAGGCGGCGGCGGGCGAGCTCGCGGTAGTCGATGGCGGAGGCGGCCTTCACGCGGCCAGCTCCGCGCTCCGCGCCTCGCGGGCCCAAAGGGCGGCGTAGGCGGCGATGTCCTCACCCAGCGGCGCGACGCGGACGAGATCGCCCGGCGGCTTGAGCGTCGGATCGATCAGGCGCAGCGCGCCATAGGACACGTCGGTGTGGGCGTTGGAGACATAGACCGCCATCTCCGGCCGCAGCGACGCCAGGGCGCGGACAATGACCTCCGCCTCGGCGAATCGCCCCTCCACGAGGAGCACGCGCCGGGCGCCGATCAGATCGAGGGCGGCGTCGGCGACCAGGGCGACATAGAGGCAGACGGCGGCGCGGCGGGCGTAGGGGTCGTCCGGCCGGTTCACCCATCGCCCTTCCCCGTGCGGGAACGGCCCGAAGCCGGGGGCGAAGGTCGGCAGCACGCGCGCGCCGCCGGCCAGCACCTGCGGCAAGGCGGCGACGAGTTTCGGCTGGTCGGGCTTGATGTCGATGCGCTGCGGATCGACGGCGCTGAGGATCTCGATTTCGCGGCCGCCCATGAATCGCGCCGACGGCGTCGCCGCGCCGAAGGCGTCGACATTGACCAGGCAATCGCGGGCCTCGGTCAGCACCGGCGGGGCGTCGACGCCGTCCGACCGCCGCATGGCGACGAACCAGGTGCCGGTCGACAGCACGGTGGCGTCGCCGTCGGCGATCTGCGGAAAGCCGCGCGCCGCCAGCAGGGCGGCGTTGGAGTCGTGCAGACCGCAATAGATTCGCACATCGGCCGGCAGGCCCGTGCGTGCGGCCCAGTCGGGGGTGATGACGCCGATGACGTCGCCCGCCGCCGCCAGGGGCGCGAAACGGTCGGCCCAGCCGAGAGCTTCGGCGAGACGCGAGGGGCGGCCTTCCGCGGGTCGCCAGAGATCGGTGTGGCACCCCAGGCTGGTCACCTCGCTGCGGGCGACGCCGCTGAGGCGCCAGGCCCAATACTGCGCCCAAGGCAGGATCTGGGCGTCGCCGGTGAAGGCGTCGGGGCGCAGGCGCTGCAGGTGGAAGAGCTGGGCGCCGAGGTTCAGGCCGTCTGGCAGGGCCGGCGAGCCGGTGGCGGCGAAGGCGTCGCGTCGGGCGTCGTAATCGGCGCGCACATCGGCGGGGATGGCGGACTCATAGTCCATCGGCGGGCAGGCCAGCGCGCCATCCTTGACGATGGCGGCGGCGGCGCCATGGCCGACCGGCACGATTGCGCTGATGTCGCCGTGCGCCGCGAAGTCGGTCAGGGTCTCGGCGATCCAGGCGTCGACGCCCTCGACGTCGAGCGCCCGATAGCCCTCGGCCTCGACGCGGAGATTCGGCCGCGAGGCCCGCGCGACGGGCTCGCCCCGCGACGTCCAGAGGCTGAGCTTGGCGAGAGTCTTGCCGACATCCAGCACGGCCACCAATCGTTCGCTCACCCAGGGACCTCCCCATTTTGATCGATACCTATCGGTTTTGATTGAATGAGACCAGACCGTTCGGTAAGGAAAGCCTCTCTCAGGGAGCTTAGACGACCATGGCGGACGACCTTTCGGCGGTGACGGGCCAACCCGAAGCCCTCCTCTTCGCGGTCCCGCGGAGCCGCTGGGATGACACGGTCGCCGCCACCCTGACTCCGGAGCAACTGCTGCTCTACCGCTCCAATCTGCTGGGCTCGGACCTCACCGTCACCAACTTCGGCGGCGGCAACACCTCCGCCAAGCTGACCGAGACCGACCCGCTGACCGGCGAGGCTGTCGAAGTCCTGTGGGTGAAAGGTTCGGGCGGGGACATCGGCTCGATGAAGCTCGACGGCTTCTCGACGCTCTATCTCGACAAGTTCCGCGCCACCGAGCGGCTCTATCGCGGCGTCGAATTCGAAGACGAGATGGTCGGCTACCTGCCGCACTGCACCTTCAACCTGAACCCGCGCGCCGCCTCCATCGACACGCCGCTGCACGGCCTTCTGCCCTTCGCCCACGTCGATCACGTGCACCCCGACGCCATCATCGCCCTGGCGGCGGCCATCGGCGGCGAGCAGGCGACGAAGGAGATCTGGAACGGCGCCATCGGCTGGCTGCCCTGGCGCCGCCCGGGTTTCGAGCTCGGCGTCGAGATCCGTGAATATGTGAAGGCCAATCCGGGCCTGCGCGGCGTCATGCTGGCCGGCCACGGGATCATCTGCTGGGCTGAGACTTCGAAGGCCTGCTACGACAACACCATCGCCCTGATCGCCGATGCGGCCGCCTATCTGAACAAGCGGCTGACCGGAAAGCCGGCCTTCGGCGGCCAGGTCGTCGCCCCCCTGGCCGCGGCCGAGCGCCGCGCGGCCGCCGCCCGCCTGATGCCGAAGCTGCGCGGCCTGATGATCGGCGAGCGCAGCAAGGTCGGCCACTTCTCCGACGACGCCGAGAGCCTGGAGTTCGTGGGCTCGGGCGACTTCGCCCGTCTGGCGGCCATCGGCACCTCCTGCCCCGACCACTTCCTGCGCACCAAGATCGCGCCGCTGACGCTCGACCCGGCGAGGCTGGACGACACCTCTTACCTGAGCGAGGCCCTGGCGCAGTACCGCGAGGGCTACGCCGCCTATTACGGCCGCTGCGCCGGTCCGGCCGATCCGAAGATGCGCGATTCCAACCCGATCGTGGTGCTCGTTCCCGGCGTCGGCCGCATCACCTTCGCCGCCGACAAGGTGACCGCCCGCCTGGCCGGTGAGTTCTACGGCAACGCCGTCAACGTCATGCGGGGCGCCGAGGTGATCGGCGGCTATCAGGGCCTCGACGAGCAGGAAGCCTTCAACATCGAGTACTGGGCGCTGGAAGAGGCCAAGCTGCAGCGCATGCCCAAGCCGAAGCCGATGGTCGGCAAGGTGGCCCTGGTCACCGGCGGGGCTGGCGGCATCGGGGCCGCGACGGCCCGCCGCCTGCTGAGCGAAGGCGCCTGCGTGGTGCTGGTCGACCGCGCCGCCGACGCCCTGGCGGAAGCCCAGGCCGCCATGGCCAAGACGTTCGGCAAGGACGTGGTCCGCTCGGCGGTCTGCGACGTGACCGACGAGGCCCAGGTGCAGGCCGCCTTCGACACGGCGGCCGTGGAGTTCGGCGGCCTCGATATCCTGGTGGCCAACGCCGGCATCGCCTCCTCGGCGCCGCTGGAGGAGACCACCGTCGCCCTCTGGCGCAAGAACTACGACGTCCTGGCGGAAGGCTACTTCCTGACCTCGCGTGCGGCCTTCCCGCTGATGAAGGCGCAGGGCGGCGGCTCAATCATCTTCATCGGCTCGAAGAACGGCCTCGCGGCCGCGACCAACGCGTCGGCCTACGCCTCGGCCAAGGCGGCCTCGCTGCACCTCGCCCGCTGCCTGGCCCTGGAAGGGGCGCCCCATGGCATCCGGGTGAATTCGGTGAACCCCGACGCGGTGATCCGCGGCTCGCGCATCTGGGACGGCGACTGGCGTCAGGAACGCGCCGGCGCCCACGGCATCGACCCGGGCGCGGAGCTGGAGGAGCATTATCGCAAGCGCTCGATGCTGAAGCGCGACGTGCTGCCGGAGGATGTGGCGGAAGCGACCTACTTCCTGGCTTCGGACGCCTCGGCCAAGTCGACCGGCAATATGATCAATGTCGACGCGGGCAACGCCCAGGCCTTCACGCGATAGTTCAGCGGCGAAATCCTCGTCCTTCGACAAGCTCAGGATGAGGATTTCGACTGATAAGCCGAGCTAAAAGAGCCCTCATCCTGAGCCTGTCGAAGGACGAGGGTGGGCCAAGAACAAGATCACGAGGAAACGATGAGCGCCCCGCCCCTCTCCGCCGAACAGATCGCCGAGCATAATGCAGCCAACGCCGCCGCCCTCGGCGACGACTACGGCAGCCTCGGTCGCCAGCTGGAGCGTCGCGGGATCGACATCGGCGCGATCAAGGCCAAGGTCGCCGCCTTCTCGGTGGCGCTGCCGACCTGGGGCGCGGGCCGCGGCGGCACGCGGTTCGCCAAGTTCCCCCTGGCCGGCGAGCCGACCAACATCCATGAGAAGCTGGCCGACTGCGCGGTCGTCCAGCAATTGAGCCGCGTGACGCCCCGCGTCTCGCCGCACTTCCCCTGGGACTTCGTCGACGACTACGCCGCCCTGCGCGAGGAGGCCGCGAGCCTCGGCCTCGGCTTCGACGCGGTGAACTCCAACACCTTCCAGGACCAGCCCGGCCAGCCGGTGAGCTACGCCACCGGCTCGCTGTCCTCCACCGATCCGAAGGCCCGCGCCCAGGCGGTGGAACATAACATCGAGTGCGTCGAGATCGGCCGGAAGCTGGGCTCGCGCGACCTCACCGTCTGGCTCGGCGACGGAACCAACTTCCCCGGCCAGCAGGACCTGACCGCCTCGTTCGACCGCTACCTCGACAGCGCCTCGCAGATCTACGCCGCCCTGCCCGACGGCTGGCGCATGCTGCTCGAGCACAAGATGTACGAGCCGGCGTTCTATTCGACGGTGATCCAGGACTGGGGCTCGTCGATCCTGGCCGCCCAGGAGCTGGGTCCGAAGGCGCGCTGCCTGGTCGACCTCGGCCACCACGCGCCGAACGTCAACATCGAGCAGATCGTCGCCCGACTGAACCGGTTCGGGAAGCTCGGCGGCTTCCACTTCAACGACTCCAAGTACGGCGACGACGATCTCGACAGCGGCTCGATCAATCCCCACCAGCTGTTCCTGGTGTTCAACGAGCTGATCGAGGCCGAGTTGAACTCAAAGGGCGAGTTCGACCCGGCCTATATGATCGACCAGTCACACAACGTGACCGACCCGATCGAGAGCATGCTGTCGTCGGCGGAAGCCATCGTCAGCGCCTACGCCAAGGCCTTGTTGGTCGACCGCGCCGCCCTGGCCGAGGCGCAGGAGCGCAACGACACCATGATGGCCTTCCAGGCCCTGCGCCGCGCCTACAAGACCGATGTCTCGCCCCTGGTCGCCCAGGCCCGCGTCGACGCCGGCGGCGCATACGACGTGCTGGCCGTCTATCGCGACAGCGGCTGGCGCGACCGCAAGGCCCAGGAACGCAAAGCTGTCGGCCTGGGCGCCGGCATCGTTTGAAGGGCGAGCATTCAGGCTCGGCCGGCAAGTCTCCCCAGCCGACGGCTATGCGCCGAGATGGAGCGTCGTCTGCTTGCCGTCAGAGCGGTTGGGCCATCGCGGTTCTTGGGTGGGTCGGCGAACTCGATGCCGTTGTGGCCGGACGCCTTCGGACATGAAGGCCGTTATATCTGTTTCTGTTGCCATTTCTGGAAATCCCCGGACGCCATCGACATCCGGGGACTCGAGAGTGGTAGTGAGCTCAGTCGGACGCTATCGTCCCGCTACCAAGCTGACGGTTATTCACGTCGCGCCTCCCCAGGCGTCGGGGCTCAGGTTGACACTCATCGCGCAGCCCAGCCGAACAACGCGCCGGCGCGCGCGACGCTTCGAAGAGACCTCATTTCTGGTCGGGGATCGCGCCTAGACGCCGGGCCGATTTCGCCGGCCTCGAGACCGCGGCGTTCTCCGCGGCAGAAAATGCTGCGGCCGGACTTCAATTCGACGTTTTAGCCACCCCTCGCCCCGGCGATCCGAAGTCGATGCGCAGCACGACGGGATAATCTGCGCTGACTTAGTAGGGGAACCGGATGCTCACCAATTCACTGCTCGAGCTCGACCGCGACCACTTGATCCACTCGGTGGTCAATTGGACCGATCACGAGCGCCGCGGGGTCACCGTCCTGCAATCGGCGGATGGGGTCTATGTGACGGACATGGAAGGGCGCACCCTTCTCGACGCCTTCTCAGGCCTCTGGTGCGTCAACGTCGGTTACGGTCGACAGAGCATTGTCGAGGTCGCCGCCGAGCAGATGTCGCGTCTGCCCTACGCCACCGGCTATTTCCACTTCGGCGCCGAGCCGACGATCCGTCTGGCGGCCAAGCTGGCCGAACTGGCGCCGGGCGATCTGAACCATGTGTTCTTCACCCTGGGCGGCTCCGACGCGGTCGACACCGCCCTGCGCTTCATTCGCTACCACGCCAACGTGACCGGCCAGCCGGGCAAGAAGCACATCATTTCATTGGATAAAGGCTATCACGGATCCAGCACGACCGGCGCGGGCGTTACCGGCCTGTCGGGCTTCCATCAGAACTTCGACGTGCCCCTGCCCTTCCAGCACAAAATCCCTGCCGCCTATCCGTATCGCCACCCGGCCGGCGCCGACGACGCCGCCCTGATCGCGTTCTCGGTCAAGGCCCTGCACGACAAGGTGGCCGAGATCGGCGGGCCGGAGCAGGTCGCCGCCTTTTTCGCCGAGCCGATCCAGGGCTCGGCCGGCGTCATCGTGCCGCCGAAGGGCTGGCTGACCGCCATGCGTGAAGCCTGTCGCAAGATGGACATCCTGTTCGTCGCCGACGAAGTGATCACCGGCTTCGGCCGCACCGGCACGATGTTCGGCTGCGAGCATGAGGATGTGGCCCCCGACATCATGACGCTGGCCAAGGGACTGACCTCCGGCTACTCGCCGATGGGTGCGGTCCTGCTGTCCGAAAGAATCTACCGCGAGATGCGCGACGGAGCCCCGGCGGGGAGCGCCATCGGCCACGGCCTGACCTACTCGGGCCACCCGGTGAGCGCCGCCGTTGGCCTGGAGGTGCTGCGCCTCTACACTGAGGAGGGCGTGGTCGCCAACGGCGCCCGGGTGGGCGAGCGCTTCGAGCGCCGCCTGCGCGAGGTGATCGATCATCCGCTGGTCGGCGACGTGCGCTCGCGCGGCCTCCTGGCCGGCGTCGAGCTGGTGACCAGCAAGGCGAACAAGACCAAGCCCGATCCCTCGCTCGGCCTTCCGACGTTGCTATCGAAGATCGGCTACGACAACGGCCTGATCTTCCGCGCCTTCAACGACGGCGTGGTAGGCTTCGCGCCGCCGCTGAACTGCACCGACGACGAAATCGACATGATCATCGAGCGCTTCAAGACCACTCTGGACGGCGCGCTGAACACCAAGGAGATCCGCGATGCGCTTGACTGATTACAAGGCGCTGACTTTCGACTGCTACGGCACCCTGATCGACTGGGAGTCAGGTATGATCGCTGGGCTCAAGGGCCTGACCTCTAAGGTGAAGCGCGACCTGAGCCGCGACGAGATTCTGGAGGCGCACGCCCGCCACGAGTCCGAGCAGCAGAAGCAGACCCCAGGCAAGAAATACTCGGAAATTCTGCCGATCGTGTACAAGCGCCTCGCCGAGCAGTGGGGCGTATCCTACACGGTAGACGAATGCGAGGCCTACGGCCTGTCGGTGCGCGACTGGCCGGCGTTCCCGGACAGTCCCGGCGCGCTGCAGTATCTCAAGAAATTCTACAAGCTGATCATTCTGTCGAACGTCGACAACCGCACCTTCTCGTTCAGCAACGAGAAACTGGGCGTTGAATTCGACGCGATCTATTCGGCTGAAGATATCGGCGCTTACAAGCCGGCCGACGCCAATTTTGACTATATGCTGGCCCATGTCGGCGATCTGGGCTTGCAGAAGTCGGATCTGCTCCACACTGCCGAAAGCATGTTCCATGATCATGCACCGGCGAACCGCTACGGCATCGCGAATTGCTGGATCTACCGGCGCCACGAGCAGGACGGTTTCGGCGCCACCATGAACCCGGGCGACATGCCCACCTACGATTTCCGCTTCACCTCGATGGCCGAGCTTGCGCAGGCTCACCAGGAAGCGTTGCGCGCCGTAGGCGACTAGAGGCCTTACGCGAGACCGATGTTCAAAGCCCCGAAGCTGGACCGTATCGATATCAACATCCTGGCCGAGCTGCAGAAGAGCGGCCGGATGACCAACGCTCAACTGGCCGACAAGGTGGGGCTCTCAGCCAGCCCCTGCCTCGCCAGGGTGAAGCGCCTGGAGGATAGCGGTTACATCACCGGTTACGGGGCCAACATCAGCTTGGCGAAGCTGGGCTCGGTGCAGATCGTCTTCACTTCCATCACCCTCTCGGACCACAAGCTGGCGGACTTCACCAAGTTCGAACGCGGCATCCTGGATTTCGAGGAGGTGGTCGAGTGCCACCTCGTGAGCGGCGGCTTCGACTACATGGTCAAGTTCGTCGTCCGCAACGTCGGCGATTATCAGGAAGTGATCGAGAAGATCCTCGAGAAGAACATCGGCATCTCGAAATACTTCTCCTACATCGTCATCAAGAGTCCGATCTCGAAGGGCTATGCCTCGGTGAAGAGGCTGACCCGGGGCGACTGAGCCCCCAAGAGGGCGGGACGAAAAACCGACCTAGGCGCGGATCAGACGCGGAGCCTCGCCGAACCGGCCGCCGACGCGGGCGCAAACCTCCGCGACCATGGCTAGCAGCGCCGCCTCGTCGACATCCCCGTACCCGTACAGGACGAACAGGGGGGTGGTGGTCGCCTCGGTGATCGAGCAGCGGACACTGTCGCTGACCGTCGAGCCGAAGGGACCGGCGGCGTCGGCCAGGAGGGGCAGCTTGAAGACGTCCATGTCGCCCTTGCCGAGCGTGGCCATCACCTCGCCCTCGCGGCCCTGGCGGTGAACGATCTCGCCGTCGACCTTGGCGACGTCGTAGCAGCCGATCGGCAGGCCGGAGCGGATGGAGAGGGCGTTGTTGAGGTCGACCAGCGGCAGGATGGTCGGCACGCCGTCCTTGCGGGTGCGGCGCAGCAGGGCGTCGGACGAGATGCGGTAGCGGTTCGGATTGCGGCCAAGACGGGTCAGGGCCGTCTTGTAGGCCTCGACGGCGGTGTCGGCCAGGCTCCCCTCGCCTTGCGCGGCGGCTTGGGTCTCGGCCAGGGTCGCGGCGATGGCCGCCGTGTCGAGAGGGCCGGCGTCGAGCGCCAGGGTCCAGGTGACGAGGAAGGCCGAAAGGTCGCCGGCCGTTGTGTCTTCGGCGATACGCACGCTGCTCATACGGATTGTCTCAGGCCTTGGCCGCGCGGGCCTTGATCAGGGATTGGGCGACGTACCAGACGAGCCCGACGGCGTTCCAGACGAAGAAGAAGACGCGGGTCTTCTCCGATAGGCTGAAGAACAGGTAGAGGCAGCCAAGGATGCCTAGCGGCGCCACGATCCAGGCCAGCGGCGTGCGATAGATGCGCGGTTGATCGGCGGCGGTCTTGCGCAGCACCAAGAGGCAGACGCCGACGGCGACGAAGGCCAGCAGGGTGCCGGCGTTGGCCAGGGCGGCGATCTCGTCGAGCGGCACGAAGCCGGCCAGGGCGCCGACCAGCACGCCGGTGATGATGGTGATGCGGGCGGGCGTGCCGGTCTTCGGGTTCACCTTGGCGAGGCTCATCGGCAGGAAGCCGTCGCGGGCCATGACGAAGAAGATGCGGGTCTGGCCGTAGAGGAAGCCCAGCAGCACGGTCGGCAGGGCGATGACGGCGGCGGCGGCGATCATCGCCGCCAGCTGATCGCCGGCGAGTTGGCGGACGATCATCGCCAGGGGCTCGGAGCTCCTGGCGAACTCCTGGAAGGGCATGGCGCCGACGGCGGCGGCGGCGACCACCACATAGATGGCGGTGCAGGCCACCATCGAGCCGATGATGCCGATCGGCAGGTCGCGCCCTGGATTCTTGGCTTCCTCGGCGGCGGTGGAGATGGCGTCGAAGCCGTAGAAGGCGAAGAAAATGATGGCGGCTGCGGCCATCACCCCCTGCTGAACGTCGCCGACCTTGTGAGCCGCGAAGCCGAACGGCGCGAAGGGGTGGAAGTTGGCCGGGTTGAAATGCGGCAGGGCGACGGCGGCGAAGATGATCAAGGCGACGATCTTGATGACAACCAAGACGGCGTTGAAGGTGGCGCTCTCACGCGCGCCGGCCACCATCAGTAGGGTGACGAGGCCCGTGATCACGACCGCGGGCACGTTGAGGAGGCCGCCCGCGTGCGGCCCCGCCGCCAGGGCGGCCGGCACATGGATGCCCACCGCGTTCAGAAAGCTGACCGCGTAGCCCGACCAGCCGACGGCCACGGCGCTGACCACCAGGGAGTATTCGAGGATCAGGCTCCAGCCGACCACCCAGGCGATGACCTCGCCGAGCGCGACATAGCTGTAGGTGTAGGAGCTGCCCGAGGCTGGGATGAGAGTGGCGACCTCGGCGTAGGCCAGCGCCGTGCAGGCGCAGACGACGCCCGCGACCGCGAAGGAGAGGATGACCGCAGGGCCGGCCATGCCGGCGCCGACGCCGATCAGGGTGTAGATGCCGGTGCCGATGATGGCGCCGACGCCGAGGGCGATCAGGTGCCACCAGCTGAGGGTGCGCTTGAGCCGGTGCTCCGGCGCGACGCTCTCAAGGTCCATCGGCTTGCGCCGCATCCAGTTGATCATCGATCGCCCCATGTCAGCGCCCGCGCGCCGGGCATCGACCATGACGCCCGACCGACATCGGACCACGCCGAGGGCGGAGGTTCATCGCGAAATTCGCCGGTTCTAAGCGGCTGGCGGAGCAATTTCGACCTCGTCGCGGCACATCCTGCCGCCGCGCGTTTCGCCATCTCACGCGCGCGGAGTCACGCGTATTCAGAGGTTTGAGGCGCGGAGGCCCCCGCCGGCGCTTCCAGCCTGGACGGCGCCGCACCCTGGGCGGCGGTCGCAAAACGGCAGCTTCTGCCGCCCACCGCCCTGGCCGACTGACGCGGCTGTTTCGTGACCGCTCTAGGCTGCGATCACACCGGCCGGCGCCCAGACGACGCGCCGCCGTGAAAGGAGCGCCCCGATGAATCGCCCCCTGCCCCCGCCCCCCGACGCCGCGTCGACCGGCCGCCCCACGCTGGCCGATCCGAGCCTGTTCATTGAACGCGCCCTGGTGGGCGACACCTGGATCGCCGCCGATGGCGGCGAGACCCTCACGGTCGTTTCGCCGACGACGGGCGAGACGGTGGGGACGATCCCGGCGCTTGGCCAGGCCGAGACGGCGCGCGCGATCGCCGCCGCCGAGACCGCCTTCAAAAGCTGGAAGACCAAGACCGCCGGCGAACGCGCCAAGGTGTTGGAGCGCTGGCACGACCTGATCGTCGCCAACACCGACGACCTGGCGAAGATCATGACCGCCGAACAGGGCAAGCCCCTGGCCGAGGCGGCCGGCGAGATCGCCTACGCCGCCACCTTCGTGAAGTGGTTCGCCGAGGAAGGCCGCCGCATAGGCGGCTACGACGTGCCGGCCCCGGCCGCGGACCGTCGGGTGACGGTGCTGAAGCAGCCGGTGGGCGTCTCGGCCGCCATCACGCCTTGGAACTTTCCCGCCGCCATGATCACCCGCAAGTGCGCGCCGGCCTTCGCGGCCGGCTGCAGCATGGTGGTGAAGCCCTCGGAACTGACCCCGTTCACCGCTCTGGCCCTGGCCGAACTGGCGCTGCGGGCCGGGATGCCGGCCGGGGTGATCAATGTGGTCACGGGCGCGCCGCAGGGCATCAGCGCTGAGCTGACGGCCAGCCCGACGGTGCGCAAGCTGTCGTTCACCGGCTCGACCCGCGTCGGCGCGCTGCTGATGGAGCAGTGCGCGGGCACCTTGAAGCGGCTGTCGCTGGAACTCGGCGGCAATGCGCCCTTCATCGTCTTCGACGACGCCGACGTCGAGGTGGCGGTGGCCGGGGTGATGGCCTCGAAATTCCGCAACGCCGGCCAGACCTGCGTCTGCGCCAACCGCATCTATGTGCAGTCCGGCGTCCATGACGCCTTCGTCGCGACACTGAGCGCCGCCGTGCGGGCGCTGAAGGTCGGCGACGGTCGCGAGCCGGGCGTGACCATCGGCCCCCTGATCAACGCCGCGGCCACCGCCAAGGTGGCCGAGCATCTGGAGGATGCCTTGGCCAAGGGCGCCCAGGTCGCGGCCGTGGCGCAGAGCGACGGCGACGTCACGCGCTTCTCGACCCCCACGGTGTTGACCGGCGCCACGGCCGAGATGCGGCTGGCTTATGAGGAGACGTTCGGCCCCCTGGCGCCGATCTTCAAATTCGAGACCGAAGCCGAGGCGATCCGCCTCGCCAACGACACGCCCTTCGGCCTAGCGTCGTACTTCTATACTGAGAACCTGCACCGCGCGTGGCGGGTGGGCGAGGCGTTGGAGTTCGGCATGGTCGGCCTCAACACCGGCTCGATCGCCATGGAGATGGCGCCGTTCGGCGGGGTGAAGTTCTCCGGCCTTGGCCGCGAGGGCGGCCGCGAAGGCATCGAAGAATACCTGGAAACCAAGGCCTTCCACTGGGGCGGCCTGAAGCTCGACCCGCAGTAGGAGTCCGCCGTGAGCGAGAAGCGCAAATACAGGATCGCCGTCATCCCCGGCGACGGCATCGGCAAGGAAGTGATGCCCGAGGGCGTGCGCGCGCTGGAGGCGGCGGGCAAGGCCTACGGCTTCGACATCGAGCTGCAGTGGCACGACTTCGCCAGCTGCGACTGGTACGCCAAGTACGGCGAGATGATGCCGCAGGACTGGAAGGCGCGGATCGGCGACGTCGACGCCATCTTCTTCGGCGCCGTCGGCTGGCCGAACACCGTGCCGGACCACGTTTCGCTGTGGGGCTCGCTGATCCAGTTCCGGCGCGAGTACGATCTTTACGTGAACCTGCGCCCCGTGCGGCTGATGCCGGGCGTCCCCTGCCCGCTGGCCGGCCGCAAGCCGGGCGACATCGACTTCTGGGTGGTGCGCGAGAACACCGAGGGCGAGTACTCGGCGGTCGGCGGCGTCGCCTTCCAGGGCACCGACCGCGAGGTGGTGCTGCAGGAGACGGTGATGACCCGCACCGGCACCGACCGGCTGCTGCGATACGCCTTCGACCTGGCCCAGAGCCGGCCGAAGAAGCACCTGACCTCGGCCACCAAGTCGAACGGCATCGCCATCACCATGCCGTGGTGGGACACGCGCGTGGACGAGATGGCCAAGAAGTACCCCGAGGTGCGGGCCGACAAGTACCACATCGACATCCTGACCGCGCAGTTCGTGATGAACCCCGACCGCTTCGATGTGGTGGTGGGCTCCAACCTGTTCGGCGACATCCTGTCGGACCTCGGCCCGGCCTGCACCGGCACTATCGGCATCGCGCCCAGCGGCAACATCAACCCGGACCGTTCGCAGCCCTCGGTGTTCGAGCCGGTCCACGGCTCGGCGCCCGACATCGCCTTCCAGGGCGTCGCCAATCCCATCGGCCAGATCTGGTCGGCCTCTATGATGCTCGACCACCTGGGCGAGGCGGACGCCGCCGCCGGCATCCTGAGGGCCGTCGAGGAGAGCCTCGGCTCGGCCGCCTCGCGCACCCGCGACCTCGGCGGTTCGGCCAACACCGAGAACTGCGGCAAGGCTGTCGCCAGCCTGATCGGCTGAGATCGCGGACATCTAAAGCCGCGCTGCGCGGCCCGAGCCGCAAAGACGGTAAAAGATACTGCCGCTCCGGCCGCACTCTGGCGCCGGGGCGGCAGGGATTATCCTTCCCGGACAAGGCCTTCGGCGCCCGCAGACATCACCCCGCGGACGGAGGCAGTCGCATGCGAACCCTATTCGGAACCACCCTGACGGCCGCCCTGGCGCTGGGCCTCGCCGCCCAGGCTCAGGCCCCCGCGGCGCCCGCCGCTTCGGCCCAGCATCGCGATGCCCGCGAGCAGGCCCCGCCCGGCCTGATCGGCCTGTGGAAGGCGGACATGGCGCTGTCGACCTACAGCGGCGCCAAGCCGAAGTCGGCCCTGCGCAGCTTCGCCTACACCGCCGACGGCAAGATCCTGGTGACCTTCATGACGGTGGGCGCCAACGGCAATTACTCGACCGGCCATTGGGCCGCGCAGCCCGACGGCAGCGACAGCCTGGAGTATCATTCGGCCGCCGGCTCGACGCCCTACAACGTGGTGCAGCTGAAGAAGGTCGACGACAAGAACCTCGACGTGCAGATCGTCCGCTTCGGCAAGCAGACCGACCGCTACCACTACACGCTGTCGGACGACCTCAAGACGCTGACCTACACCTATCCCAACAATAAGATCGTCTACCGCAAATGGGAGGCGATGGACTGGTAGCACGCCCTGTCCGCCAAGCTGCCAAAGGCGGGGCTCATGCCCCGCCTTTTTTGTTGCCCCAAACACAAAAAAGCCCCCGGAGCTTCGAGGTCTCCGGGGGCCTAAGTGGCGTGGGCGTCCTTGGGGAGGAACACGCCCGCGCTAGCGGTCGGGGAGGATCGCTAAATGTATTCGTAGAAGCCGAAGGAGCGGGGCTTGAGGTCCTGCACGGCGCGATAGGCCTCGTAGATCGCCGACTGGGCCAGGCTGGTGCCGGCCGCGTCGGAGTTGGCGATGGCGATGTTGCCGAACTTCTGCTTGGCGATGACGGTCGGCGAGATCTGGTTGGGATCGTCCTCCAAAGTGCTGCGGCCGGTAGCGAAGCCGTGCGGCCAGCGGTTGACCGTGATGCCGACGATGTCGCGCGCCGGATCGAAGTTGGTCCCTGAGAGAGCGCTGGCGGCCATCTGGCGGATCTGCCGCTCCCAGAAGGCGAAGTCCTTGCTGAGCATGCCCATGCGGACCATGCGGAAGTGGTCGTCGATCGAGCCGCTGTCCGGCACGGCCCCGTCGCACAGCTCGGTGGCCATGGTGATGTTCGACAGCACCCCCGAGTTTCCGCCTGTGCCGAAGCCGACGACGATCGGCTGCGAAGGATCCTTGATCGGGGCCTGGTCGCCGACCAGCGTGCCGCCGCCCATGCTCATCGTGCCGAAGAAGTTGTGCGGCGCGCCGATGCGGCTGGCGCCGAGCTTGGCGAAGGACTCCCAGTTGCGGAACAGCACGTTGGTCTGCTGGTTCACCGCGCGCACGGCCGAGTGCAGGGCGGCCTTCTGCGGCTCGGGCATGTCGGGGCAGAGGTAGGGGATGACGTTGTTCATCCCCGCCATGATCACGTGCTTGCCCACCACGCTGACCAGCTTGCCGCCATTCATGTAGCTGACCAGCACCTCGCGGCCTTCCGGCTCGAACTGCGGGCCCGGAGCGCCGATGTGTTTGGCCGCGACCACGATGCTGCTGACGCGGATGCGGGTGGCGTTCGACGGTCGGTCGAGGGTCGAATAGTCGACGCGCTGGCCCTCCACCGCCAGCCACGGACCGGCGGCCAGGGCGTCCGGGATCAGCGAGCGGACCATCAGCCGGGCGAGGTCGGAGTTGCCGCACACCCAGTTATAGTCGGTGGCGCGGTGCTCGGGCCCTTCCGGCGACATGTGCGGGCGCTCGAGGCCGAGGCCGTCGAAGCCGGGGCTGTAGCGGAAGAAGGCGAACCAGGCGGTGCACATGTCGGCGCCGAGACACCAGGCGCCGCCCGAGTAGCCGATGATCTCCGGCGAAAACTTGGCGACGTTGAGCAGATAGTCGCGATAGGTCATCGACCGCAGCTTGGCGATCTTCTCGTCCTTCGACAGGCCGGCCATGTAGTCGACCTTGCCGGTGAAGAGGCGCAGCACCTCGCCCTGCATCTGGGCGTTCAGCGGTGTCTTCTTGAGGAAGTCGGTCGTCGGGTCCTCGTAGGAACCGAGAACGGTCGAATCCCTGCCGTAGTGCTTCTTGTTGAAATAGGTCGCCGCGCCGAGTTTCAGGTTGGTCTGCAGGCGGCCGGTGCGAGCGTAGCGCGGGTTGCGCCAGTCGACGGCGAGATCGTCGAGGAAGGTCTTGGCCTCGACCTGCCACTCGGGCGGGGCGACCAGGTAGGACGAGCCGCCGTTGGCCAGGTACTGCTGGCCGTTGTACCAAAACTCGTTGCGCTTGGCGTGACCGCCGAAGTCGTCGTGATTGTCGAGCACCAGGATCTTGGCGGTGGGGCCGGCTTCCTTGCGGTACCAGACGGCCGAGGCGAGGCCCGACAGGCCGCCGCCGACCACGACCAGGTCATAGACCTCGCCGGTCGATTCCGGCGTCGGGGAGAACGCCTTCCCGTCGCGCAGATTGTGGGCCTCTTCGAAGGCGCCCGGGTGCATGCCTCGTAGGCCGAGGCGGAGCGGCGGGTATGTGGCCGGGTTCGGGCCGGGCGCTGCGGACGAGGCGGCCTGGGCGAAGGCCGATCCCGCCTTGCCGAGCGCGCCGGCCCCCGCGGTGGCCACCGCGACGCCCTGGACGAAGTCCCGGCGCGAGATCTTGCGGCCCATGCCGAGTTCGCGATCTTGCTTGTTCATCGTCTCTTCCCTCTGGGAACGAGACGAGGGACGCCGAAGCGTCCCTCGCCGGCAATCGGTTTGGATCAGAACTTCGCGTCGAGGCGGACGTAGTAGAAGCCGCCCTGGATATCGACCGGGCCGTCCCGCCACTGAGAGCCGTTGGTCAGCAGCTGCAGCTTGTCCATGTCCGGATACTTGTCGAAGATGTTCCGGCCGCCGACGCTGACGCTGTAGGTGTCGGAGAAGGTGTACTTCACGTCCAGATCGACCTGCTGGACGCCGGCCTTGTAGGTCTGGATCGGGAAGGGCGCGACGGTCGACTGGATCTTGGATTGGCCGAAGATGTTGTCCCGCAGCGTGAATTGGAAAGCGTTCCAGGTGTGGCTGAGGGTCAGGATGCCACGCCAGCGCGGGGCGTTGTTCTCGAAGTTGAACACCGACTGGGCGTTGAACAGACCGGCGATCTTGATGTCGTCGATCTTGAAGGTGTTCACGTTGAACGCACCGGTGAAGGTGGTGCGCTGACCGTTCTCCCAGTTGTACTTGTAAGTGCCGACCACATCGACGCCCTTGGTCGTGGAGTCGAAGGCGTTCTGGAAGAAACGGACCTGGGCGATGCTGGAAGCGCCCGGCACGCCCGCCGCCGTCATCGCCGCGGCGATGGCCGGGGTCACGGCGATGTTGCTGGTCGAGTAGATCTGATCGGTGATCTTGATCTGATAGCCGTCGACGGTGAGGTCGAAACCGCTGAACGGATGCAGGGTGAAGCCCAGCGAAAGGTTCTTGGACTCTTCCGGACCCAGCGGCTTGGCGCCGAGGAACACCGACACCGGGTTCGAGGCCGGGAAGGTGCCCGCCTGCAGGGCGACCCCGTCGATGGAGCTGATCGACACCGAGGTGGTGTTGAGCAGACCGGGGCTGGGAGCGTGGAAGCCGGTGCCGACCGAGCCGCGAACGCCAAGCCAGTCGGCGATCTCGTAGCGGGCGGCCGCCTTGTAGTTCGAGGTCGAGCCGAAGGACGAGAAGTCCTCGTAGCGGGCGGCAAGGTCGACGAAGAGCTTGTCGGTGATGTCGGTCGCGGCTTCGACATAGACCGACTTGGCGTCGACACTGAAGTCGCCCGCGGCGGACTTCGGCGTACCCGAGAACACGTTCGGGCCCTGCGGCAGCGTGCGGTAGACCGGGTCGGTCGACAGGCCGCAGTTGATGCCCATGTTCTGCGGCGCGGTCGGGCGCAGGGTCTGGCCCGGAGCGAAGGAGTTGCCGCCGGTGCAGAAGTCATAGGGATCGACGGTGGAGTAGGCGCCCACAGCGAGCGACCCGTCATCGCCCGGCTTGATGATGTAGGTTTCCTTGCGCAGCTCGGTGCCGAAGCTCAGGGCCAGCGGCGAGTGGAAGCCGACCTCCTTGGTCCAGGTGAAGTCGGTGTTGAACGACTTTTCTTCCGAGCGGAAGTCGAGCGGGCGGAACTCCATCTGGTCCTTGCCGGTCGGGCCGACGCCGGCGTTGATGGTGCCCTTTACCTTGTAGACGATCTGGTTGTAGCCGTAGCGCCCTGAGACGTCGAAGGCGAGGTCTCCGCCGAGGACGTCGGTCCTCTCGCCCTTCCAGCCGCCGGCGATGCTCTTGTCGTGCACATAGCCGGCGAACTGCGGCCGCAGGCCGTAGGGGAACACTTGGTTCCACTTGAAGATGGAGCCGTCCGCCAGGCGCACCGGCACGTCCATCACCGGCTGGTTGGCGGTCGGATAGCGGAAGTTGGCGTCGGTCTGGGCGCGCGAGGACGACCAGTTACCGAAGGCGTAGAGGCTGGTGCCGTTCTCGAGCTCATAGCCGGCGTTGAGGATCGCCCGGGCCGACGAGCTGTCCGGCGCGCCCTGACGTTGGATGTGCTGACCGCCGGGCAGGCCCCAGAAGGCGGCGAAGCCGGGGTTCGTGGCGGCGTAGGCCTCGGCGTCGAACACGGCCGTCGGAGCGAAGGTGTTGGTGCGGAACTGGGTCGAGCGGTCGGTGCGGCCGTCCATGTTGAACTGGGCGGCGATGTCGATGAAGCCGCGGTCGAACAGCGGCAGACCGAGGTTGCCGGCCAGCTGATAGCTGGTGCCGTCGCCTTCGTAGTACTGGCCGGTCTGGGCGCTGAGCTCCAGACCTTCGCGATTGTCCTTCAGGGTGAAGTTGACCACGCCGGCGATGGCGTCCGAGCCGTACTGGGCGGCGGCGCCGTCGCGCAGCACTTCCACAGACTTGATGGCGATCGACGGGATGACGGCGGCGTCCGAACCGTGGGCGCCCGAGCCGGAGGTTGCGACCGAGCCCGTCTTGTGACGGCGCTTGCCGTTCATCAGCAGCAGGGTCTTGTCTTCCGGCAGGCCGCGGATCGAGACCGGGCGGATGAAGGTGCCGGTGTTGGAGTTGACGTTCCGGCTGACGTTGTAAGACGGCACCACGTTCTTGAGGATCTCGACGGTGTCGTTGGCGGCGACCGCTCGGATTTCCTCGGCGGCCAGCACGTCGATCGGAACCGGAGAGTTCTGCACCGTGCGCGGCTGGCCGCGGGTGCCGGTCACCACGATCTCTTCGACCGCCGAGGCTTCCTGGGCGAAGGCGGCGCCGGCAGCAGCGAGAGCCAGCGTGGAGGCCGCCGCGAAACAAAATGCTCGAGTACGTATCGTCATCCGAATATCCCCCTCGGTGAGGGAAGCGCCCCTCCGGTCCCGCATGGCCCGGTCGGAAACGCTTCCCGATGCCGAAAAGGCTGAGGCCGGGCGGCAAGCAGATTTGTCCAAATGCGACCCGTCGCACATTCGTCAAAAGTTGAATCTCGGCGCGGGCACAGAAGATAATGCTGGAGACGTTTCAGGGTCGCGGCAGGGTAGAAATCACACTCTGACGGATCGCCTAAACCTCCGAATAGTAAGAAAAAACTCGCCCCCGACGTTACAATGTCCGCGACTGCTCGAAATTGCGGCGCCGCAGCGAAAGAAAGCGGCGCCAGCGCAATCGCAGCAGAAAAGTCCACCTCTTCGGCATTTCGGCTATTGCCAAGGGTTTTGCTGCAACAGGCGGCGGCCATGGAGCCCGAAAGCAACGATGCCAAGACGCCGGCTTCGCTGCAAAGCAGCATGAAAAAGCCCGACCGAGCAAAGCTCGACCGGGCTTCGATGCAGCGCGGTGTGATCGAGAGTCTGTTCAGAGGCTCTCGGAGGCCCGGCGATCGGCGCGAGCCGCGAAGGCCGAGGTGTGAGTGGCGATGGCGAACATCTCCCTCTCCACGGAATCCTGGGCGACGCCGGCCAGGCGGTCGGCGAGATATGGGCCAAGCAGCGGCCCCATCTTGAAGGCGTGGCCGGAGCCGCCGCCGGCGATAAGAGCGTTGGCGTAGTCCGGGTGGCGATCGATGATGAAGTGGCCGTTGGCGGTGTGCTCGGTCTGACAGACGTAGCCCTGGATCACCGGTCGGCCGACCAGGCCCGGCAGGCGCAGCTTCACGTATTCCTCGATCTTGCGCAGCAGATAGTGGCTGGGCAGGCGTTCATCGTCGTCCGGGTCCATGACCACGTCGCCCGTGGCCGCGGCGATCTTGTAGCCGCCGCCGATGTCGGCCGAGGTGTAGGTGTAGCGGTCGCTGATCGAAGGGCAGTTTTCGTAGCGGTAACGGCTGTCGCCTCGGGCGGGCCCGATGAAGAACAACTCGGCGCGCGGAGTGCGGATTCTCTCGGCCAACTGCTGCGGGAACAGCTTGCGAAGCCAGGGGCCGGCGGCGAAGACATACTCGCCCGCCGAAAGGGTTTCGCCGTCGACCGTGACGTTGCTCAGCCGGCCGCCAGCGGCTTGGCCGAGGGCGACATTGCCGATGCGGGTGATCCCGCCCTTCCCCTCGAAGGTCTCCCAGACGGCGATGGAGGTCTCGCGCGCCTTCACGGCGCCGGCGTGGACATCGAAGAAGGCCATCGGAATGTCGTCGGTGCGAACGCCGGGCCAGCGCTTGGCGACCTCGGCCGGCGGCAGCATCTCGTAGGGGATCTTGTACTTGTCGAAGACGCGGGCCTGGGCGGCCAGGATCTCGGGCGTGCCGTCCCACAGCATGCCGCTGGGATAGATCAACTTGCGCCCGAACTCGGCCTGGCGCTGATGCCAGAGGTCCCAGGAGAGATTGGACCAGTGGCTGTAGAGTTCTCGGTCGCCATAGGCGCAGCGGATGTTGCGGGACTCGCCGCCCGACGAGGCGTGCGGATTGCCGGGGCCGTAGGCGTCGACCAGGGTGACCTTATAGCCACGCTCACGCAGGACCAGAGCAGTCCAGCCGCCCATGGCGCCCGCCCCGACCACGACCACATCCGGCAAATTCCCGCCGATCGCCGGCTTGGCGACACCCCTGCCCTTCGGTGCGGTCTGAGCCGCCGCGCCCGTCGCCGTCGCGGCGACGCCCAGGCCGGCCAGCAACGCGCGACGATCCACCGAACCCTGCATGCGAAACCCCCTCCGCAATCCCGGCGCACAGCGCCCCAGCTTCGAAGGCTGAGGCCAAAGCGAAAGGACAAGATTGCGAAGGGGGCCCGGGGCGGTGCGGACGGCGCCGAGTTGCAACGCCGATTCAGCAGACTCTAGCGCGGCCTCAGCGGGCCGCGACGACGATGACTTCGACCTTGTAGTCCGGGGTGGCCAGCTTGGCCTCGCCGGTGGCGCGGGCGGGGGCGTCCTTGCCGCCGACCCAGGCGTCCCAAACCACGTTCATTTCGGCGAAGTCGGCCATGTCGGCGAGCCAGATGGTGGCCGACAGAATTTTCGACTTGTCGCTGCCGGTCTCGGCCAGCAAGGCGTCGACCTGACCCAGCACGGCCTGGGTTTGCTCGGTGACGCTCTTGCCCGGCAGGGCGACTTGGCCGGCGAGGTAGACGGTGTCGCCGTGGATGACGGCCTGGCTCATGCGCGGGCCGGAGTGCAGACGGGTGATGCTCATGGGTGGATTCTCCTGAAAAGGGGCGTCGGTCTAGCGGTCGTAGCGGCCGATCGCGAGGTCGGCGGTCTCGATCTCGGGCGCGCGGCCGCCGATCATGTCGCTGAGCACCGCGGCCGAGCCGCAGGCCATGGTCCAGCCCAGCGTGCCGTGGCCGGTGTTGAGGTAGAGATTGCGCAGCGGGGTCGGGCCGACGACGGGCGTCGAGTCCGGCGTCATCGGCCGCAGACCCGACCAGAAGCTGGCGCCCGCAAGGTCGCCCGCGCCGGGGAACAGGCTGCCCACCGAGCGCACCAGGGTCTCGCGGCGGCGCGGCGGCAGCGAATTGTCGAAGCCCGAGATCTCGGCCATGCCGCCCACGCGGATGCGGTCGCCGAGACGGGTGATCGCCACCTTGTAGGTCTCGTCGAGCAAGGTGGAGACCGGGGCGCGGTCGGGGTCGACGATGCGGGCGGTGATCGAATAGCCCTTCACCGGATAGACCGGCAGGCGCAGGCCAAGCTCGCGCACCAGCCTCGGCGAGAAACTGCCCAGGGCCACGACGTAGCGGTCGGCCTGGATCGGCCCCTCGGAGGTGCGCACGCCGACCACCTGGTCGCCCGAGCGGTCGAGGCCGTGGATGTCGACGCCGAAGCGGAAGCGGACGCCGAGGTCCTCGGCCATCCTGGCCAGGGCGTTGGTGAACTTGAAGCAGTCGCCGGTCTCGTCGCCCGGCAGGCGCAGGCCGCCGACGAAGTCGTCCCGGGCGTGGGCCAGGCCCGGCTCGGCGGCGACGCAGCCGGCACGGTCGAGCACCTCGAACGGCACGCCGCCGGCCTGCAGCACCTTGATGTCCTTGCCGACGCCGTCGAGCTGCTTCTGCTCGCGGAACAGCTGCAGGGTGCCCTGCATGCGCTCGTCGTAGTGGATGTTGGTCGCCTGCCGCAGGGCCATCAGCTGGTCGCGGCTGTACTCGGCGAGGCGGACCATGCGCGCCTTGTTGATGGCGTAGCGTTCGGCCGTGCACTCGCCGAGCATGGCGAACAGCCAGCCGAGCATGTCGGCGTCGATCTTGGGCTTCAGGATCAGCGGCGCGTGCCGCATCATCAGCCAGCGGACGGCCTTGCGCGGAATGCCGGGCGCGGCCCAGGGCGAGGCGTAGCCGGGGGATATCTCGCCGGCGTTGCCGAAGCTGGTCTCCAGCGCGGGGCCGGGCTGACGGTCGATCACCGTCACCTCGTGACCGGCCTTGGCCAGGTAGTAGGCGGTGGTGGTCCCGACGACGCCGCTGCCGAGAATGGCGATCTTCATGATGCTGCCGCCTCCAGCGGCTTGGCCTCGACGACGGCCTGGGCCGCATCGAGATAGGTTCGGTGATAACGCCGACCGAGGCTGGTCAGGATTTCATAGGGGATCGTCCCGGCCTGCTGGGCGACGTCTTCCAGGCTCTGGTGCGGGCCGATCAGCTCGACCTCGTCGCCGAGCCGCAGGGCGAGACCGTGGTCGGCCAGGGCGGTGACGTCGAGGCCAAGGCTGTCCATCGACACCCGGCCGGCGATCGGCAGGCGCACGCCCCGATAGAAGGCCGCGCCACGGTTGCCGAGGCTGCGCGGCCAGCCGTCGGCATAACCCACGGCGACGGTGGCGATGCGGCCCGGCGTGTCGCGGGCGTAGGTCAGGCCGTAGCCCACTGCCTGACCGGCGGCGACGTCGCGCACCTGGATCACTCGGGCGGTGAGGCCGACGACCGGGGCCATCGGGTTCGGCCGGTCGGTATTGGGCGCCGCGCCGTAGAGGGCGACGCCGGGCCGGGCGAGGTCGCCATGGAAGCCCGCCTGCAGGAACACCCCGCCGGAATTGGCGAGCGAGCGGCGAGCGGCGGGCAGCTTGGCGGCGGCGGCCTCGAAGGCGGCCAGCTGTCGCGGATTGGCCGGGCTGTCCGGCTCGTCGGCGCAGGCCAGGTGGCTCATCAGCAGGGCGAGCGGCGCCCACTGGAAAAAGATCGGGTCGGCGACGAGGTGGTCGACGTCGGCCGGCGAGAGGCCCAGACGCGACATGCCGCTGTCGATCTGCAGGGCGATGGGCAGCGGACGGCCGACCCGCTCGGCCAGGGCGCGCCACAGGCAGGCCTGCTCCAGGCTGTTGACGACCGGAACGACCCCAGCTTCGGCGCAGGCGGCCTCGGCGCCCGGCTGCAGGCCGTTGAGCACGTAGAGCCGTGTGTTGCGAGCCAGGTGCGGCTTGAGCGCCAGCGCTTCGGCCAGGTGAGCGACGAAGAAGTCCAGGCAGCCGGCGGCCTGCAGCGCCGAGGCGACCCGGTCGGCCCCGAGGCCATAGGCGTCGGCCTTGACCACGGCGGCCACGGATCGAGCGCCGAGCCGCGCGCAAAGGCGGCGGTAGTTGGCCGCCAGGGCGCCGAGGTCGATCGTCAGGCGCCCGCCCGCCGCCGTCTCAAGGATGTCGCCTGTCATCGCCGGATTCCTGTCGTGGGCGAAGTTTAACGGCGGATCATTCTAATATGTCGCCTATTTGAAGGATATCATGCGATAGATCGGCGATACTTCGAACGAAGCGCCACACCTACAGAACAAAATGCTGAATCTAGACCCCACGGACCGCAAGATCATCGGCCTGCTGCGTTTCAACGGCCGCATGCCCAACAACGAGCTGGCGACGAAGGTGGGCCTTTCGCCATCCGCCTGCCTGCGGCGGGTGCGGATGCTGGAGGAGAGCGGAGCCATTCGCGGCTACGCGGCGATCATCGCCGAGACGGCGCAGGACGACGGCGTCGTCGCCATCGTGCGCATCACCCTCGACAAGCAGACAGAGGAATATCTGAACCGCTTCGAGCAGGCGGTGCGGATGCATCCCGAGATCGAGGAGTGCTACCTGATGACCGGCGACGCCGACTACATCCTGCGCACCGTGGCCCCCAGCACCGCCGCCTATGAGCGGATCCACAAGGAAATCCTCTCGCGCCTGCCCGGCGTGGCGCGGATCAATTCCAGCTTCGCGATGCGCAGCGTTCTGCGGACGTCCTAGGTGTTCCTAGGTCAAGCGGACAGGGTCGAGCCTGAAGCGTTCAGGCTCCCGCTGGCGGGATTACGGCCGCTCTTAGATGACGGAGCAAGCTTCGCTCCCTACCCTTGCGGGATTGGAGGTCGAGCGGAAACGCCGCTGAAAACGCGCCCAACGCAGCGGTTTTGGCCGGCGTGTTGACGGTTCGGTCGTGAGGAAAATGGCCATGTGGGGCGTTTTGCGACGCGCCCCTCACGTGAAGCACGCGCCACAAGACCAGCTGGTAGGCCCGGAGGGACTCGAACCCCCAACCAAGCCGTTATGAGCGGCCGGCTCTAACCATTGAGCTACGGGCCTTCGCAGCTTGGGGCTGCTGGCTAGCATGACGGCAACGTCGCTTAAAGCGGCGGTTCATGTTCAACTTGGCAGGTTGCCGTCGACGGTCGCGTTTGACCGGCGCCGCGCCCCCTTTTTTTTGGCGCGACATCCATGGAGAGCTTTCGATGAAAACCCTGATCGGCGCCGCGGCCGCCGCCCTGATGATGAGCGCCGCCGTTCCGGCCCTGGCGCAGGCCCAGACGCCGGCCGCCGCCGTGGCCGAGGCGCCGAAGCCGGCGACCCTGAACCTGTCGGCCCAGGGCGAAACCCGCGTGCGCCCCGACATGGCGACCATCACCCTCGGCGTCACCGCCGAAAAGCCCACCGCCGGCGAAGCGGTGCGGGCCAACGCCGCCCAGATGACCCAGGTGATCGCCGCCCTCAAGAAGGCCGGCATCGCCGACAAGGACATCCAGACCTCGTCGCTGAACCTCTCGCCGCAGTATGTCTATCAGGAGAACCTGCCGCCGCGCCTGACCGGCTACCAGGTCGCCAACCAGGTGACGATCACCGTGCGCGATCTGACCAAGCTGGGCCAGACGGTGGACGCCACGGTCACGGCCGGCGCCACCAACGTCGGCGGCGTCTCGTTCGGCGTCACCGATCCGAAGGCGGCCGAGGACGAGGCCCGTCTGAAGGCGGTCGCCGCCCTGCAGGCCAAGGCCGAACTCTACGCCAAGGCCACCGGCCACCGCATCGCGCGGATGGCGTCGCTCAGCGAAAGCGGAGGCTACGCCCCTCCCCCCTCGCCGATGCCGGTCTACGCCATGGCCCGCATGGAAAAGGCCGACTCCACCCCCGTCGCGGCCGGCGAGGTGGTCGTGCGGATCGACGTCAGCGGCGTCTACGAGCTGGCGCGCTAGAAGCCGACCTTCGGCCACATGCCCTCGAGCCGGGTCGCGATCTCGCGGCCCGGCAGCGCCTCGACGCCTTCCATGGCCACGGTGTAGACGAAGCGCGGCGACTTGCCGGCGCTGGCCGGGATCGGGCCGGAAGCCCAGGCGACCGTGCGCGAGCCGTCTTCCACGCTGTTGCAGGAGACCTTGCGGGCATCGCCGCCGATCGCGGCCTTCAGCACATCGGCCGCGGTGACATTGCCGGGCTGGGCGCAGGCCGGCATCTCACGTCCGCAGGTGGTGTTGCTGCCGTAGCGGTAGATCGTGCTCCCGGCGCCGTCGGCGATCAGCACGCAGGTGGAGGCGCTGCCGATCCGGCGGGCGATCTCCGCATCCAGGGCCTTGGCATCCACCCCCTCGGGCGCCTTGGGCGCGCAGGCTGTCACGACGGCGGCGAGGCCGAAAGCGGCGAGGACCGAAAGGCGGGCGGACGACGGCATGGACGATCTCCTGATCGCCGCAGTCTAGGCGCCGGCGCCGCCGGGGAGAAGCCTCGGCCAGCCGACAAGGCCGGCGACTTTTTTCGCGCCCTGCAAACCCCGATCGCCGAACGTCTGCGTAGGTCTTGATGGATGCGTTCCAATCCAGCGCTCAGGAGACCTCATGCGCCGCCTCGTCCTCGCCGCCGTCCTCGCCGGCCTTTCCGGCCCCGCCCTCGCCCAGACCGCCTCGCCGCCGCCGATGAACCCGCCGCGCTACGGCGCCGCGCCCTGGTGGATGGATCAGCCGATCATCGCCTCCCTGGGCAAGGTCACTACCGAGGTGCGGGCCAACCGGGCGAGCTTCAGCGCGAGCTTCCAGGCGGTCGAGCCCACCGCCGCCCGCGCCACCCAGGCGGCGGCCGACAAGATCAAGGCCCTGACGGCGACCTTGACCGGCTTCGGCGCCGACAAGGTCCGGCTGGAGACCAGCTTCACGGTCACGCCGCTCTACGACCAGTATCGCGACAAGGACGGCGCCCTCGTCGCCAATCAGCGCGGCGACAAGATCGAGCGCTATCAGGTCAACGCCAACGTCTCGGTCGAGGTGCGCGACGTCGCCCTGATCGAGCGGGCGTTCAACACCGTGGCTTCGGCGGCGCCGACCAGCGTCGGCCGCGTCTACTTCAGCCTGGAGCCCGACAACGCCGTCAACACCGAGCTGTTCAACGCCGCCGTGGCGGACGCCGCGACGCGGGCGCGACGGGCCGCCGAGGCCGCCGGCGCGCGCCTGGGCGCGGTGAAGCTGATCGACGCCACCGGGCGCGCCTGCGAGACCGATGTGCTGGTGGCCGGCGCCGACCGTCGCGGCGAGACCGAAGCGGTCAATGACGTGGTGGTGACGGGCCAGCGCCTGCGCGCCATGGCGCCGGCCCCGGCGCCGCCCGCGATCGGCCAGGCGCCGGGCGGCGCCGGCGGCCAGAGCCTGGATCTGCAGGTCACCCTGCAGCCGCCGCTGATCTCTCGCGGCGACAGCGCCTGCGTGGTCTACGCCCTGAACTAGAGCTTGAAGCCGCCCTCGAGGATCTTGGCGTAGACGGCCTTGGTGACCTTCACATAGGCGCCCTTGTTGGGGCTGTGGAAGTAGATCGGGTCCTTGGTGCGGGCCGGATCGAAGCCGTCGGCGATCAGGTCGACCTTGCGCTGCTTGAAGGTGCCGGTCTTCTCGATCTCGCGCTGCAGCCGCAGGAACATCGGCTGGGCGTAGGGGGGCAGGCCGGAGGTGACGTGGTCGTTGAGCGCCGCGAGATCGAAGTCGTCGCCGACATTGATCGCGGCCATGCCGGCGCGTCCGTCGAGATCGCCGACCTTCACGCCATAGACATTGGCCTCGAGCACCCCAGGGGCGGTCAGCAGGCAGGCGCTGACCTCGCCGGTGGAGACGTTTTCGCCCTTCCAGCGGAAGGTGTCGCCGATGCGGTCGACGAAATAGAGGTAGCCGTCGGAATCCTGGGTCATCAGGTCACCGGTGGCGAACCAGCTGTCGCCGGCCGCGAAGACGTCGTGCAGCACCTTCTTCTCGCTGGCGGCCTTGTCGGCGTAGCCGGTGTAGCTGGTGCGCGCCTCGCGGCCGATCATGCCGATGCATTCGCCCACCTGCCCCGGGCCGGCCTCAATGCACCGGCCCTTGGCGTTGCGGACCGGCTGCTCGCCCTCGATGTCGAACTGCACCAGCCGGATGGGGAACTTCTTCTTCAGATACTTCGGCACGCGACCGCAGGCGCCGAGCTTGCCGTCGAAGTTGAAGATCGAGACGTTACCCTCCGTCGCGCCGTAGAATTCCAGCACGAAGGGAATGCGGAAGCGATCGACGAAGGCCTGCCAGACGTCGGGCCGCAGGCCGTTGCCGAAGGCCAGGCGCAGCTTGTGCTCGCGCTCCCGCTCATGCTCCGGCTGGTTGACCAGGTAGCGGCCCAGCTCGCCGATGTAGACGAACATGGTGCAGCCCTCGCCGACCACGTCGTCCCAGAACAACGAGGCCGAGAACTTGCGGCGCAACACCAGGCTGGCGCCGGTCAGCAGCCCCGCCCCCACCGCGCAGAGCCCGCCGGTGGCGTGATACAGCGGCAGGGTGATGTAGATGCGGTCGCTCTCCACCGCCCCGGTCGAGCCGGCGAAGCCGCGCATGTAGAGCTGCACCCGCATGTGGGTGACGCGCGCGGCCTTGGGCAGGCCGGTGGTGCCGCTGGTGTAGATGTAGAGGGCCAGGTCGCGGGCGCGCAGGGCGCCGCGGCTGACCTCGCGGTCGGGCCTCAGGGACGAGCAGCTCTTGAGGGCGTTGAGCAGGTCGCGTTGACCGGCCTCCACCGCCCCCAGCGTCCACACGTGCACGTTCTTGGTCAGACTGTCGCGCACCGCCTGCAACGCCGGGGCGCAGTCGCCGTCGACCAGGCAGTGCATGGCGCCGGAGATGTTGAGGCAATGGATCAGGGCCGCGCCGGCCAGTTGGTTGTTGATCAGGGCCGCCACAACCCCGACCTTGCTGAGGCCGTACCAGATGGCGACGTACTCGGCCCGGTTATGCATGTAGAGGGCGACGGTCTCGCCGCGGGTCAGGCCCTGGGCCTTGGCCCAGTGGGCGTAGCGATTGGCCAGGGCGTCGAAGTCGCCGTAGGTGAGGGTCTTGCCCTCGCACAGGATCGCGGGCCGATCGCGCCACTTGTCGACGGCGGCCTCCAGGTCGTCGCAGGCGAGCGTCCGACTGTCCGGCTTGATGGGATCGACCCACCGCAGGGTTCGGCGCAACCCGCGGAGGAAGCGGATTTCACGCGACAATCGATCCTTGAAACGCATCACGCCCTCCGGGGAGGAAGCCTAGAAGGCGGGCGGCGGCGGGGTCAAGGCGAGGATCAGGCCAGGTCGAAACGGACGCGGGCGCGGCCGTAGTCCATGGTCACCGCGTCGAACTGGCGAAGCAGGTCCATGCCGAGGATCAGCGACGGGTCGCGCTCCATGTCCCACAGGCTGAAGACGTGCACCTTGGCGAAGACGACCGGCACGTTGCCGAGCTGCAGGCCGCCGAGGCGCAGGAACGGCACGTAGAGCAACTCGCCCAGCAGGTGCTCGCCGGTGATGGTGACGATCTCCAGCGGCTGGGTCTTCCCCATCGGCTGGTTGCGGCGGATCATCTCGCGCAGCGCCGCGTTGCCGAGCGACAGCTCGCTGCCGCTGTCGATCATCGCCGACAGCCTGCGGCCGCTCATGTCGGCGTCGATGATGGTGATCTGGCCCGAACGCAGGCGGGCGGGCACCAGGACCATCGAGCGGTCGCCGTAGCTCTGCACGCCCTCGACCTCGTACCGGGAGCTGCTGATCTCCAGCCGCTTGGCGCGGAAGTCGAAGGCCAGGCGGCTGCGCTTCAGCCAGTCGACGCCGAGGATGCCGTCGGCCGCCAGGCCGCTGATCGCCAGCGTCGGCGCCCGCACCCGGCGCTGCACGCGGGCGCCGGCCTTAAGCTCGTCGATGATCGCCGTGGGGCGCACCTTCACCCCCGCCACGGTGTGGAGGCGCACATTGGGACCGGGCGGCAGGTTGAGGCGGTTGGCCAGGGCGACGCTGATCGCCGAGCGATTGGCGCCGGTGTCGACGACAAACTGGAACGGCCCCTTACCATTGACCATCACGGGGGCCAGCATGTGGCTGGACTCGCTGTCCTGGGTGTCGAGTTCGGTGTTCGGCCCGTCCTCGGCGTCGGCGTCGACCGTCGGCTGCGTCGCGTCCTGCGCCGAGGCCGCAAGCGGCAGCGCGCTCCAGAGGGGCGTTGAGAGGCCGAACCCGACGATAGCGCGCCGGTCGATCATCTATAGCGCCCTGCGACCTCCCGTTGCCTGCGACCGGCGGTCGGCCTGCCGCGAGCCGCGCGGTTGCGAGCCGGCGACGTCGAAGCGGACCTGGCGGCGACCGAAATCGAGCATGACCGCGCTGAACTGGCTGATCAGGTCGAGGCCGAGCACGATGCCGGGCTCGTCCTCGAGACCCCAGGTCGCGAACATCGGCAGGTCGGCGAAGACCACCGGGACCTGATGGAACATGACCCCGCCGACGCGCAGCGACGGCAACCAGATGAGATCGCCGTAGCGCCGCTCGCCCGTCACCGTGCTGATGCCGACAGGCTTGAGGCCGCGTTCCGCGCCCGGCTGGTTCTCGGCCATCCGACGCAGGACGGCGTTGCCGAGGGTGAGCTGGGCGCCCGTGTCGATCATGGTGGTGACCAGGCGGCGGCCCATCTGGGCGTCGATGATCGTCAGCTGCCCCTGCTTCAGCCGCGCCGGCACGATCACCGGCGTGCGCCGAACCTCGCGGCCGTCGTTGGGGATGATGGCGTTGGAGCCGGTGATCTCCAGGCGCGATTCGTCGAAGAAGAAGGTCAGCCGCCGCCCGCGCAGCCAGTCGACGCCGAGTACGCCGTCGAAGTGATCGCCGGTGATCAGCAGCGTCGGGGCGCGGACGTCGCGCTGAGCCCGGTCGCCGATGCGCAGTTCATCGAGTTCGACCGTCGGCCGCTCGCGCGCCCCGACGACCGTGAGCACGCGCATCGGCGGCCCCAGGGGCAGGCCGAGGCGTTCGGCCAGGCGTTCGCTGACCGCCGACCGGTTGGCCCCCGTATCGACCAGGAAGTTGAACGGCCCCTGCCCGTTGACCATCACCTCGGCGGTGATGTGGCTGAGGCTGTCGCCCCCCGTCTCGGCGAGCGTCGTAGGATCGCCGTCCTCGGCCTCCGGCGTCGGCGAGGTCTGAGACAGGATAGGCGCGGCCTGGGAGAGGCCAGGCGATGCGCCGAGGATGAGGGGCGCCCCGAGGGCGAGAGCCGCCGCGCGGCGGCGTGTGAAGGTGGACTCCGTCATCTTGCCTCCCTGAGCAAGTGCAGGTCTCGGGATGTGACGCTACTGCAATGGCGCCCCGGCGTCCAATGCAATGCACGTGCCGCCACGGGCGGCGTTTGGGCGCGCGCCGGTTCAGGCAGCGTGGGAGAGCGGCGCGACGCGCTCGATCATCTCACGCAGGAGGTGCGCGACGTGACGGGTTCCGGCGGGCTCGACGCCGCAGCGCGACAGGGCCTCGATGTCGGCGAGACGCTGATCCATCGCCTCGTGCAGGGCGTTTCGGCCGGTTTCCGTCGCCGCCATGGCCTTGAACAGCACTTCGAGGCCGACCAGGGCGGTCAGGCTTTCCGACGCGTCGAGGCGTTGCGCCTCAAGTTCTACCGGACGGCTATGCATCCACGACTCCTGCGGTACGGGACATGGGCGACCCCATACAAACTAGAGTTGTATTTAATTGGTTCCCGAACTGCGCCGTGACCGAATGGCGCACGGCCCGCTTCGATACTTCAGTGTCCTTCGGCTGGTCTTGGCGCGCCGGTCAGCGAGACCTCGATCTCCCCGCCCATGGCTTTGAACTTCTCGCTCATTTCGGCCATGCCCAGATCGGCGTCCACGGCGCCGAGCTCGCCGTTTGGGGCCTGGCCGGCGGCGAAGTCGCGGACCTCCTGGCTGATCTTCATCGAGCAGAACTTGGGACCGCACATCGAGCAGAAGTGGGCGGTCTTGTGCGCCTCCTTCGGCAGGGTCTCATCGTGGAAGGCGCGCGCCGTCTCGGGATCGAGGCCGAGATTGAACTGGTCCTCCCAGCGGAACTCGAAGCGGGCGCGGCTGATGGCGTCGTCCCACATGGCCGCGCCCGGGTGCCCCTTGGCGAGGTCGGCGGCGTGGGCGGCCAGCTTGTAGGTGATGACGCCGGTCTTCACGTCGTTGCGGTCCGGCAGGCCGAGGTGCTCCTTGGGCGTGACGTAGCAGAGCATGGCGGTGCCGTACCAACCGATCATGGCCGCGCCAATGGCGCTGGTGATGTGGTCGTAGCCGGGCGCGATGTCGGTGGTGAGCGGGCCGAGGGTGTAGAACGGCGCCTCGTGGCAGTGCTTCAGCTGCTCATCCATGTTGGCCTTGATCTTGTGCATGGCCACATGGCCCGGCCCCTCGATCATCACCTGCACGCCATGGTTCCAGGCGACCTTGGTCAGCTCGCCCAGGGTGCGCAGCTCGGCGAACTGTGCGGCGTCGTTGGCGTCGGCGGTCGAGCCGGGCCGCAGGCCGTCGCCGAGGCTGAACGACACGTCGTAGGCCCGCATGATCTCGCAGATCTCGTCGAACCGCTCGTAGAGGAAGTTCTCCTTGTGATGGCTGAGGCACCACTTGGCCATGATCGAGCCGCCGCGCGACACGATGCCGGTGACGCGCTTGGCCGTCAGCGGGATGAACGGCAGCCGCACCCCGGCGTGGATGGTGAAGTAGTCCACCCCCTGCTCGGCCTGTTCGATCAGGGTGTCGCGGAACACTTCCCAGTTCAGGTCCTCGGCGACGCCGCCGACCTTCTCCAGCGCCTGGTAGATCGGCACGGTCCCGATGGGGACCGAGCTGTTGCGAATGATCCAGTCGCGGATGTTGTGGATGTTGCGGCCGGTCGACAGGTCCATGACCGTGTCGGCGCCCCAGCGGGTGGCCCAGACCAGCTTGTCGACCTCATCGGCGACGGTGGAGAGCACCGCCGAATTGCCGATGTTGGCGTTGATCTTGACCAGGAAGTTGCGGCCGATGGCCATCGGCTCGAGTTCGGTGTGGTTGATGTTCGCGGGAATGATCGCCCGGCCGCGGGCCACTTCCTGGCGGACGAACTCGGGGGTCACGAAGTCCGGGATGCTGGCGCCGAAGTCCTCGCCGTCGCGCACGCAGGGGCTGGCCTGCTCGCGCCGCATGTTCTCGCGGATGGCGACGTATTCCATTTCAGGCGTGATGATGCCCTTGCGGGCGTATTCGAACTGGGTGACGGCCGCCCCGCCCTTGGCGCGGAACACCGGGCGCTGGGTCTTGAACTCGGGGGCCAGGTGCTTGCCGGCGGCGAAGCCGTTGTCCTCGGGTTTGACCACGCGGGGCTCGGCCACCGCCTCGACGTCGCCGCGCGCGACGACCCAGGCCTCGCGAGTGCGCGGCAGGCCCTGCTCGATGTCGATCTTCACCGCCGGGTCGGTATAGGGGCCCGAGCTGTCGTAGATGGTCACCGGCGGCTCGTTGGCGCTGGGGTGGACGGCGACCTCGCGGAACGGCACGCGAATGTCGGGGAACA
Organism: Caulobacter sp. HJHS_5; assembly: GCF_056683955.1. Lineage (NCBI taxonomy): Bacteria > Pseudomonadati > Pseudomonadota > Alphaproteobacteria > Caulobacterales > Caulobacteraceae > Caulobacter > Caulobacter sp. HJHS_5. The sequence continues at coordinate 180,309 of NZ_JBWZNC010000006.1, read as the reverse complement.
GCTCGCCGGCGACATAGACCTTGCGGCTTCCGAGCCGCTCGCCGGTGGGAATGGTCTCGCTGATGGGCGTGATGATGTTCATGGCGCGCGGTCCCGCAGAAATGGCGGCCATGACGGACTCGGGGTTTTCGGGCGCGGAGCCATCGCGGGCGTTGCGCCGTTTCCTCCCTTCGCCGGCATGACCCGGATCAGGTTCGACGGGTCAGGGCGAGGAAGCCCAATCTCAGCGGCTGCACGGCCGCCCCCCGGGTAAACTGGCGACAGCCTACTCCGCGTCGCGCGTGGAAGCGAGCGGCGAATGACGCGCGGCGGCTCGGCTTCAGTCGAAACCGTGGGTGTAGTTGGTGGGCGGCCGTTGGGGCCGGCGCCCTCGGGGCGGCAGTTCGCCCGGTAGGCCGACGGGGTAGCCGGGGAGCGCGTCGGGGTCCGGCGGTGGGGTGTAAGACGCGGTTGGTGGAGCCGGACCGGCTTCTTCTCCTGCCCCGCTTGCGGGGAAGGTGGCGCGGCGCGCCAGCGCCGTGACGGAAGGGGCGCTTGGCGGCCTTGGCGGCGGTTGCGCCCCCTCCACCGGCTTCGCCGGTCCCCCTCCCCCGCACGCGGGTGAGGAGAAGAAAGGCGACGCCTTTGACAACCCCAAGTCCCGGCAGATCTGCTCGACCACCTCCTCGAACGGCCGGGCCAGGATGTCCCCGAGGTCCTCCACCTCCTTCAGGCGTTCGGTGGCTTCACGGATGCAGCGCTCGTGGGCCTCGCCGCCCTCGGCGTCCTTGTGGATTTCGTCGATGATGCCGGTGAGGGTGGCGGCGATGTCGTCCTTGCGGGCGCGAAGGCGCGGGTCTTCCTTAGCGACGGTCGCCGCCGCAGGCGTGGCGAGGCCCGCTTCATAGTCCTCGATCCGGCCGACGCCGCGCAGCTTGTCGATCACCTCGACCTGCAGGGCGCAGGTCAGGCGCACGGCGCGCGAGACGCGGCTGAAGGCCAGGGTGACGGTGACGGGATCGACCGGCTCGGCCTCGGGTTCGGCGGCCTGCTCCACCGCGCGGCGAAGGCCCCGAGCGATGTCCATACCGATATCCGCCAACTCCGATAGAAGATCGAGCTGCCGCTCCAGCACCGGCCGCGCGAAGTCGGCGGCGGGCGTCTCGTCAGGGCTGGTGGGCGGCGGGGTCACACATCTAGTGAAGCAGGCGCCGCCGTCAGATACGGACGCAGGGATGGTCGGCTAAGGGTGGAAAGCGGAGCTCCAGTCGCCTCCCACTCAGACATAATCTTTGGGTTAAGGCTAGCGCCCGGCCGCCACGGCGGCGCACTGCGCCCTGAAGTCGTCACTCATCAACCGGCCATCCAATGTTTTCACGTCGCCGAAGCGCGCGGCGCGCATCGCCACATAGTCGGGATCTGAACAGAGCGAGGCTGAAAGCTTCGCGAACGTGATCTCGGACGTAGGGCCTAGGTAGATCAACGCGTCGAACTGATCTTGCATGAGGCCGGGCGGCCCTTCCAGCTCAGTCCGTATACCGTTGAAGATGATCACTCCTGAGCCCATGGGCTCATAGAAGGGGAACGGCGCCAACCCTAAGGGCGTGCCTTTGATCATCGTAAAGCTAGGTTTCGGCCAAGTGGCGACGTTGGGTTGAAGAGTGGCCAAGTCCGCGCCAGTCCGAGGGGCGTGCGTCCAGACTGAAAACACCCGAACACCAGCCTTCTCCAAGTTCGCGACGATGGATTCGGGTGCGTGGAATCCAGGGGGGCCGAGCTTGCGAGTATCAGGCCGGCGAAAGAGATGGCCCTCGCCGTAGACGATGAGGACCTTGTGGCGTTTCTCTTGCACTTCTTTACGGACTAATCCGGCTGGAAAAGTATCCGTACGCACGGAGTCGCCGCGCTCCGCGAAATAGGGAACTTCACCCAGCAGAACCCGCACATGGCGCGCCTTCGGCAGTCTGCGATTGATATCGCGAATGGTCCGAAACTCATCGGCGTAGATTGGAACGTCGCACGAGGTGCCCAGAGCCATGGTCTCAAGCCAAGCCTTGCGGAGCTCCTTTTCAGGAATGTCCTCGCCGTCGATATAACGGTCCATCATCGCCTGATATCGACTGTTGCCGCACTCTACGACGACTGTGTTCACAGTCGTTGGGAAGCGAGGGTCGCGAAAGAGTTTCTGACGAAAGGCCGCGCCCTGCTCGTTGTTGTGAGTGCCTTCGCCGAGGGCCACCACGTCGTGGGTCGCAAAGGCGTTCAAGATTCCCGCGATAGGGTCGATGGGGCGGGCAGGACCCGCGATCTCCAACTGCGCTCTCACCGGCCCTGCGGGGACGGGATCAGGTACCGTTTGCGCAACCGCTGCCAACGGGACGGCGGTCACGACCATCAGGAACAGATTTCTGAAACTGCTCTTCAGCCCCCTGGTCGAGGTTCGAGAAGCGCGGTCACCCGCCGCCATACAACTGACCGACATATACGCCCCGAACTTCCTTGAACTTAACCGTCAAGATAGACTGCGGAACTCACTAGCCCAATATGGCTAAAAGCAGACCGTCCCAACCTCCGGCTCGGGTCGGTAGCAAGCTTTCTCGACGCCCGATAAGGCGGGTGACGCGCGCGATGCGCGCCGTTATGTTATAACAATGACAAAGCCGAAACCCGCCGCGCCGCCCATCGTCTTCAACCAGGAGATGGCGGACGCCTACGATCGTCGGAACAGCGCGCTCGCGCCCGTTTCCGACAGTCTGCACTTCCTGCTGGGGTTGGCGCTGGCGGACCTGCCCGCCGAGGCGCGCGTGTTGTGCGTCGGGGTGGGGACCGGGGCGGAGATCCTGTCCTTGGCCAAGGCCTATCCGGGATGGTCGTTCGTCGGCGTCGATCCATCCGACGAAATGCTGGCCGTCGGGCGGCGCCGGCTCGAACAGGCCGGCGTGCTGCATCGTTGCGAACTCCTTCAGGGCTATGTCCACGATGCTCCGCGCGACGGCTTTGACGCCGCGGTCAGCCTGCTGGTGGCGCACTTCATCAAGCGCGAGGAGCGGCCCGCCTTCTACTCGGCCATTCACGGTCGCCTGAAGCCGGGAGGCCGCTTCGCCAGCGCCGAGATCAGCGGCGACCTGGATGCGCCGGAGTTCCCCGAAATGCTGGAAGACTGGAAGCGGATCCAAACGCTCATGGGCGCGACGCCGGAGTCGCTGGCGAAGCTGGGCGACATGATGCGCGATGTGCTGGGCGTGCTGCCCCCGGCGGAGACGGAGGCCTTGTGGGAGGCCGCCGGATTCCGCAAACCGGTCCCGTTCTTCCAGGCGTTCATGATCCGGGGCTGGCACGCCGTGAGACCCTGACCGCCGCCGCGCGCCAATGACGCTCCCCCGGCGTTGTTACAGCGGGACGGCGGCGCGGGCGCCGGGCGGAGGCAGGATCGCGAGCATGGCCGAGCGGGAAGCCGAAGGGATCGACCTCTATATCCAGCACCTCGAGGCGAAGGCCGCCGGGGATCGGGCGGCCGCCGAGCGGTTGCTGAAGGCCGCCGTGGCGCTGGGCGAGCCGATGGCGTTGCACGCCGCGGCGTTCGAGGAGCCGCGCGTCGAGGTGGCCGTCTCGCTCTATGCGGCGGCGGCCGAGGCCGGGTTCGCCGCCTCGGCCTGGAACCTCTATCTCCATTATGGCGACCTGGGCGATCGCGAAGCCGCCGCGCGCTGGCTGGAGCGCGCGGCTGAGCTGGGCGATGAGGATGCCGTGAAGCTGGTTGGACGAAGCTAGGCTCCCTTCCCTCGAAGGGGGACCGCGAAGCGAGGCGAAGCCAACGGTCGGGGACGGGGGTGTTGGCAGGGCTCATCCAGGCAAATTCAACAGGCAGCGCCTTGAACGCCTAGGACCGACACGCGGTGCGATCACCCCCACCCCTGCCCCTCCCCCTTCGAGGGAGAGGGGGAAGCAGCGCGCTAGTGCGCCAGGCCTTCCAGCCGGGCGAAGTTGACCGAGGTCACCGCGCCCTTGAGGTCGTCCATGCTGGCGCCGTCGCCGTCGGCGGCGACCATGAAGCGTTCGGCGACCATCACCGAGTAGTTGCCGGTCTTGGACGAGTTGTCCCATTCCTCGGTGGTCATGCGCCCGCCGACCTTGCCGAGCTTCTGGTAGCCCTCGGGGGTGGTCTTGCTGGACTGCACGCCGAAGGCGCCGGCCATGGCCGCGAGGCCGGCGGCGCCGCCCATGTCGGTCACCTTCAGGGTGATGTGCTGGTCGCCGCGAGCGTACCGCCCCTCGGCCTCGGCCATCGACAGGCCGGCCGCGCCGCTGGTGGAGCTGGAGACCTCGCCGCGCGCATAGCCCGCGACGCTGCCGGGCAGCAGGGTTTGCAGCACATCGCCGCCGACCGGCGTGACGGCGCCGGACGCGGCGGCGCCCGAAGCCTGGGCCTGGGCCATCTGCTGGGCCGAGGCTTCCATCTGCTTGGAGGCCGCCTGCAGCTTGTCGAGATCGACCGAGCCCATGCCCGGCACGCTGACCTTGCCGCCGACCGTTCCGGCCGACCCGACATTGAACGCCGAGCCGCCGCCGAGGATGGCGAGGCCGCCGAGCGCGCCGATGACGGCGCTGACGACGATGCTGAGCACGACGGCGACGATGATGGCGACCACGGTGTAGCCGAGCGCCTTGGCCTCCGGCGCCTTCATCAGCACGGGCAGGCCGAGATAGAGCAGGTAGAGGCTGTAGAGGCCGCCGATCACCGCGAGGATGCTGAGGGCCGGCAGCAGGGTGAACACCCCGGCCACCCAGCTGGCCGTGCTGGCGTAGATGGCGACCTTGAAGGCCTGCAGCTTGTTCTTGGTCCCGTCGAAGCTGGGGGCCAGGGCGTCGATGACCAGGGCCAGGACGAAGATCATCGCCAGATTCAGGACGTAGCTGACCACGGCGCTGGCGATGCCGCCGATAAGGGGCGGCCGATAGACGACGCCGAACAGGCCGTGGCCGAACAACTGGCCGCCGATCAGGCCGCAGACCACGGGAATGGCCGCCAGGATGCAGGCGTAGCCGACGTAGAGGCCCTTGATCGTCGCCGGCTCGGCGTCGATCACCGGCCATTCGGCCTTGGGCTTGATAAGGATGTTCTTGACCCGGGCGACTAGCGCCTGACGCTCCGGTGAATCCCCACTGACAACGCTCATGACACGCCCTCCCATAAGGTTCGGGTGGATGAGGGGGTCAGATAGCGCTGGAGTCCAGAGGGAAGGTTGGTCGCGCTCATTCGGCGACACCCAGTGAACACCCTCACCCCCTGCCCCTCTCCCTTCGAGGGAGAGGGGTCACGAGCTTTGTTACCCCTTCGGCTTCACGAAGACGAACAGCGAGCGGTCGGTGCCGCCGCGCAGGGTGGGTTCGAAGACGCGCTTGGACTTGTCGTCGGCCGGATTGGCGAACAGGGCGCTGTTGACGGCGAGTTGGAAGCCGGCGGCGCGCATCTCCTCGACGATGGTCGCGGTGTCCATGCGGTGGATGGTGGTGGAGTCGCGCCAGCCGGAGCCAGGCTCGGCGCGGTGGTCGACGACCAGCACCCGGCCGCCGGGCTTGAGGGCCGCGAAGACCTTGGCGTTGAGCTTGGCCGGGTCGACATTCTTGCCCTTGAGGTCGTGGTAGTACATGTCGAACACCGCCATATCGACGCCTTTCGGCAGGGCGATTTCGTCAAATTTTCCAACGGCATGTTCGGAATTCTTGTGGGCGTCGGCGAAGGCCTTGCCGGCCTCCTCGGTGCGCTGCTGCATGTAGGGCAGGTCGTACATCCAGACGTGGCCGCGCGGCCCGACGATGCCGGAAATCAGGGTGGTGTCGTAGAAGCCGAAGCTGCCGAACTCCATCACCTTGTCGCCGGGCTTGAGGCCGGCGAGCGTGAACACCTCGGCCGGCTTGCGCCCGCCGTCGCGCGCCTTCATGGCGTCGGTGCGGTCCGGGCTGTCGACGGCCTTCCGGATGTAGTCGGGGATCGGCGGCGCGCCGACCGCCGGGGTCGTATTAGCCGGGCTCTGGGCGACGGCGGAGACGGCGAGCGCGGCGAACGCCACGGCGCAGGCGATAAGACGAATCTGCATGGAGACCTCCCGAGTCGGCGGGAGCCTAGCCCAATCGCGGCCAGGGGCTAGGACCGCGGCGAGGCGAAGCGGCGGCGCAGGTCGGCGAAGGCCGAAGGGAGGAGGAACCAGGGCTCGATGCAGTAGCGCTGGAACAGACGGCGCGGATCGTGAACCAGGCGGTAGAGCCATTCGATGCCCGCCTGCCCCATCCAGCGCGGGGCGGCGGTCTGGACGCCGGCCTCATAGTCGAAGGCGGCGCCGACCGAGAAGATCACGCAGGACGGCAGCGTCTCGACGTTGTCGGCGATCCAGATTTCCTGCCGGGGCATGCCCATGCCGACGAACAGCACCTGAGGATCGAAGGCCCGGATCTGGTCGACAGCCCCGGCGTTCCCGGCCGAGCCCGGCGCCGCGTCGAAGAAGCCGTCGCGCACATCCAGCGCCAGGTCGGGGTAGCGGGCGCGCAGCCGCTCGGCCGCCGTCTCCGCCACGCCCGGGGCGCCGCCGAGATAGAAGACGCGCCAGCCGTTCGCGCACGCCAAGTCCCAGAAGGCGTCGCGCCAGTCGAGATAGGTGCAGCGATGGAACGGCCGGCTCTGGCGGCCGATCAGCCGCGCCCAGTGGATCAGCGGCGTCGAGTCGACCTCGATGAGGTCGGCCTTGCGGAAGAATTCGGCCAGGCGCGGTTCGCGGCGGCCCAGATAGAGGCTGTGGAGGTTGTGGTTGGCGACGATGGCCCGTTTGCCGGCGGCGATCTGCTGGGTGGTGAACCACAGCACCTCCTCCGGGCGCACGAGGTCGACCTGCGCGCCGAGCACCTCGACCCGCTCCTCCGGACGGCGCTGGCGGCGAAAGCGCACGGGCGCGCCCGCCGAGGCGGAGCCGTCCTGCTGTCGCCACAAGGGCAGGTTCATTGCGTCACCATCGCTGCGCCGTTCCGGCGTCGACCGGGCGACCGTAGGTGGAGGCGGTTAAGCCTTCGCTAGAGCCGCGTCACACGGCTATGAAGCCCTAGATGACGGCCACGCCTCGACTCCACTCGATACAACTGCTGCGTGCAGTCGCCGTGCTCGGCGTGGTGACGTTTCACGCCTTCCAGTGGGAATGGATGGATTTCGAGGTCGGGGCGGCCGGGGTCGACCTGTTCTTCATCATCAGCGGCTTCATCATCTGGACGGTGACGGCCGGGCGGGACGTGAACCCGCTCGCATTCCTGCGGCGACGGGCCGCGCGTGTCGTACCGCTCTATTGGCTGGCGACCCTCGTCGCCATGGCCGTGGTGACCGTGCTGCCCGGCGCCATCGCCCACATCGAGACCGAGCCGGTGCACGTGGTCCTGTCGCTGCTGATGCTGCCGCACCTCGACGCGCGGGGGTATCCGTTCCCGGTGCTCGATGTCGGCTGGACGCTGGTCTACGAGGCGTTCTTCTACCTGGTGTTCGCCTTCGCCCTGGTGATGGAGGAGGCCGAGCGGGTGTGGCTGATCACCATCGCGATGATCGGCACGGTGATGCTCGGCGTCTCCGTGCCGCCGCTCTATCTGCTGGGGGCCAATCTGCTGGTGCTGGAGTTCGCCGCCGGGGTCTGGCTGGCGCGCGCCTGGCAGACGAAGCGCCTGCCGAACCTGTGGGTCTCGCTGCTGCTGCTGGCGCTCGGCTTCGGCGCCATCGGCGCGCAGCACCTGATGCACTTCAAGTCCGACCTGTGGCGGGCGTTTTTCTGGGGCCTGCCGGCCCTGGCCATCGCCGCGGGCGCCCTGGGGGTGGAGGCGGCCGGCCGCCTGCCCCGCTGGCGCTGGCTGGAGGCGCTGGGCGACGCTTCCTACTCGATCTACCTGACCCACACCCTGGTGGCGCCGCTGGTGGCCTGGCGGATCGGCTTCCAGAAGCCGCTGCTGCTGATCCCGCTGGTGATCGTGCTCGGCGTCGGCTCGGGCCTGGCGGTCCGGCGCTGGATCGAGGTTCCGCTGCTGCGCCTGTTCGGCGCCCTGCCGAAAAAACTTCCGCTCTCCCCGGCGAAGGCCGGGATGAGCGGAGTGGGCTAGCTGAACGCGCCCGGCAGCAGTCGCTCGTAGAGCCGACGCACGGCGCCGTAGCACTCGCAGCTCATCGCCTCGAGGCCCTGGCGGTCGAGGATATCGACCACGCCGCGACGGTAGCGGATCAGCCCCTTGGCCTGCAGGGCGCCGGCGACGGCGGTCACCGTGGTGCGCTGGACGCCCAGCATGTCGGCCAGGAATTCCTGCGTCAGGCCGACCGTGTCGTCGTCGATACGGTCGTGGCAGGTCAGCAGCCAGCGACAGAAGCGGGCCTCCACTGAGTGCAGGGCGTTGCAGGCCACCGACTGGGCGGCGTGGCCGAACAGCGCGTCGCCGTGGCGGTCGGCGAGGCGGCGCAGGGTGGCGCTGCGCTGGCAGGCGTCGTGGAAGGCGTTGGCGCCGATGCGCGAGGCCGAGCCCGCGACCTGGACGATGGCGCGCGACAGCGCCTCGCGCGGAGCAAAGGCGGTCATCAACCCCAGTGCGCCTTCACGACCGATGGTGGCGGATTCGATGGCCGCGCCGTTTTCCATCAGGGTCATCAGAGAAATGACGCAGTTATGGGGGAAGTAGACGGTCTCGACCGAATCGCCGGGGTCATAGAGCAGCCGCCCCTTCTCCAGCTCGACGGGGTTGAGCGACGACGAAATCAGCGCATAGTCTTCAGACGACATGGCGGCGAGAAGACTGTTCTTCAATGGAGTAAACGGCCCTGTCATGCGGAATCGAACGCCGCTCGGCGTCGTGTGTTGCAAGCTATAGGGCGTGGGGCGAACGGCGCCGTCGAGTAGCCGACACAAAACAGTCTTGGTCTCGACAAAAACAGAAATCACCTTCGAGGGTGCGGAGGCCTGCCTCGGGGGAACGCGGCGCGCCAACAGCATTTCGTGGCCTGCAAACTGTTCTCACGAAGTCGAAACACATGGAAAAACAAGGGGAGAGCCGCGAGGCGCCACACATCGAGGCAACGCGAAGCGGCGCCATGCGTTTCGCGCCCATGGCGCGCGCGCTTTTCATCGTCACCTCGGCCCTGGCCTGCGCCGTGAGCGTCGCGCGGGCCCAGACGCCCGATCTGGACGCCGTACAGGCGGAGACGCCTTCCGCGACGCCGCAACTCGCCGAAGGCGTCGCGCGCGAGACCCTGGCCGCGCTCGACCGACTGCGCGCCGAGGGGCCGGCGGATCTGGCGCTTCCGTCGCGCATCGCGACCACCCCGCCCCAGCCCGATCCTTTCACCATCGCGCCAAGCGACAATCTGGCCGATCAAGCGTTGTCCGCCCTGGCGGAGCAGCAGGCCGCCGACGACGAACGCATTCTGCAGTTGCAGCAGGAGGCCCTGGCGCGCAGCAATGCCCGTATCCGCGCCGTGCAGTCGGCGAACTGAGAAGGAACAGCCGATGAAATGGGAGGGGGGCCGCCGGGGCGGCAACATCGAGGACCGCCGGGGCCTCGGCCCCGTGGGCGTCGGCGGCATCGGCGCGGGCGGGATCATCCTGGCGCTGGTCGGCTATTTCGTCTTCGGCATCGATCCGAGCACCACCCTCGGCGTCGTGCAGGGCCAGCAGGGCCAGGCCGAGCAGCAGGAAGGCGCGCGCGGGACGCCGCAGGACCAGGCCGCCCAGTTCGTGGACGTGATCGAGCAATCGACGACGGAGGTCTGGACGCCGCTGTTCCGCAGCTCGGGCCAGAACTACCACCGCCCGGCGGCGGCCGTGGTCTACGACCAGTCGACCGGCACGGGCTGCGGCCTGGGGCAATCGGCCATGGGGCCGTTCTACTGTCCGAACGACGAGAAGGTGTATCTCGACCTCTCGTTCTGGAACGACCTGGAGAGCCGCTTCGGGGCGAAGGGCGAGTTCGCGCGCGCCTATGTGATCGCCCATGAGGTGGGCCACCACGTGCAGAAGCTGACCGGCCAGATGGAAAGGGTCGGCGGCGACCGGCAGGGCGCCAACAGCGGCTCGGTGAGGCTCGAACTGCAGGCCGACTGCTACGCCGGCGTCTGGGCCGCCCATGCGGGCGAAACCTCCGGCGGCGGCATCGTCATCAACCAGGCCGACATCCAAGACGGCCTGGGCGCGGCGGCGGCGGTGGGCGACGACGCCATCCAGAGCAAGGGCCAGGGCCGCGTCGTGCCCGACAGCTTCACCCACGGCACCAGCGCCCAGCGGATGAAGTGGTTCACCCGCGGCTACGAGCGGGGCGATCCGGCGGTGTGCGACACCTTCTCGGGCGCCATCTGAAGTCGGCGCCGGGCGACGCGCTAAGCCTGATCTTAAGCATTGTGCGTAATCCTCGACGCAACAGCCTGTCCGGAGCCTGCCTTGCCCCTCGCCGCCACCGACCTGGAAGCCCGCCTGCGCGCCGCCTTCCCGGACGCTGACATCGCGATCACCGACCTGGCGGGCGATGGCGACCACTACAAGGCGCGCATCGTCTCGGAGGCCTTCCGCGGCCTGCCGCGCGTGCGCCAGCACCAGCTCGTCAACCGCGCCCTGGCCGATGTGCTGGGCGGCGTGTTGCACGCCCTGGCCCTCGAAACCGCAGCCCCGGACAGCTGAGCATGCGCTATCGCAGCTTCGGCCGCTCCGAGCGGGCGGTCTCGACCGTGACGCTCACCCTCAAGGACACGCCCGGCAAGGCCCGCGCCGCCGACTGGCGCGGGGTGGTTTTCGCCGGGCTCGAGAGCGGCATCAACGCCTTCGAGCTATCGCCGGACGCCAGCCCCGCCATCATGGCCGGCCTCGCCGAGGCCTTGCAGAGCGTCGAGAGCGGCCTCTGCTTCGTCACCCTGCGCTGCTCGGTCGCCGCGGAAGACCTCGCCCGCCAGCAGGTGCTGCGCAAGGCGGCGGAGGTCGCCGAACTTGTCGGCGTCGAGTTGCTCGACTGCCTGATGCTGGAGGGGCCCGGCCTGGAGTCGATGGGCGAGCTGGAGGTGCAGGGGATTCAGGAGCTGCGGGCCATCGCGCGGCATGTCGGCGTGGCGCATTGCTCGCGCGTCGAACGCCTGGCCTATCGCGGCGCGATCGACGCCGTCGCCGTGGACTACAACCTCACCTCGCCGGTGACGCACCGCAACCTGATCCGCCAGCTAAGCGGTTCGGGCATGGCCATCGTCGTCGAAGACGCCTGCCCGGAGGTGGTGCTGAAGGCGCTGCCGCCGCCCCCGCAAAAGCGCGGTTTCTTCAGCAAGCCGGTCTACGCCCCGACCGGCAGCTACGACTTCATGCACGACACGCCCGGCTGGACCGCCGAGCAGATCTGCGTCGGCTATGTGCTGACCGAGCCTGGCGTCTCGACCATCCGCTTCGCCAGCGCCAACGCCGCCCGCATCGCCGCGGCGGCCAGCGCCGCCGACCGCGACGTGCCCGGCGGGCTCAGCGCCCAGGTGGAAATGGCGCGTTTCGGGACCTCGCCGCCCAGCGAGAGCCGCCGCCGGGCCTGAGGCGGCTTGACCCGCGGCGGTCGGGCGCCTAGCTCATGGGTCCGATCTGAGGACCGTTCCATGACCGACGTCGCCGCGACCAGCGAAGTTCACGACTTCATCGCCAACACCGTGGCCGAAAACCCGGTGGTGCTGTTCATGAAAGGCGTGCCGGAACAGCCGCGCTGCGGCTTCTCGGCAGTGTGCGTGCAGATCCTCGACCACCTTGGCGTCGATTTCGTCGGCGTCGACGTGCTGCAGAGCGACGACCTGCGCCAGGGCGTGAAGAGCTACACCGACTGGCCGACCATCCCGCAGCTGTACGTCCAGGGCGAGTTCCTGGGCGGCTCGGACATCGTCCGCGAGATGTTCACCACCGGCGAGCTGAAGAGCCTGCTGGCCGAGAAGGGCCTGCTGGCGGCGTAATGAAGCCGCTCGAGGCGCCGCCCGGAGCCTTCACCCTCGCCTGCGTTCCGACGCCGGGCGACATCGACGAGAACGGCCACGTGAACAACGTGGTCTATCTGCGCTGGGCGCAGGACATCGCCATCGCCCACTGGCGGTCGCGCACGCCGCCCGAGGAAGCCGCCAACCAGGCGTGGGTGGTGCTGCGCCACGAGGTCGACTACCGCCGCCCGCTGATGCTGAACGAGACCGCGACCGCCCGCACCTGGGTGGGCGAGGCCTCCGGCCCCCGCTTCATCCGCCATGTGCGCATCGACGGCCCGGACGGGGCGATGTGCGCCCAGACGGTCTCGACCTGGTGCCTGCTCGACCCGGCGACCCGGCGGCCGACGCGCATACCCGCCTGGATGGTCGAGCTGTTCGCCGCCGACCGGGCGGCTATGGACCGGGCTGAGCCGTCAGCGGATTGAGCAGCACGAAGTCGCCGTTCGGCGACAGGCCGAGTTCGCTCCAGGCGAAGGTCAGATCCGCGTGGGCGGCCGCGAAGCTTCGGCAGACGTCGAGCCGGCGTCGGGCGAAGGCCAGGGTCGGGGTCAGGCCTTTCCGCTCCACATAGAAGACGAAGTCCTCCTTGCGGGTGCAGCCGTTCGAGGCGGCGCGAATGACCAGGCCGTCGCGGCCAGCGGTGACCGAATAGAGGGCTTCCAGGCCGGCGGGCTCCACCGGGGCGGAGGCGGGCGAAGCCCTCGGCGGGAGGGGCTGGGACGCGCAGCCGGCCAGGGCCAGGGCGCCGGCGCAGAACAGAAAGCCGCGGCGGTTCATGCCGCCACTCCGCCACAAGGTGACGCATTGGGAAAGACGCTCCATTCCCCTTTCCCCCTGGATGGGGAAGGGATCATGAAGGGATTGCAGGCGCTGGACCCTGTCTTACTGTCCCGCTCCATGACCCTCTTCCGTCTCACCGCCTTCGCCGCGACGCTGCTGATGGCGGCGCCCGCCCTGGCCGCGCCCTCCCCCGGCGCGATCGACGCGCGTGTCGCCGAGGCCATGGCCAAGAGCGGCGCCAAGGGTCTGGCCGTGGCGGTGATCGAGGACGGCCAGCCGGTGTTTGTGCGCGCCTATGGCCAGCGCAACGCCAAAGGCGAGCCGCTGACCGACCGGACGGTGATGTACGGCGCGTCGCTGACCAAGACGGTGGTCGCCTATACGGTGATGCAGTTGGTCGACGAAAAGAAGCTCGACCTCGACAAGCCGGTCGCCGCGATGCTGCCGCAGCCGCTGCCCAGCTACGCCAGCGAGGAGGACATCGACCGCTATTCCCGCTGGGGCGACCTGGCCTCGGACGAGCGCTGGCGCGCGATCACGCCGCGCATGACGCTGACCCACAGCACGGGCTTCCCCAACTTCTGGTGGGACGAGCCGGACCAGAAGCTGCGCATCCACTTCCAGCCGGGCGAGCGGTACGCCTATTCCGGCACCGGCATGATGCTGCTGCAATTCGGCATCGAGCGCGGGCTCGGGCTCGACCTGCGGGCGGAGATGCAGCGCCGGGTGTTCGACCGCTTCGGCATGGCCGACACCGACGTGATGTGGCGGCCGGCCTTCGCCGCCAACCTGGCCGATGGCTGGGACGACAAGGGCGCGCCGCATCCGCACGACGAACGCAGCAAGACCCGCGCGGCCGGCTCGATGGACACCACCATCGCCGACATGGCCCGCTTCGCCGCCGGCCTGGTGCGCGGCGATGGGCTGAGCCCCGCTTCCCGCGCCGAGATGGTCAAGCGCCAGCTGGCGATCAACACCCCGACCCAGTTCCCCTCGTTCAGCCCCGAGGCGCCGCCCGCCGAGCGGCGGGCCGATCTGGCCGCCGGGCTGGGCGTGGTGGTGTTCGACGGGCCGCAGGGCCACGGCTTCTACAAGGGCGGCCACGACGACATCACCGGCAACACGATGGTGTGCGTCGAGCGCGGGCGACGGTGCGTAGTGCTGCTGGCGAACGACGTGCGGGCGGAACCGGCCTATCCGGGGCTGGTGCGGTTTCTGATCGGGGAGACGGGCGCGCCTTGGACGTGGGAGTATGGACCGAAGGCGGCGGGGTGGTGAGGAGGCTTACTCCGCACTGAGTGTTGTTACGGGGCCGGAGAAAGTGGACACGACGCCGACAGGCAAACCACTGCGTCATCCTGAGCGTCCGCGAGCGGACAGTCGAAGCTTGTCCTGAGCGACGCCGCAGGCGGCGTCGAAGGGGACGCACGGCCTGACCGATGCCTGCTCTATCCAAGACTTTACCAGTTCGAAGCCGATGCGCCCTGCGTCCTTCGACTGGCGCTGCGCGCCGCTCAGGATGACGAAGACCCTTACGGCCGCCATTGGTCTCCGCCCTACTCGTCCAGCCGCATCCGGTCGGTGAACGGGAGGCCGTAGAGGCTGTCGAAGAACTCGTATTCCAGGCGCGCGGGCTGGAAGGTGTTGGCGTTCCACAGCATCACGATGCCGCTCTTGTCGATGGGATCGAACAGGATGAGCGACACATAGCCGTCGACGGATCCGCGATGGCCGACCAGGTGATGACCGTCGAAGGTGAAGTTGCGCCAGCCCAGGCCATAGGCGTCGTCGGTGGGATCGCCCGGCGCGCGGCGGCCGCGCGGCGGGGTCAGCACCCGGCTCTGGTGCAGGGTCTCCAGGGCGGCGGGCGACAGCACCTGGGGCGCCTCGCCCATCTGGGCCAGCATCCAGCGATTGAGGTCGCGGATCGAGCTGTTCACGCCGCCGGCGGCCGGTACGCGGTAGTAGGGCTCCTGCACGGTGGTCGGCGTCTTGCGGTAGCGGTGGGGCCGCGCCCAGCTGGCCGAGGCCTGCAGCCCGGCCCGGCCGATGGTGGCGCTGGTCATGCCGAGCGGCGCGAACAGGCGCTGGCGGGCGGCGTCGGCGTAGGGCTGGCCGGACACGTGCTCGACGATCTCGCTGGCGGTGTCGAAGGCGACGTTCTGGTAGGCGTGGCAGGTCCCCGGCGGGCAGGCCTGGGGGATTCCGCCCATGAGGGCGCGCAGGTTTTTCGGATCTTCTCCGGCCTCCAGCCGGTCGTCCCAGGCGTTGTGGGGCAGGCCGAGGCGGTGGGACAGGACGTCGGCGACGGTGACGCGGGTGGCGTCGCCGGGCAGGGTCAGGGTGGTGCTGAACGAGCGCAGGGGCGCGTCGAGAGACATCCGCCCTTCCTCCGTCAGCTTCACGATCAGGGCGGAGGCGACGGCCTTGGAGAGCGAGGCCCAGCGGAAGACCGTGTCGGGCGTCACCGGATCGGTCGAGCCCGCCAGGGTGACGCCGTAGCCCTTGATGAATCGCGTCTTGCCCCGCTCCACCGTGGCGACGGCCAGGCCCACCATGTCCGGCTCAAGCATCAGCCGGCCGATCCGCGCATCGAACCGCGCGTAATCGACGCGAGACGGCTCGACAGGCACAGGCGCCGATGTCGCAATCACGCGCTGCGGCGGGTTGGCGTGGCGCCACGCGGCCCCACCGGCGAGCGCGGCGACGACCGCGAGAAACATGATCGCCAGGACGCGCCATCTGCGGCGAAGCCAGGCTGCGGTGACGGCCATCGTTAAGCGGATACCCCTCGTGGACGGATGAACGCGGCGTTTCCGCACCGGTCCGATTCCGGAGAGGCAGTCAGGTATCACGGCGCCGGAATTGTGGTGTTTCCATTTTCGCTCCCTCCCCCCTGGATGGGGGACCGCGAAGCGAGGCGAAGCCAACGGTCGGGGAAGGGAGCGAGCGCAGGGCTGGCCCGGACAGGCTCAAAAAGGGCAGCGCCCCTAGCGAATGGGCCGTTCCTCAGTGCGAACACCCCCACCCCTGCCCCTCCCCCTTCGAGGGAGAGGGGTTCGATTAGGTCAGTCGAAGATATCGAACAGGTCGAAGCCGCCCTTTTTCCTGGAGCGGCCGTGCTGGTCGTAGCGCTCGTCGTAGCGCTTGCGGTCGTCGTCGTAGCGCTTGGCGTTTTCGAACCGCGCCTGCGCCTCGCGCGCGGCGTCCTGCCGCCAGGGCTGGGCGACCGGGCGGTCGGTGTTGTCGGCGCTGATCGCCATCAGCTTTTCAAGCTCGCCGCGATCGAGCCAGACGCCCCGGCAGGTGGGGCACATGTCGAACTCGACCCCGCCGCGCTGGAGGATCTGCATCGGGGCGTTGTCGTTGGGGCACATCAGCAGGGGCATGGGCGTCTCTTCATCGTCGTGGACGCCTGAAATCTGCAATCGCCGGCGGCGCTTTCAAGGCGCATGGCGCGACAAATCATTGCCAAGCTTGTGAAAAGCAAAAAGGCCCCGGATTTCTCCGGGGCCTTCGCGAGATCCGAGGATCGAAACGCGTCTTACGAGGCGTAGTATTCGACCACGAGGTTCGGTTCCATCTTCACCGCGTACGGCACTTCGGCCAGTTCCGGGGCGCGGACGAAGGTGGCCGAGAGGCCCTTGCCGTCCATCTGGATGTAGTCCGGGACGTCGCGTTCGGCCGACTGGATGGCTTCGAGCACCAGGGCCATGTTGCGGCTGCGCTCACGCACGGCGACCACGTCGCCGGCCTTCACGCGGTACGAGGCGATGTTCACGCGCTTGCCGTTCACGGTCACGTGGCCGTGGTTCACGAACTGGCGGGCGGCGAACACGGTCGGCACGAACTTGGCGCGGTAGACCACCGCGTCCAGACGGCTTTCCAGCAGGGCGATCAGGCTCTCGGCCGTGTTGCCCTTGCGGCGCGCGGCTTCCTCGTAGGTGCGCGAGAACTGCTTCTCGGTCAGGTTGCCGTAGTAGCCCTTCAGCTTCTGCTTGGCGCGCAGCTGCAGGCCGAAGTCCGACACCTTGCTCTTGCGGCGCTGGCCGTGCTGGCCCGGGCCGTAGGAACGCTGGTTGACCGGGGACTTGGGACGGCCCCACAGGTTCTCACCCATGCGGCGGTCGATCTTGTACTTGGCGCTATGGCGCTTGGACATAAGTCACTCTCATATTCGATCCAGCCCGGCCTCCCCGTCAGTGGGAAGGCGATCTCAACGGCGGCGTCCGGATCACCCGTCATGCACTCCAGCGCCCCCGAGCGAGCCCGGCGACGTGGAAGGCGCGGTGTATGATAGGCTCGCGCCTGAAAGTCAACCGGAGCAGCCCCTTGAGCCCCGCCGACGCCCTGCGCGAGTTCGGACTGACCTATCCCGGCGCCGAGCTGAAGAGCCCCTGGCCGGAGCATCTGGACCTGGCGGTGAAGGGCAAGACCTTCGCCTTCCTCAGCGGACCGGGCCAGCCGTTCTCGATCACCTGCAAGCTGCCGTTCACCGGGCCGGAAGCGCTGGAGCGGCCGTGGGCGGAGAAGACCGGCTATGGCCTGGGCAAGAGCGGCTGGGTGAGCGCCAAGCCGGCCGACGGCGACATCGATCTTCCCCTGTTCAAGGATTGGATCGACGAGAGCTATCGCGCGGTGGCGCCGAAGAGCCTGCTGAAGCAGTTGATCGCGCGGGGATAGGCGGCGGCCGCTACCAGACGCGGCACTGCCGGCCTGCAGGCCTGGTCATCGGCGAGCCGGCATCGCAGCCGAACGCCTCGGCGAAGGCCGGGAGGTTGGCGAGGGCCGCGTTGACGCGGAACTCCGCCGGGCCGTGACCGTCGCTCGCCGCGCTGCTGCGCCGATATGCTTCCGTTTCGGCCATGCAGTAGCTCTGGGCGTAGGCGTAGAAGAAGCGCGTCGCCGGGGTCGTTCCCGATGCGTCGGCGCGCGAAATCTTCGCCCCCAAGCGCTGGGCGAGCGCGGCGTAGGCCAGGCGCACGCCGCCGAAGTCGGCCATGTTCTCGTAGACCTGGCGTGAGGGATCGACCGGCAGCCCCTCCTCCGCGCCGAAGGCGGCGGCTTCCTGGATCAGGCATTGGTCCGCTTTATCCGCCGCGGCGATGTCGACGGCGCTCCAGAGATCGGCGAGGCGCCCGTCCCGGTCGAACTCGTAGGTCTGGGCGACATGGACCAGTTCGTGGCCGAACATGGCGCCGAAGGTCCCGTAAAGCACCTCGAGTGGGGCCTGACCGTCGAACCTCGGCGGCAGCAGATAGGCAGCAGTGACCAGCAGGGAGTTGGTGAAGGCGTCCGGGTAGCCGTTGGGCAGGGCCAGGCGCGCGGCGGCCATCCCCTCCCCAACCCAGGGGTCGACCTTGAACTCCCAGTCGCGCCGCGAGCGCTGTTCGTGGGCGCGCCGCCATTCGCGGGTCTGCTCAAACCGGCGCGCCGCCAGCACCGTCTCAAGGAAGGCGTTCGACCCGATCTCGAAGGTTCCGGTCGCCGGCCAACGATCTGGATAGCCGATCTTCAAATCCGTGGCCGCCAGTTTGTCGGCGGTCGCGCGACTGCCGGATGGGCTGAGCCATGGCGTCTGCACCACGAACTTCACCGCCGCCGCGCGAATGCTCTCCGCGAGGGTTTGGGCCGAGTTGCGTTTTTCGCGCGTCAAAGCCCGGCGCGACAGCTCGCGTGAGAATTCAACGCCGAGGGCGCGGACGGTGGCGTCGCGGCAGCGCTGGACGGGATCGAGGCTGGGCCGCGCGGGGGGCGGCGCGGCGCTGAAAACGGCGTCGAAGCGGCGGGGCAGCTCGCCGCGCAGGGAGAAGAGGAATGTCCAGCGCAGATAGGCCTTCAGGACGGCAACATCGGCCGTCGCCAGTTCGGCGTCCATGGCGCGCAGATAGGCCGGCGATGTGACGTTTATCGTCTGGCCGGGATCGATCCCAACGGCCGCGAAGTAGCCGGTCCAGTCGAAAGCGGGGGCCAGCGCCGCCGCTTCGCGCGCGGTCATCGGATTCTGGCTGCGCTTGAAGTCGTAACGCGGTGTCGCCGCCCTGTTGAGGCGGACGACCATATCCGACACCGCCTGCGCCTCACCGGCCTGGGTGGGTGCGCCGACAGCGGCGAACGCCTGCTCGATGGCCGCGCGGTCGGCCCATAGGCGCGTGTTGTGCAGCTCGCCGCGATAGCGGGTGACGTTATTGAGGTCTGCACGGCCACCGTAGGTGATGAAAGGGTCGACGCCGATGGCGGCCAAATCGCGCATCAGCGGCGCGAGGTCGCGCCGGGTTTCGACCTCGGCGATCCGCTGCATCCACTGCTGGATCAGCGCCATGTCGGCGGCGTCCGCCCCCGAGGTCGAGGCCGCGCAGGCTTGGTAGAAGGCCGCCAGGCGGCGGACATCGACGTCGGCGGCCGGTCCGGGTTGGAAGATGCCACCCAGCGTCTGCTGCAGGTTGGCCTCGAAGCGGCGGTCGGCGAGGCTGACGTAGGGCGTTCGCTCGTCCACCGGCGTGCCGGCGATGAAGCCGCCGCAGGCGTGGCGATAGAAGTTGCGACACATGGGGACGCCGGGATCGATGGCGGTGGCGTCGATCCCGCGCCCAAGCATGGGCGCGGCCGCCCGGGCGGCGCCGCACGTCACCAGGGAAAGGCATAGGGCAAGGCCCAGGGCGGCTTGGCGCGCCTGCATCGGTCGTCTCCCAAGGATGTGAGCGTGGTTCGGCGCCGATCAGGGCGCGGGAACGGACCGTCGTCGATCCAGCCGGGCCAGCAGCATCGCGGCGCCGATCATCAACAGAGCCAGGAGGGTCTGCGCGTACCAGAACACCGGGCCGTAGCCGTGCATGGCGGCGAGCCCGCCCCGCAACGAAACGAACAGGGTGGTGATGACGGCCGCCGTGGAGAAGACAGCGAAGGCCCGCGGGCGCCACCACGCCAGGAAAACGGCCGCGCCGAGATGGCTGAGACCCATGGCGAACATGAACAGCATGACCCAAGGCCGCCACGCGAGGCGAGATGCGGCGGCTTCGAGATATCCAAACTTGATGAGCTCATCGCGGTAAGCGTCCGGCTGGCCGAAGAACACCATGGCCGCGCCGTTCTTGGCCATAGCGAGATGGTACAGCGCATAAACCAAGGTCAGCGCCGCGACGGCCAGACGCCCAGCGATCACCAACACCGGCAGGCCGCGTTCCAACGAGGCGGTCATCAGGGCGCCGGTCGCCCAGTTCAGGGCTTCGCCATCATTCTCGATTTCGTCCAACTCTCGCGCCATAGCCTGCGCCCAGACCCGCCTGTCGCGCGGCATGATCCGGGCGACCGCGCTCATCAGGGTCTTTGCGAATTCGCGCCTCAAGCCAGAACCTCCCGCGCCGCCGACAGCGTGACGGCGGCCTCGGCCGCTTGTGCCTTGGCCAGGGTTAGACCGCTCGCGCTGAGGCGGTAGACGTGGCGCGCCGGTCGCCCGACGCGCAGCGGCTCGCGCCACTCGGCCTCTAGTAGCCCCTGTTCCGAGAGGCGCATGAGGATGGGATAGAGGGTCCCCGATTTCAGCCCCGTGAGCTTCGACAGATCATAGCCATGCCGCCAGACCTGGGGCTGGTCGAGCAGGGCCGCCAGCAGTCGGCGGGTCTGTGGAGAGATGTTTAGCGAGCGAGCCACGATCAAAACTCTACATATATAGCCGCAGAGAGCAAGCGACATATGTAGAGTTTTATGACCAAGCCGGACCGCAGGCTCGAGGTCGCCCTACCGGGCCTTCTGCGGGTGGATCGTCTCGCCGCGTTCGAGCATGGCGACGAAGGTCTCGATCTTCTTCCTGCGGCCGGCCTCGGTCTTCATGTTGTGAGTGCGGAAGGCCAGGGCGAAGCGGTTCTGCGCGGTCAGGGTCGGCAGGAAGGCCCGGGCTTTGGGGCTGGCGTCGATGGCGGCCTGCAGATCGTCGGGAATCTTGAAATCCTTGCCGCCGCCGTAGGCCCGGTCCCAGCGCCCGTCGGCCTTGGCGGCCTCGACCTCGCGAAGGCCGTGGGGCGTCATCCGCCCCTCCGCGATCAGGCGGGCGACGTTGTCGATATTGATCCGGCTCCAGATGCTTTTGCGGCCGCGCGGGGTGTAGCGCTGGAGGAAGCTGTTCTCGTCGAAGCTCTTGCGCACGGCGTCGATCCAGCCCCAGCAGAGCACCACGTCGATGGCCTGCTTCGGATCGATCGACGTCAGGCCCGAGCCCTTCTTGTGGATCTTGATCCAGACCTCCGGCTCGCGGGCATGGTGCTCGCCCAGCCATTTGTAGAAGGCCTCGGCGTCCTCGAACTCGCGGACGCGGTCGGGATTCACCTCGATGGACGCCACTAAAGCCGCCCCGCATGCCAGGCGATGTGGTCGCCGATGAAGGTGGCGATGAAGAAGTAGCTGTGGTCGTAGCCGGGCTGGCGGCGGACGGTGACCTTGGCGCCGGCGTCGGCGGCGGCCTGCTCGATCAGTTCGGGCTTCAGCTGGCTTTCGAGGAAGCTGTCGTCGAGGCCCTGGTCGATCAGGATGTCGTCGAAGGTCACGTCATCGCCGGCGCGGATCAGGGCGCAGGCGTCGTGGTCGGCCCAGCGGCGGTGGTCCTGGCCGAAGTAGGCGGTGAAGGCCTTCTCGCCCCAGGGGCAGTGCATCGGCGAGACGATGGGCGCGAAGGCCGAGACCGAGCGGAACAGGCTGGGATGCCGCAGCGCGAGGGTCAGGGCGCCATGGCCGCCCATCGAGTGGCCGAAGACGCCGAGCCGGGCGTCGTCGAGCGGAGCGACTTCCTTCGCCGCCGCGATCAGGTCGCGGGTGACGTAGGTCTCCATCTGGAAATGGGCCGCCCAGGGCTCTTCCGTGGCGTCGACGTAGAAGCCGGCGCCCTGGCCGAGATCGTAGGCCTCGTCGTTGGCGACCCCCTCCCCTCGCGGGCTGGTGTCGGGTGCGACGATGGCCAGGCGGTGTTTCGCGGCGTGCTCGTAGGCGCCGGCCTTGGTGGTGAAGTTGTCCTCGGTGCAGGTGAGGCCAGAGAGCCAGATCAGCCAGGGGAACGGGCCTTCGCCATCGGGCGTCCAGATGGAGAAGCGCATGGGCGTGCCGGTGGCGGCGCTGTCGTGCTGGCAGTAGCGCAGCGTGCCGCCGTGGGTGCGATGAGTGGCTCTCACCTCAACAGACATGGCGCTCCTCATTCGGTTCATCCCGACGAAAGTCGGGACCCAGGTTTGTTATCGAAGGGCGCTGCGTCTCAAGCACGACCAATCGGTTAGGCCTCGAGCATCAGAAAAAGCCTGGGTCCCGACTTTCGTCGGGATGAACCAAGTGAAATCTAGAACACCACCACGGAGCGAATGCTTTCGCCTGCATGCATCAGGTCGAAGGCCTTGTTGATGTCTTCCAGCGGCAGGACGTGGGTGATCATCGGGTCGATCTCGATCTTGCCGTCCATGTACCAGTCGACGATCTTCGGCACGTCGGTGCGGCCGCGGGCGCCGCCGAAGGCGCTGCCTTTCCAGACGCGGCCGGTGACCAACTGGAACGGGCGGGTGGCGATCTCCTTGCCGGCCTCGGCCACGCCGATGATGATGCTCTGGCCCCAGCCGCGATGGCAGGCTTCCAGCGCCGTGCGCATGACGTTGGTGTTGCCCGTGCAGTCGAAGGTGTAGTCGGCGCCGCCGTCGGTGAGGGCCACCAGGTGCTGCACGAGGTCGCCCTCGACCTTCGAAGGGTTCACGAAGTGGGTCATGCCGAAGCGGCGGCCCCATTCTTCCTTGCCGTCGTTGATGTCGACGCCGACGATCTTGTCGGCCCCGACCATCTTCAGGCCCTGGATGACGTTGAGGCCGATGCCGCCGAGGCCGAAGACGATGGCGTTGGCGCCGGGCTCGACCTGGGCGGTGTTGGTCACCGCGCCGACGCCGGTGGTGACGCCGCAGCCGATGTAGCAGGCCTTATCGAAGGGGGCGTCCGGGCGAATCTTGGCCAGGGCGATCTCGGGCAGGACCGTGTAGTTCGAGAAGGTGGAGCAGCCCATGTAGTGGGCGATCGACTGGCCCTTGTAGGAGAAGCGGCTCGTGCCGTCGGGCATCAGGCCCTTGCCCTGAGTGGCGCGGATCGAGGTGCAGAGGTTGGTCTTGCGCGACAGGCAGCTTTTGCACTGGCGGCATTCGGGCGTGTAGAGCGGGATCACGTGATCGCCCGGCTTCAGGGTGGTGACGCCCGGCCCGACCTCGACCACCACGCCCGCGCCCTCGTGGCCGAGGATCGAGGGGAAGATGCCTTCCGAATCCAGACCGTCGAGGGTGTAGGCGTCGGTGTGGCAGATGCCCGTGGCCTTGATCTCGACCAGCACCTCGAAGGCCTTGGGCCCCTCCAGGTCGACCTCGACGATCTCCAGCGGCTTCTTGGCCTCGAAGGCGACGGCGGCGCGGGTCTTCATTCGGCGGATTCCTTGTTGGAGGCGGCCTTGGCGGCCAGCTTGTTGAGCACCTGGCCACGGCCTTTCGACAGGGCGGTGACGACGCCCCGCAGGGTGCGCACCTCCTGGTCGGTGAGGCGCGAGCGGGCGAGCAGGACGCGGAGGTTGCGGATCATCGACGGCCGCTTTTCCGGCGGGTGGAAGAAGCCGGCGTCGTCGAGCTGGCCTTCCAGGTGTTCGTAAAGCCCGAGCAGGGCCGACTGGTCGGCCGGCGGCAGCATGTTCTGGGCGAAGGCCTCGCGCGGGGCGGCGTTGACCGTCATCCGCCATTCGTAGGCGTTGAGGGCCACGGCCTGGGCGAGGTTCAGCGAGCGGAAGCGCTCATCGACCGGGATGGTGACGATGGCCTGGCACAGCGCGATGTCGGCCGTCTCCAACCCCGCGCGTTCGCCGCCGAACAGCAGGCCGACAGACTGGCCCTCGGCGACGGCCTCGCTGGCGGCGGCGGCGGCCTCGCGCGGGGTGATCACCGGCAGTTGGGTTTCGCGCGGGCGGGCGGTGGTGGCGTAGACCAGTTTCAGATCAGCGACGGCCTCGGCGACGCTGTCGAACACCCTGGCGTTGTCGAGCGGCCAGTCGGCCCCCGAGGCGCTGGCCCACGCCCGATCCTGCGGCCAGCCGTCGCGCGGGGTGACGAGGCGCAGGTCATGGAGGCCGAAGTTCGCCATCACGCGGGCCACGGCGCCGATGTTTTCGGCAAGCTGCGGCGAGGACAGGATCACGCAGGGCGGAGCGGCGTTGGACATGGCGATGGGTTAGACCACGATGCGCGCCGGGGACAACCCGCCTAGTAGGTGACGGCAGGAGGTCGGAATGCTGCGACGGACGGTATTGGGCGCGCCCCTGGCCCTGCTGGCGGCATGCGGACGCGAGAGCAAGCTCAGCCGCGGCGAAGGCCACGACCTCGATGTCGAGCGCCTGCGCCGCGAGATTCCCGAGATCGCCCGGCGCTGCGAGCCCGGGGTGCTGGGCGTGGCCATCGGTGCGTCGCGCGGGGGCGATGTCTACAGCTTCAACGCCACCCGCTCGTTTCCCATGGGCAGCGTGTTCAAGGCGATGCTGGGCGCGGCGGTGCTGTCCGAAGCCGAGCGCGGGCGGCTTTCGCTGTCCGAGACCGTGGAGGTGCGCGACATCGACCTCTCACCCGGCCACAGCCCGGTGGCCGACGCCTGGCCGGGAACGACGCGCTACAGCCTGGACGACCTGCTGGTTCGCGCGGTGAGCGACAGCGACAACACCGCCGCCGACATCCTGCTGAAGCGGATCGGCGGTCCCGGCGTGCTGACGGCCTGGCTGGAGGCCAAGGGCAGCGAGGGGCTGCGGGTCGACCGCTACGAGCGCGAATTGCAGCCGGAGAGCGTGGGCCTCGCATCCTTCCGGGCCGCCTGGAAGGGCGAGGCCTTCGTTCAGGCGATGACCGGCGTGCCGGACGCGCGCAAGCGGGAGGCGGCCGACGCCTTCCTGATCGATCCGCGCGACACCGCCACGCCGTCCGGGATGATGGACTGGCTCGACGGCCTGGCCGGCGGCCTGCTGCTTTCCCCCGCCGCCACCGACCGCCTGCTGAAGCTGATGACCGACACGCCGCGCGCGCCGGGTAGGCTGGCGGCGGCGACGCCCGCGGGCGCGCGGTTGGCGCACAAGCCGGGCACGGGCTGGACGGTGCTGGGCCGCAACCTCGCGACCAACGACGTCGGGGTCTACACCCTGAAGGACGGCCGCCAACTGACCGTCGTCGCCTTCCTCAGCGGCGCGACCCTGGACGAGGCGGGTCGGGACAAGGCGATCGCCGACATCGGCCGCGCGGCCGTCGCCGCCCTGCGTTGAATCGCTAGAGCCTTTAGGGCCAGATGGAAAATCTGGCCCGTTGAAAAAGGCTCTACCTTCTAATGCTTAGAGCGCGCCTGGGCGGGTTAACCGCGCACACTTAACCCTGGCGCGCTCTAGGCGGCGGGCTGTTTCGCCGCCGCGCGCGGGGCGGCCCGCCGTTCGCGACCGTTGCGGACAATCATGGCGATCGCCGACTGCAGCGGCTGGTCGATGAGGTGGTGGAACAGGGCGGCGACGGCCAGGGCCGCCGGGATCGAGGCCGCCCAGGCGGCCCAGCGCAGCGCGACCGGCGCGCCGTCGAACAGCCGCTCCGTGACGTTGAACCAGATCGCCGAGGTCAGGATGTGGGTCAGGAACAGCGAGAACGAGAGCTGGGCCAGGTAGGCGACGACCTTTGAGCCGCGCGGCTGGCGGACCGAACCGCAGGCCACGATCACCAGCCCGATCAGCGCCATGCTGACCAGATCGCTCCGCACGACCGCCTGCAGCGCGATCAGACCCGTCAACGCCAGGATTCCGACCGGGCCCGCCCAACCTCGCGGCAGCGGAAGATCGTCGGTCACGCGCGCCAGGCCCAGTCCGAAAAGAAACAGCGGCAGGGCGCGCACCACGCCCAGGAAGTAAGGCAGCTGGAACATCGGGCCGCCGAGCGCCGCCTCGGCCCAGGCGTCCGCCGCCATCACCAGCAGGAGCCCGACGGCGACTACGCCGGCGGCCGGGGCGCGCGCCGCCAGACGCCATGCGAAGGGAAACGCCGCGTAACAGACGAACAACGCCGAAAGCGACCAGGTGGGAAAGTTCCACCCCGTCCCGACCGGCGCGCCCCATGCCTGGACGAGGAACAGTTGCGCCAGGAAATCGGCGGGCTGGTAGTCCATGGGCCGGTTCGGCGCCTGGCCGATGGCGGCGGCGGCCAGGACGAAGACGAGGAAGGTGACCATCATCACCGCATGGCCGGGCCAGATGCGACGCAGCCGCCGCGTCACGACCTCCACCGCCGTGGTCCGCCCCTCCTGCAACCGCCGACCGTAGCCCTTGGCCAGGACGTAGCCCGACAGCATCAGGAAGAAATCGGTGGCGAGGTATCCGCGGGTCAGCGCCGGATGCAGGCGCGTGACATCGACGGGCGCGGCGGCGGCGTAATGGTAGAGGACGATGAAAATCGCCGCCGCGAACCGCAACAAATCCAGCGGCCCTCCCCGCTGGGCGGGAGTCGCAAAAGATGTGACGCCGACCTGAGCCAAGGAGTCCCCCGAGTTCGCAATAGACACAGTTTGCAACAGTTCGGCGGCGGCGCATGGCGCCTGCGTCCCTGGCGGGAGCGCGCCGCGCGAAACCTCTCCTGAGAGGCGAGGCGCTTCCACCCGCCGCGCCATCGCATTAGAGGGGGCGCATGACCGACCAAGCCTTTCAGATCGTCGCCCGTGGCCCCCGCGCCGTAGCCGAGGCCGCCGCCGAAGCCATCGACTCCGACGCCGCCCTGGAGGGCGCCACCTATTCGATCCTCGAGGAGGACGAAGACCACGACGTCTGGCGCATCGACGCCTTCCCGACGTCGGACGATGAGGTCGAGGGGCTGAAGTCGGCGCTGGCCGCCTTCCCCGCGTTGCGCGTCACGGTCGAAGCGCTGGCCGACGCCGACTGGCTGGCCATGGCCCTGTCCGGCCTGCCGCCGGTGCGCGCGGGCCGCTTCTTCGTCTACGGCATGCACGACCGGGGCCGCACCCCGGCCAGCACCGTCAACCTGCGCATCGAGGCGGGCGCCGCCTTCGGCACCGGCCACCACGGCACGACGGTGGGCTGCCTGCTGGCCTTCGACGAGCTGCTGAAGGCCCACCGCTTCCCCAAGGTGCTGGACGTCGGGGCCGGCACCGGCCTGCTGGCCATCGCGGCGGCCCGCACCGGCTCGAAGATCGCCGTCGGCACCGACATCGACCGGCCGAGCGTGCGCATCAGCCGCGAGAACGCCAAGGTGAACCGCGCCGACGCGCGCTTCGTCCACGCCTCCGGCCTCAGCCACACCCTGGTGCGCGCCGACGCGCCCTACGACCTGGTGTTCGCCAACATCCTGGCCCGGCCGCTGATCCATCTGGCCGAGCAGATCAAGCGGGCCACCAGGCCCGGCGGCCATGTGATCCTCTCGGGCCTGCTGCGCACCCAGGAGCGGATGGTGTTCGCCGCCTACCGCTCGCGCGGCTTCCGGCTGCAGCGTCGCATCCACCGCGACGCCTGGGCCGCGCTGGTGCTTGTTCGCCCCTAGGCCCGGAACTGCGGGGGTTTTCCTGGCGTTTTCGACTTGAACGCGAGGAACTGAAGATGTCCGACGCCCCTACTCCCCAAGACCGCTCTGGGCCAACCCGTGAAACCCGCGTGGTGGTCGACCGCGCGACGGGCGGCGCCACCGGCTGGGTGGTGGCCGCCATCGTGGCGGCCCTGGCCATCATCGCCATCGGCTTCATGGTCAGCAGCCGATCGCCGGACGCCACCCAGGCGCAGATCGCCAATGCGCTTGAGCAGGGGCGAATGCAGGGCCAGGTGGAAGGCCAGTCGTCGTCCGGCGCCCAGGCGGCGATGAACGCCCAGATCGCCGCCGAGCGCGCCGCCGCCGCGACTCAACAGGCCGCCGCCGACGCCCGGAACTCCGCCGATCAGGCCGCCGCCAACGTGGCCGACGCGGCCCAGGACGCCAGCGACCGGATCGCCGCCGAACCGCCGCAGGCAACCCAGCCGCTGACGCCCGCGCAGTAGGAAAGATTCCGCTCACCCCCGCGTAGGCGGGGGCCTAGGTTTTTTATCGAATGCGCCGTCTCTGGCAGAAAAAGCCTGGGTCCCCGCTTTCGCGGGGATGAGCGGGGTTGTTTGGGGTGGGGCCGCGACCTTAAATCTCTCCCATGCGCCAGACCTTCAACGAGACCACCGATCCGTCCTTCGGGCCCAGGCACGTGCCGCTGATCCGCCAGGCGATGGCGGCGCAGGGGCTGGACGGCTTCCTCGTGCCGCACGAGGACGAGCACCAGAACGAATATCTGCCCGAGGCCAACGACCGTCTCGCCTGGGCGACCGGCTTCACCGGCTCGGCCGGGGCGGCGGTGATCCTGAGGGACAAGGCCGCCGTGTTCGTGGACGGCCGCTACACCCTGCAGGTGCGCGATCAGGTCGACGCGGGCCTGTTCGAGATCCGCGACCTGGTGGAGGGCGGCCCGGCGGCCTATCTCGAAGACGCCGCCAAGGCCGGTTGGACCATCGGCTACGATCCCAAGCTGCACAGCCCGGAAGCCCTGGCCCCGCTGCGTCGCGCGGCCGAACGCGTGGGCGCCGTGCTGAAGCCGGTCTCCGACAACCCGCTCGACGCCGCCTGGGGCGAAGCCCGCCCGGGGCAGCCGATGAGCCAGGCCACGCCCCATCCGCTGGAGTTCGCCGGGGAGGCCTCGGCCGACAAGCGCGCGCGCCTCGCCGAGGGCCTGCGCAGGGAGGGCCTGGACGCGGCCGTGATCAGCGACCCGGCCTCGACAGCCTGGCTGTTCAACATCCGCGGCGACGACGTGATCCGCAAGCCGCTGGCGCTGTCGCAGGCGATCCTCGCCAAGGACGGCACGGCGACCCTGTTCCTCGATCCGGCCAAGGTGAGCGACGACCTGCCGGCCTGGCTGGGCAACGAGGTGGGAGTCGAGGCGCCGGACGCCCTGCCCGCCGCCCTGCGCGGCCTGGCCGGAAAGCGCGTGGCGGTCGACCCGGCCCAGTCGTCGGCCTGGTACTTCGACCTGCTGGCCCAGGCCGGCGCCGAGGTGGTGCGGGCGGCCGATCCGGTGGCCCTTCCCCGGGCCGCCAAGAACGCGGTGGAGATCGAAGGCGCGCGCAAGGCGCATGTGCGCGACGGCGCGGCCCTGGCCAACTTCCTGCACTGGCTGGCCACCGATGCGCAGAGCAACCTGCCGGACGAGATGAGCGTGGTGGAAAGGCTGGAAGGCTTCCGCGAGGCCACCGGCGCCCTGAAGGACCTGTCGTTCGACACCATCGCCGGCGCCGCCTCCAACGGGGCCATCGTCCACTACCGGCCGACCGAGCGGCTGAACAAGCGCACCGAGAGCGGCTCCCTGCTGCTGGTCGACAGCGGCGCCCAATACCTCGACGGCACCACCGACGTGACCCGCACCGTGGCCATCGGCGAGCCGAGCGCCGAGATGCGCCAGCGCTTCACCCTGGTGCTGAAGGGGCACCTCGCCCTGGCCCGCATCCGCTTCCCAGCCGGGACCACCGGCTCGGCGCTGGACGCCCTGGCCCGCGCGGCGCTGTGGATGCACGGCCTCGACTACGACCACGGCACAGGCCACGGAGTGGGCAGCTACCTGGGCGTCCACGAAGGCCCGCAGCGCATCTCCAAGGCGCCGAACGCCATCGCCCTGCGGCCGGGGATGATCGTCTCCAACGAGCCCGGCTACTACAAGGCCGGCGCCTACGGCATCCGCATCGAGAACCTGCAGTACGTGACGGCGCCGGCCGACATCGCCGACGGCGAGCGGCCGATGCTGGGCTTCGAGACCCTGACGCTGGCGCCGATCGATCGGCGGCTGATCGAGGTGGGTTTGCTGACAGCCGAGGAGCGCGCGCAGATGGACGCCTATCACGCGCGGGTGCTGCGGGAGATAGGACCGCTGGTGGGGGCGGAGGTGAAGGCGTGGCTGGGAGAGGTGTGCGCGGCGCTTTGAGGGGCATCCAACCTCGGACCTCATCCTGAGGCGCCCGCGCAAGCGGGCCTCGAAGGATCGATGGCAGGCGCGGAGTCCGGCTGGAGCCTCCTTCGAGGCTCGCTCCGCTCGCACCTCAGGATGAGGTGATTGTTGGCTGCGCAAAAGAAAAACGGCCGGTCGTGGGACCGGCCGTTTTCGTATTCGCCTAAGCCGAAGCGCTTACTTCAGGCGCGACTGGACCTTGGTCAGGCCGGCCTGGGCGCATTCCTCGTCGTTGTTGATCTGGCTGCCCGAGACGGTGATCGCGCCGATCATGTCGTTGCCGACGAAGATCGGAACGGCGCCCGGGAACAGGGTCGCGCCGTCCTCGGCGCCCCAGAAGGCCAGCACCGGGTCGTTGGCCGACAGGCCGCGGGTCTGCGAGCTGGACTTGCCGGTGCGGTAGACCGACTTGGCCTTGGGCTTCAGCAGGCGCAGCGAGCGCATGCCGGCGGCGTTCGGGGTGATCAGCACCACCGGCTCATTGGCCGAGTCGGTGACCTGGACCGAGATGTCCTGGCCCTTGGACTTGCAGAAGTTGATCGATTCCAGGGCCGCCTCGACCGCCAGGTCGTAGGCCGGGCCCCGGGCCTTGGCGCGATCGATGTACTCGGCAGGGGTCGGGGCGCGCGGCGGGCGCGGACCGGCCGGAGCGCCGCCGGGACCGCCCGGAGCGCCGGCGCGCGGCGGGCCGCCGGCGGGCGGGGCGCCAGGCGCGCCCTGCGCCAGGGCGGCGCCCGCGGTCAGCGCCAGGGCCGAGCCGGCGATCATCATCGTGCGAAGCTTCATAGGTGCTCTCCCCCCATAGTTATTTTGGCGAACAATGCTTCAGGGCCGCAGGCCCCGCAAGCCGGGAAACCTTGAGGCGGAATCCTCGACCTCACGGAGCGCCCCGCCTTGCGCTCAACCCTTGAGAAGCGGCGCTACGCCCCGATCATCGCCAGCCATTCGTCCTCGGTCAGCACCGTGACGCCGTGCTTCTCGGCCTCCTTGAGCTTGGAGCCTGCGCCCGGGCCGGCGACGAGGTAGTCGGTCTTCTTGGAGACGGAGCCCGCCGCCTTGGCGCCGAGGGATTCGGCCTGGGCCTTGGCTTCGTCGCGGGTCATGCGTTCAAGGGCGCCGGTGAAGACCACGGTCTTGCCCGCGATGGCGGTGTCGGTCTTGGCCTTCGGCAGCGGGACGATCTCGGTGAGTTCGCCGACCAGGGCTTCGACCAGGGCGCGGTTGTGCGGCTCGCGGAAGAAGGCGGCGATCGACTGGGCGGCGACGGGGCCGACGCCGTCGATGGCCGACAGGGCCAGGAAATCCTCGCCCGGCTGGCCGGCGGCGGCCTCGCGGATCGCGGCGGCGAAATCGTCCCACGTCTCGTAGCGTTCGATCAGGGCGCGGCGCGCGGGGGCGTTCAACCCGGCGCAGGCGTGATCGATCTTGGTCGCCATCGGCGCGTCGGGCCAGGGATCGGCGGCGAGCGTCAGGGAAAGCAGATGATCGCGGGCCTTGGGGCCGAGGCCGGGCAATTCCGACAACTCGACGAAAGCCGGGCTCGGCGACTGCTGCGAGGCCTTCAGCACCGCATCTTCCAACGCCTTGAAGCTGTCGAAGGCGCGCGCCAGGTGCAGGGCGGTGGTCTCGCCGATGTCGCGGATGCCGAGGGCGATCAGGAAGCGGTCGAGGCTGATGGTTCGGCGGGCGTCGATGCCGGCGATCAGGTTGGCGACGGAGGTCTCGCCGTAACCGTCCCGCTCGCGCAGGGCCTGCAGGCGGGCCTCGTCGCGCGTCAGGCGGAAGATGTCGGCCGGCTCCTTGATCCAGCCTTCCTCGAGGAACGCTTCGAGCTGCTTGATCCCCAGGCCCTCGATGTCGAAGGCGCGGCGGGCGACGAAGTGGATCAGGTGGCGGATCTTCTGGAACGGACAGGCGAACTCGCCGGTGCAGCGGCGGGCCACGGTGGTGGCTCCGCCGGCCGTCGTCTCCTGCACCACCGGCGTCTTCAGCGGGCAGACGCAGACGTGGGGGAAGTCGTACTTGGGCAGAGGGCGGTCCGGGTCGGCGTTCACTGGGCCGAGGATCTGCGGGATCACGTCGCCGGCCCGCTGAAGCGTCACGACATCGCCGATGCGGATGTCCTTGCGCTCGATCTCGTCGGCGTTGTGCAGGGTGGCGTTGCGGACGACCACGCCGCCGACCGTGACCGGATGCAGCCGCGCGACGGGGGTGAGCGTGCCGGTGCGGCCCACCTGGATGTCGATGGCTTCCAGGGTGGTCGTGGCCTGCTGGGCGGGGAACTTGTGGGCGATGGCCCAGCGCGGCGAGCGGGAAACGAAGCCGAGGCGGCGCTGCCAGTCCAGCCGGTCGACCTTGTAGACCACGCCGTCGATGTCATAGGGCAGCTGCGAGCGCTCGGCGCCGATGCTGCGATAGACCTCCAGCAGGCCTTCGGCGTCTTCCACGCGCCGCGAGCGGTCGTTGGTGGTGAAGCCCCAGGATTTCAGCTTGGCCAGGGCCTCCCACTGGGTCTCGGCGAAGTCGGCGCTGGTCTCGCCCCAGGCGTAGGCGAAGAAGCGCAGCGGGCGCTTGGCGGTGACCTCGGGGTTCTTCTGGCGCAGGGAGCCGGCGGCGAAGTTGCGGGGGTTGGCCTTGGTCGCCTCGCCGGCTTCGAGCGCGGCGGCGTTGAAGGCCTCGAACTCGGCGACGGGGGCATAGACCTCGCCGCGGATTTCGATGCGGCTGGGCCAGCCGGTCCCCTCAAGCCTGGCGGGAATCTGCTTCAAGGTGCGCAGGTTGGCGGTGATGTCCTCGCCCGTGCGGCCGTCCCCGCGGGTGGCGCCGCGCACGAATTTGCCGTCGACATAGAGCAGCGAGGCGGAGAGGCCGTCGATCTTGGGCTCGGCGGTGAAGGCGACGTGGTCATCCGGCCCCAGCTTCAGGAAGCGGCGCACGCGGGCGGCGAAGTCGGTGACGTCCTCGTCGGCGAAGGCGTTGTCGAGGCTGAGCATCGGCACGCCGTGCTCGACGGGGGCGAACTGCGACGAGGCGGCGGCGCCGACCTTCAGCGACGGGCTGTTGTCGCGCACATGCTGCGGGAAACGGGCCTCGAGCTCGGCGTTGCGCCGCTTCAGGGCGTCGTAGTCGGCGTCGCTGATCGTGGGGGCGTCGTTCTGGTGATAGGCGATGTCGTGCGCCGCCATCTCGTCGGCGAGCCGCTCCAGCTCCTCGACGGCTTCGGCCTCGGAAAGATCGGTGACGTTCTTCACCTTCCCTCTCCCTTGATGGGAGAGGGGCAGGGGTGAGGGTGAATGCTGAATTCGCCGCTCGACGCCGGCGCAAGCTGAACCACCGAGTCACCCCCATCCCTGCCCTTCCCCCATCAAGGGGGAAGGGAAGCAAAATGCAATCACGCCCCGATCAGCGCCCTGGCCGCCGCGCGGGCCGCGTCGGTGACCGCCGCGCCGGCCAGCATGCGGGCGATCTCTTCTTCCTGTTCGGCGGCAGTGAGCACGGCGACGTCGGTGCGCAGATGATCAGCGCCGCCCTTGGCGACTTTCCAGTGGGCGCTGGCGCGGGCGGCCACCTGCGGGCTGTGGGTGACGACCAGCACCTGGGCGGTCTCGGCCAGGCGGCGCAGGCGCAGGCCGACGGCGTCGGCCACGGCCCCGCCGACGCCCTGGTCGACCTCGTCGAAGATCATCAGCGGCTGGCGCGCGTCGGCGCGGCCCGCGAGGGCGGCCTTGAGGGCCAGGGCGAAGCGGGCCAGTTCGCCGCCCGAGGCGATGGCCCCGAGGTCGCCGAAGGGGGCGCCGGGGTTGGTGGCGATCTCGAAGCCGACGCGATCCACGCCGGACGGCCCCGCCCTGCCCTCGTCCAGCGGATCGACGGCGACGCGGAAGCGGGCCTTTTCCAGCTTGAGGGGTGCGAGCTCGGCCTCGACGGCGGCGGCCAGGCGGTCGCCCGCGGCGCGGCGCTCGGCGGTCAGCTTGCCGGCGGCGGCGAGATAGGCGGCCTTGGCGACGGCCTCCTGCTGCTCGGCGGCCTTGAGGGCGTCGCCCGAGGTCTCGATGGCGGCCAGCTTGGCGGCGAACTCAGCGCGCAGGGACGGCAGGGCGTCGACGGTGGTGGAGAGCTTGCGGGCCAGGGCGCGCAGGGCGAACAGACGCTCCTCGGCCTTCTCCAGCCGCTGGGGATCGATATCGAAAGCCTCGGCGGCCAAGTCGATGGCGGCGCTGGCCTCCTGGGCCTCGACCAGGGCGCGGTCGCAAGCCTCCCCGGCGGCGACGAGGCGGGCGACCGCCTGGCTCGCGGAGTCGAGCCCTGCCTGGGCGGCGCGCTCGCGCGCCCGCTCCAGCGCCCGGAAGGCGGCCGCCAGCTTGCCGGTGAGGCCGTCGCCGGCGAAGGCGTCGCGGGCGGCGGACAGGTCTGCCAGGGCCTTTTCGGCGGCGCCGAGCACGGCGCGCTCCTCGGCGAGGGCGACCTCCTCGCCTTCACGCGGATCGAGGCGATCGAGTTCGCCCAGGCGAAGGGTGATTTCCTCGGTCTCGGCGGCGGCGCGGCCGGCGAGGTCGCGCAGCTCAGCGGCCGCTTCACGGGCGGCGCGCCAGGCGCTCCAGGCCGAGGCGACGGCTTCGAGGCTGACGCCCCCGAAGGCGTCGAGCAGCGGGCGGTGGGTGCGGCTGTCGAGCAGGCCCACCGTCTCGTGCTGGCCATGGACCTCGACCAGCAGGCCGCCGATCTCCTTCAGGGCCGCGACGCTGGTGGCCTGGTCGTTGACGAAGGCGCGGCTGCGGCCATCGGCGCCGAGGGTGCGGCGCAGGACGAGATCTTCCGAGCGGTCGTAGTCGAGGCCCTTGTCATCGAGCAGGGCCCACACCGGGTGTTCGCGGTCGAGGGCGAAGCTGGCCGTGGCGCCGGCCTGGCTGGCGCCCCGGCGCACGAGGCCGGCGTCGGCCCGCGCCCCGAGAGCCAGGCCCAGGGCGTCGAGGATGATCGACTTGCCCGCGCCGGTCTCGCCGGTGAGCGCCGTCAGGCCAGCGCCGATGGCCAGATCGAGAGACTCAATCAGCACGACGTCGCGGATGCCCAGGCCAATCAGCATGGCGTGAGGATCGCCCTGAATCGCGTTCGAGAAAAGAGCGCGTCGCTCTGGCTAGAGGCCGAAATGCCCGAAGCCGAACAGGCCGCGACGGCCCTCCTGCTGCGTCGACGAGGCGGGCGGGGCGGCGGCGCTGTTCGGGGGCGGGGTCACGCCCCCGTCGGCGGCCGGCGGCGCCAGGGTATTGCCCTTCAGGTGCAGCAGGCGCTGCAGGTAGCTGCGCTTGGCGGCATTGGAGCGCGGCTCCACGGCGGGGCGCAGGCCGTTGTTGGTCAGGAGCTTGTAGGCGTCGGTGTACCAGGCGTCGCCGGGGAAGTTGTAGCCCAGCACGGCGCCGTTCTTCTTGGCTTCCTCCAGCACGCCGAGGCTCAGATAGACCTCGACCAGGCGGTAGAGCGCCTCGGGCGTGTGGGACGTCGTCTGATAGCGGTCGATCACCGTGCGGAAGCGGCCGATGGCGGCCACCGGCTGGTTCTGCCGCAGGTAATAGCGGCCGACCGCCATTTCCTTGCCGGCCAGCTGGTCGTTGACCATGTCGATCTTCAGGCGGGCGTCGCGCGCGTATTCGGTGTTCGGGTAGCGCTGGACGACGTCGCGCAGGGCGTTGAGCGCCTGTTCGGTGGCCGCCTGGTCGCGGCCCACGTCGACGATCTGTTCGAAGTAGCAGATGGCCTTCAGGTAGTAGGCGTACACCGTCGACGGATTGCCCGGGTACAGCGAGGCGAAACGGTCGGCGTCGCCGATGGCCTCGGCGTACTGGTTCGACTGGTAGTGGGCGAAGGCCTGCATCAGGATCGCCCGGCGCGACCATTCCGAATAGGGGTGCTGGCGCTCGACTTCCTGGAAATAGCTGACCGCCTCGTTCCAGCGCCGGCTGTCCATCCGCTCGGCGCCCGTGGCGTAGAGCAGCTCCACCGGACGCTCTTCATAGACGATGGACTGCGTGGGCCGCCGAGACGCGCAGGAGGTCGCGCCGACCGCGGCGACGACGATGAACGCCAGGGTGGCGATGCGACGCTGCGTGGTTCGATGCAAGGACCTGGACCTCTGGACTCTTGGACGCGCGCCCCCGCGCCGGACTCGTGGCTTCTACACCAGCGCGAAGCGGGCGCAAACGCGTGAGACGTCGCGTCTAGATATGGAAGGCGGCCAAGTTGGGGCGGGTCCGGCCGGACCCCGCCCCGCCGAAGCCTTTACGGCCGCGGATTGGGGGCCAGGGCGAACATGATGGGGATGAAAACCTTGCCGTTGGCGGTCGGCTTTCCATCCTGGCTTTGCGGCGACATCTGGAAGCTTTCGCTCAGTTTCATCGCCGCGTCGCCGAAGCCGGCGGAGGCGGGTGATTCCGAGGCGACCTTGCAGGCCTTCAGACGGCCGTCGACAGCGACGCCGCAATCCAGAAGAACCCGCCCGCCGGTCCGCGTCTTGGCGGCGTCCGCGGGATAGAAACGCGCCAGGTCTGCGCCGGTGGGGCGTGACACCCAGTTCGGCCGGCGGATGACCTCGGCGGGGGCCGGATTGGCCGCCCAGACCGCGCCGACGCCGGCGAGGCCGAGAACGGCGACAAGCCCGAGACCCAAGGCCTTGCGGCGCCGGGACAGGGAGGCGGAACTCATCATCACAAGTCTCTCCTTCAGGGGTTGAACGCCGCCGGCGGGCCAATGGCAGGCGAGCGGCGCGGACACCGGCGCGGCGAGCGCGCCGATCAGGGTTTCGGCGTAGAGCCGGGAGGACTGAGGGCGGCGCGCGAGCACGGCCGCATCGCAGGCGATTTCCTGATCCACCCGCAGGCGCTGGGCGGCGAGATGGACCAGGGGGTTGAACCAGGCCAGGCACCGCAGGGCGACGGTCAGGCCGTTGATGAGCGCATCCCCCCGCGCCAGATGGACCCGCTCATGGGCCAGGACCAGCGCCCTCGCCTCGCCTTGGAAACGCGCCTCGAAATCGACAGGCAGGACGATACGCGGACGAAGAAGGCCGACGACCAGAGGCCCGGCGTGGTGCTTCCGGCCGATCAGGACGCCGCGATCCTGTCCCCAGGGCGCCAACGGCCCAAGCGCGCGCATGAAGCGCGCCTGACGAAGCGCGAAGAGGCCGAAGGCCGCCAGCACCCCAACCAGCCATAGGCCGGCGAGAGCGGCTCGCCAGTCAAAGCCGACGGCCTCGGCCGCCGGCCGTGTGCTCGGCGCGGCGGCGGCCACGACGGGAGCGAGCAGGCCGGCCGGCGCGCTCGGCGGGAGCAAGGCGATCAGCAGGCAGGCGGGCGCCGCCAGCCACAGCGCATATCCCGTCAGGGCGCCGAAGCCGCGTCGGATCGGGCGACGCAGGAGAAGGATGACGAGGATCGTCGCGGACAGGACCAGATTGCCGCGCAGCAGCAGGGTGAGGACCGCGCCGCTCATTTGCCGATCTTCTCGACCAGGGCCTTCAGCTCGGCGATGTCGGCCGCGCTGAGCTTGTCGCCCTCGGCCAGGTGACTGACCAGGGGCGCGAGACGCCCGTCAAACAGCCGGTCCAGCAGGCCCTGGCTTTCGTCCTCGACATAGGCGTCGCGGGTCAGGACCGGGGAGTAGAGGTAGCGGCGGCCTTCCGCCTGCGCGGCGATCGCCTTCTTCTTGAGGAGACGGCTGATCAGTTGCTTCACCGTGCCCTCAGTCCAGCCCTGCGGCTCACCGACCTCGGCGATGATCGCCTCGGACGTCAGGGGTTGGCGCCGCCACAGGGCCTCCATGATGACGCTCTCCGCCGCGCTGACTTTCATCGATCGTCTCCGCTCATCGTTCCGCGATCCCAGCACATCTCAGCGCAGCGCGCAGTCTCCCCGGACGACAGTCGGCGACATGACCATCTGTCCATGGGTGTCGCTGCCTCCCGGTGGGACATTGTTGAAGTAAATCAATCCCGTCTGTACGGCCGATCCGGTTGCATCGACATAGTTGCAGGCCACCGTCAGCCGCTTCGAAGGGCGGCGGCCGCTATTGGAAAGGGTCACCGAGACGGCAACGCCGTTCATCGTCGGAAGCGGCTTCGGCTCGCTGATCGCGACCTGGAACGGCGATGACGGACGGAGGCCCGCACAAGCGGAAATCAGCAGCAGCGGAGCGGCTAGAACGACGCCGAAAGCGATCCGTTTCATCCGCCCCTCGCTCTCTGTTGACGTTTGTCAACATCATTGATGACAAATGTCATCGTTTGCGTCAAGCGTTCGAAACGCAAGGCGGCGCGCACGAGAACCGTGCGCGCCGCCAGGATGTTCGCGGGTGGAAAGTCGCCTTAGGCCGAGGCGGCCTGGGCCATTTCCTGCATCGCCGGGCGGTAGCGCCAGGCGTTCGGGCGCGCCATGAGGGCGCGGACGACGGCGTTGTTCAGGCCGTGGCCGGCCTTCACGCCCTCGAAGCGGGCCAGCAGCGGCGCGCCGAGCACATAGAGGTCGCCCACCGCGTCCAGCGCCTTGTGGCGCACGAACTCGTCCGGGCGGCGCAGGCCTTCCGGGTTGAGCACGCGGTCGCCATCGATGACCACGGCGTTCTCCATCGAGCCGCCGCGGGCGAGGCCCGCCTGACGCAGGGCTTCGACTTCCTGCACGAAGCCGAAGGTGCGGCAGTCGGAGAGCTCGTAGCGGAAGCTCTGCTCGTCGACGATCAGGTCGACGCGCTGGCGGCCGATGGCCTTGCTGTCGAACTCGATCTCGAAGGCCATCTCGAAATGCTCGCTCGGGGTCAGCACGGCGCGCTTGTCGCCTTCGATGACCTCGATCGGCTCCAGCACTTCGATGAAGCGACGGACGGCGTCCTGCGGCTTGCGGCCGGCGCGGTCGAGGATCGAGACGAACGGGGCCGAGGAGCCGTCCATGATCGGCACTTCCGGGCCGTCCAGCTCGATGACGGCGTTGTCGATCGACAGGGCGGCCAGGGCGGCCATCAGGTGTTCGATGGTCGAGACGGTGACGCCGGCGGCGTTGCCGATGACGGTGCCGAGACGGGTCTGGACCACGGCGTCGCCATGAGCCGGCACGCGGTTGTCACGGTCGCGCACATCGGCGCGCACGAAGACGATGCCGGCGTCAACGGCGGCGGGGCGGATCGCGACGCGCACATGCGCGCCGGTGTGGACGCCCACACCGGCGAAGATGGCCGGACCCGCGAGGGTATGTTGCTGCGAAATCGACACGCGCGAGACTACCTTTACTTGTCAGCGGTCCTTCGCCCCTTGCGAGACGGGCCGCCTTATCCCCGCTTGCCTTGTAGGGCGGATGCTGCACCGCCGCAAAGCAACTCAGGTTTCCGATTGTTTCGCTGCAAGCCGTTGAAAAAACGGCTAAAATTGGGCGTCAGAAACGCAGAAAAGGCCGCCCTGCCCGGACGGCCTTTCCGATAGTGCTCAGCTGTGGCCCGAAGGCCTCAGTTGGCGAGGCGGCGCAGGAACGACGGAATCTCCAGATCGTCGCTCTCTTCGGGCTGAGCTTCCTCGACCGCCAGGGGGGCCGGACGGCCGCCGGCGACGGCGCGCTGCTGCGGCGCCGGGTTGCTCATCGGCTGCGGCTCATAGCGCGGACGGCCGCCGAACAGGCTGAGCCAACCGCCCTTCTGCTCGCGACGCTCGCCGCCGAAGGGGGGATCGGCGAACATCGGCTCGTCGTCCTCCTCGGCCACGGCCGGATCGACGATGCGGGTGACCGGCGCCGGGCGAGCTGCTTCGACCACCGAAGGTTCGGGGCTTTCGAAGCTGAAGTCCGACTGCTGCCGGATCGGCTCGGCCGCCCTCTGCTGCACGAGCGGCTCGGGCGCGGGCTCGGGAGCCGGCGGCGGGGCGAAGGCGGGTTCCGGCGCGGCGGCGGCCGGCGAGGTCGGGGCGGAATAGGCCGGGGCGTCGCTGATCTTCAGGGTCGGCGGGGCGATGTTGGCGCGCGGGATGGCCTTGGGCTCGATCGCCTGGATCGAGGCGCCGTCCATGCCGGTGGCGACCACCGAGACGCGGATCATGCCGTCCAGGGCCGGGTCGAAGGCGGCGCCGAAGATGATGTTGGCTTCCGGATCGACCTGGTCGGAGATGGCGTTGGCCGCCTCGTCGACTTCCAGCAGGGTCATGTCGAGACCGCCGGTGACGTTGACCAGCACGGCCTTGGCGCCCTTCAGCGAGACTTCGTCGAGCAGCGGGTTGGCGATGGCGTTCTGCGCCGCCATCAGGGCGCGGTCTTCGCCCGTGGCCTCGCCGGTGCCCATCATCGCCTTGCCCATCTCGGTCATCACCGTGCGGACGTCGGCGAAGTCGAGGTTGATGAGGCCGGGCAGAACCATCAGGTCGGTGATCGAGCGCACGCCCGAGTGCAGCACCTGGTCGGCCATGCCGAAGGCTTCGGAGAAGGTGGTGCGTTCGTTCGCGATCCGGAACAGGTTCTGGTTCGGGATCACGATCATGGTGTCGACGTAGCGCTGCAGCTCGCTGATGCCGGCGTCGGCCAGGCGCATGCGGTGGCGGCCTTCGAAATGGAAGGGCTTGGTGACCACGCCGACGGTCAGGATGCCGCGCTCACGGGCGCACTTGGCGATGATCGGGGCCGCGCCGGTGCCGGTGCCGCCGCCCATGCCGGCGGTGATGAACACCATGTGGGCGCCGTCGAGGTGCTCGCCGATCTCCGGGAAGCTCTCCTCCGCCGCGCTCATGCCGACTTCCGGGTGGGCGCCGGCGCCGAGACCCTGGGTCACCTGGGCGCCGAGCTGGATGCGGCGTTCGGTCTTGGCGAACTGAAGTTGCTGGGCGTCGGTGTTGGCGACGACGAACTCGACGCCTTCCAGACCCGCCTCGATCATGTTGTTGACCGCGTTGCCCCCGGCGCCGCCGACGCCGAACACCACGATCCGGGGCTTCAGTTCCGTGGCGCGCGGCGCCGTGAGGGAAATAGCCATTCTGGTGAACCCTAACCTTCTGCCCGCTCGCCTGTTGGCGGCGACCGCCCGTCGCCGCGTCGTTGACGCGCGGTTAACTGTTGTCCCGCCATCGTTAATCGACGGTTAACTGCATAATCTGAGTCGGAAGCTCGGGGAGCGCCGTAAGACGAATTTGTGAGCCATCCACAACTTAATAACAGCCGTGGCCGGGAGACTCGGCGCGCGCGGGTTGGTAACCTAAGCTGGGCTGTCAGGTTAACAAGGGTGGGCTTCCCATGATCCGTAAGACTTCCGGCGCGCTCGCGCTGCTGGCGGCCGGCATGTTGGCCGCCGCCTTTACCATCCCGACGACGTCGAACGCCCAGACCGCGGCCGAACTGCAACTTCTACAGGCCTGTGGAGGAAACCTCGCCGCCTGCGCCAACGTGGCGCAGCAACTGCGCGCCTATCAGGCGGCGGGCGGAAACGCGGTCGGCATGAACCAGGTGCTGAACGCCGCCGCCGCGGCCGCCAACACGGCGCGCGGCCAGACGATCAACCCGGCCGCCTACGGCGCCTCCGCGATCGTCAGCCCCACCAACTCCGTCGGCGCCGTCGCCGCGTCCCAGCAATATGGCCAGTGCGTGAAGGCGGCCGGCCAGAACGCCCAGGCGGCCCAGGCCTGCATGCGCCTGCTGCCCCCGGAATGGGCCGCGCTCGGCCAGCAGGCGCAGGCCGCCTACCTCGCCAATCCCGCCGCCGCCAACGCGGCCCTCGGCCAGGTGATGAACAACGCCCAGGCCATGGCGTCCGGGAATCGCGGCCAGGCCCAGCCCCCGCAGAACAACCCGTTCGGCTCGGCCCTCGCCGCCATGGCCGGTCAGGTCGCGGGGCAGATGGGCGGCGCGGGCGCCCTCGCCGCCCAGGCGGCCGGCCTCGCCGGGACCTACAGCGCGCCCGCCCCGGCCTATAACCCGGTCAACAACGCCAACGCCGTCGCGGCGGCGACCGGCGGGTACCAGGCCTGCGTGATGTCGGTCGGGGTGACCAACACGGCGGGGGTCCAGGCCTGCCAGCAGCGCTTCTTCGGCGGCGGCGCCCCGGGCGTGGCCCCGCCCGCCCCGGCGCCGGCCGCGCAAGCCGCGCCCTACAATCCTTTCGCGGCCCTGGGGCGCTGAACGCGCTCACGCGTTGACGAGGGGCATGAGGCGAGGGACGCTCGCGCCCGGACCGCAGGAGGAGCGCATGAAGACGGCTTGCTTGGGCGTTCTGGTCGCCCTGACTTTCACATCCGCCACCGCCGTGAGCGCCGCCGAGCCGGCCGGCCCGACGCCGAGCTACGTCGCGGTGTTCAGCGCGCCAGTGAATGTGCTCGTCGGCTGCTACACCAACAGTCGTACGCTGATGACATCGACGCCGACCGGCGACGGCTTCGCCATTCGACGCAAGGGCGAGACCTCGACGCTCCTGCTGAAGGACGACGGCGTGCGCAGCCGGGCGGAACTCTACAGGTCCGCCGACGGACCCAGCCGCGCGATGCGCCAGGTTCTACGGTCTTGCGACAGACGGGCGCTGTCCTCGACCGGGTCTCTCTGACTAGAGGTTGTCGCGCAGCCAGGCGGCGGCCTTGACCACCGGATTGGCGCGCGGATCCACCGGCGTCCGCTGAGCCTGATTGGCGGCGCGGGTCTTGGGCGTGACGGCTTCGCGCGGGCCGAAGGCGGCGCGGTGCAGCACGCCGGCGGCGGCGCAGAAAGCCGGGCCCGAGGCGGCGTCGGCCAGGTGAGGCACGCGGCGCGGACGGCCCAGGCGGACCGGACGGTCGAACACGCGCACGGCCACTTCCCGCACGCCGGCCAACTGACTGGCGCCGCCGGTCAGCACGATGCTGGCGCCCGGCTCGACCGGCGCGCCCGAGGCCTTCAGCTTCTCGCGCAGCAGCTCCAGCGTCTCCTCGACGCGAGGGGCGATGACGCCCTTCAGCAGGCTGCGGGGGGCGATCACCGGGCCGGCCGCCGGATCGTCGCCGCGCGGCGGCGCCTCGATCATCTCGCGGTCTTCGTTGGCGCTGGCGATGGCGGAGCCATGCAGGGTCTTGATGCGCTCGGCGCCGACCATCGAGGTCGACAGGCCGCGGGCGATATCCTGGGTCACGTGGCCGCCGCCGACGGGCAGGCTGTCGATGTGGCGCAGCGAGCCGCCGCCGAACACCGCCGCCGAGGTCGAACCGCCGCCCA
This sequence comes from Caulobacter sp. HJHS_5, assembly GCF_056683955.1. Classification (NCBI taxonomy): domain Bacteria; kingdom Pseudomonadati; phylum Pseudomonadota; class Alphaproteobacteria; order Caulobacterales; family Caulobacteraceae; genus Caulobacter; species Caulobacter sp. HJHS_5. The sequence goes on along the minus strand of NZ_JBWZNC010000006.1, from coordinate 137,343 downwards.
TGTCGATGCAGACGGCGCCCAGTTCCATCTCGTCGTCCTCCAGGGCCGCCAGGGCCGAGGCGAACGGTGAGGCGACGACGCCCTCGAACTGCAGGTGGGCGCGCTCGACGCAGTGGCCGAGGGTGCGGAACGCCGCCTCCTGCATGGAGACCACCAGCAGCTCCAGGCCCAGCGAGCGGCCGAACATGGCGCGCGGGTCGCGGATGGCGCGCTGGCCGTCCACCGACCAGGCGACGGGCAGAAGGTGGATGGCGCGGCGGCCGGGAATGCGGACCTGGGCCAGGGCCGACTGCAGGGCGCGCGACAGATCGCCGTCGCCGATCGGGCGGGCGCCGAGGGAGACCTGGGCGGTGACGCGGTGGCTGGCCAGCTGGCCGCCGGCGCAGGCGACGGTGACGCCCTGCACGCCGACGCCGGCCACGGTCTCGGCGCGCTCCACGGCCTGGGCGATGGCCTGGGCGGCTTCGTCCAGGTTGACGATGGCCCCGCCGCGCACGCCGCGCGATTGCACATAGCCGACGCCGCAGGTGGTCAAGGTGCGGTCGTCGCGACGGACCCCCTCCCCCTTCATGATGAAGCAGGAGACCTTGGACGCGCCGAGGTCGACCGCGGCCACCACGGGCTGGCGGGTGAGGGTCGCCTTGAGACCTTCGTCGCGCGTCAGGGTCTTGACCATGGTCGTCCTACACTCCGTCCGAGATCGGCGCCGTCGCATGCGTCGCCTGGGCCTGACGCGGCCGCACGGCAACGAGGGCCGGGTCGCGCAGGTCAATTCGTTCAAATCCGAGATCGAGGATGCGCTGGCGGCCATCCAGCTGGTCGAGCTGGATGAGCGCGGCGTCCTCGCCGACCGCGGGCAGTTGCACCAGGCCGCCGTCCTTCAGGCGAAGGTCCCAGCGGCGGTTGTCGACCCGCACCAGGGCCTCGACCCGCCCGGCCAGGCGCGGGCGCTGGGCGATGGCCGGCAGGATCGAGGGGGCGGCGACGTCCGCGCCGGCGCCGACGATCAGCGGCAGGTCGTTGAACAGGCCGGGGTCGGCCTCGACGATCGGCTGGCCGAAACCGTCGATCACCCGGGTGCGGCCGGCATGCTGCCACACGGCGGCCGGCGGGCGCTCGTCCACGGCGATGACGATGGTGTCGGGCAGCAGGCGGATGACGCGGGCCGACTTCACCCAGCCGACGCGCTGCACGCGCTCGCGCAGCAGGTCGAGGTCGATGCCGAGGGTCGGCTCGCCCGGAGCGATGGCGGCGGCGGCCAGGATATCGCGCCGCGACATCGGGGTGGCGCCCTGCACATGAACCGAGTTCACGCGGAAGCCGAAGCCGGCGAACTCACTGGCGACGCCCTGGCGGGCGAACCCGGCCAGTTGTTCGCTGCGGTGGCCGGTGGCGAGGGTGATCAGGAGGCCGGCGGCCAGGACGCAGCAGGCCACGGTCGCGGCGAGACGCGGCGAGACGCCGGCGCCCTGGGCGGCGCGCAACTTGCCGCCGACTGGAGGAGAGGAACGACCCTGCGAGGAACGGTTGGCGCGTTGTGACGCGGACCTGGAGGCGCCGGACTGGGGCGCTTTCCCCCGGGGCTTGGCGCTAGTCCGCCCGCCCTCCCGCAACACCGCGGGCATACGCGTCCTCCGTGATCCACAAAACCAGAGCGTCGAACGACATTCCGGTATGGGCCGCCTGCTCGGGGACGAGCGAGGTCGGCGTCATGCCGGGCTGATTGTTCACCTCTAGAAGGACCAGAAGGTCGTTAATGTCGTCATAACGGAAGTCGCTTCGGGTAACTCCACGGCAACCAAGAGCGGCGTGCGCGCGCTCGGCGATCCGCAGGCAGCGCTCGTGGATTTCCGCGGAAATCCGGGCCGGAAGCACGTGTTCGGAGCCGCCGGCGGCGTATTTGGCGGTGTAGTCGTACCAGCCGGTGGTCGGCACGATTTCGGTAACGGTTAAGGCCCGAGGCCCCGTCGCCTCGCCGATCACCGTGGTGCAGAGCTCGAGGCCGCGCACGAACGGCTCGACCATCACCTCCTCGCCATAGGTCCAGCTTTCCGACCCCACCTCGGCGGGCGGGCGATTCGCCCCCTCGGAGACGATGAACACCCCCACGCTGGAGCCTTCCGCGTTCGGCTTCACCACATAGGGCGGCGGCATGACGTGGTCGGCGGCGACCTGGTGACGATTGTAGAGCCCGCCGCCCGGCACCGGCACGCCGGCGGCGGCCAGCACGGCCTTGGCCTTGGCCTTGTCCATGGCCAGGGACGAGGCCAGGACGCCCGAGTGGGTGTAGGGCAGGCCCAGGGTCTCCAGCACGCCCTGGACGCAGCCGTCCTCGCCCCATTCGCCATGCAGGGCGTTGAACACCACATCGGGGTTCGCGGCCTTCAGCCGGTCGGCCACGTCGCGATAGGCGTCGACGCGGATCACCTCGGCGCCGAGGCGCTCCAGGGCGGCGGCGCAGGCCTCGCCCGTGACCAGGCTGACTTCGCGCTCGGCCGACGGGCCGCCGAGCAGGACGGCGACGCGACGGCCGGCCAACGGCGCTTTAGGAGTATCGGTCATTTCTGGGCCGGCTTGCGGAAGTCGATGTCGCTGTCGGCGACGAAGTGGATCAGGGTCACCCAGGCCGCGACGTTCTGCGCCAGCTTGGCCGGGTCCACCTTGTCGAGGGTGTCGCTGGCCGAGTGGTGCAGGTCGAAGTAGCGGTCGGCGTTCTGGCTAAGTCCAAAGGCCGGCACGCCCGCCTGCTGCAGGCCGGCGACGTCCGAGCCCGCCTCGCCGACGTCGGCCGGCGACAGGAAGACCTTCAGCGGCGCCAGGGCGTCGGCGACCTGCAGGAAGCGCGGGTCGGCGGCGAAGCCGGGCGGCAGGCGCAGATCGTAGATTTCGTCGCCGCCTGTATCGCTCTCCCCGGTCAGGACGATGTTGGGGACCTCTTCCTTATGAGCGGCCAGGTAGGCGGCGCTGGAGCCGCCGGTCTCCTCGGAGCCGAACATGACCACGCGGATGGTGCGCTTCGGCCGGGTCGGCAGATCGCCGATCAACTTGCCGACGGCGGCGGTGATGGCGACGCCGGCGCCGTCGTCGATGGCGCCCTGGCCCGGATCCCAGCTGTCGAGGTGGCCGCCGATGACGATCATCTCGTTCGGGCGCTCGCTGCCGCGCAGGTCGCCGACGACGTTCCAGGCGGTCGCCTTCTCATCGACGCTGGAGAGCAGCGACAGGGTGATGGTCGGCGGCTTGCCGGGGCGCTTGGACAGGCGCTCCAGCAGGTCGGCGTCGGGCACGCCGAGGGCGCCGGCGGGGATCGGCTTCACGCCGGGCGCCCAGTTGGTCGATCCCGTGTGCGGCTCGCGCGCGTCGCCGGTCGAGATCGAACGGGTCAGATAGCCGATGGCGCCCTTGCTGGCGGCGATCGACGGCCCTTGGAAGCGGGCCGCACCGGCCGCGCCGTAACCCGACCCGTCCTGCGTGCGGGTCATGGGCTGGTTCACGACCACGATTTTCCCCTTGAGGTCGATCGACGTCATCTTCAGGCGCGCCAGGCTGCTGAAAACCACGACTTCGCCGGTCACCTGGCCCGAGCCGCTGCCGCCGAGGCCCAGGACGTGGAGCTTGGTCTTGTAGGGCGTGTTCAGCTCGGCGCTTTCCGGACCGCGCACCCAGGCCGGCTTGGCGAAGGCCTCGGCGTGCACGTTCTCGAAGCCCAGGGCGTGCATCTTGTCGATGGCCCAGTCCTTGGCGCGCGTCATGGCGGGCGAACCGACCGGGCGGCCGCCAATGTCGGTGGTCAGCTCTTCCAGGATGGTCCAGGCGGTGTTGTCGCCGAGGGCGCGGTCGCGCAGCGCCAGGGTGGTGGCGAATGTGCTGGAGGTCGCGGCGGGCGCGGCGCCGGCCGGCAACGGCGCCCGGGGCGTCGGGGCCTGGGCGAAGGCGGCTCCGGCCGCGGCGGAGAACAGCAGGCCGAGCGCCAGTCGACGAATGATCATGAGGTCTCCTAGGCGATGGGCGACGAGTCGTCGCGGGCTATAGCACTGTCCGAGGCGGGGCGGCCGATGCGCTTGACCTCCCAATCGAGCGTCACCCCGAGCCGGGCGGCGACGTCGGCGCGGACCGCCTCGCCCACGCCCTCGAGGTCGGCGGCGGTCGCCTCGCCCGGATTGATCAGGAAATTGGCGTGCAGCGGCGAGAACATGGCGCCGCCGCCCCCGCCGACGGGGGCTTGGAACAGCCTGCCCCGCCAACCGGCGCCGTCGACCAACTTCCAGGCGCTGTGGCCCGGAGGGTTCTTGAAGGTGGAGCCGCCGGTCTTCTCGCGGATCGGCTGGGTGGTCTCGCGCCGGGCGGTGATCTCGTCCATGCGGGCGGCGATGGCGGCCGGATCGTCGGGCGTTCCGGCGAAGTCGGCGCGGGTGACGATCACCCCCTCCTCCGAGCCCCAGCCGTGCCGATAGGCGAACTCGGCGGGGTTGTCGTAGGTCACGGACTTGCCCGACCGGTCGAGGCCATGGGCGCGGACGCAGACCTCGCGGGTCTCGGCGCCGTAGCAGCCGGCGTTCATCGCCACCGCCCCGCCCACCGTGCCGGGAATGCCGGCGTAGAATTCCAGCCCGGCGACGCCCGCCTTGGCGGCGGCCTTGGCCAGCATCGAATCCAGCGTCGCCGCCCCGGCGGTGAGCGTGGTCTCGCCGGTGGTCCCGACGCCCGCGAAGGCGCGGCCCAGGCGCACGACCACGCCTTCGACGCCGCCGTCGCGCACCAGGAGGTTCGAGCCGACGCCGACGGTGAGCAACGGCACGCCGGGATCGAGCGCGCGCAGGAAGTCCGCCAGGTCGGCCTCGTCGGCCGGCATGAAGATCGCCTCGGCCGGGCCGCCGACCCGCAGCCAGGTGAAGGGGCCGAGCGCCTCGTCCAGCATCAGCCGCCCGCGGACGGCGGGGAGCCTGTCGCGCCAGCTCACGGGGTCGTCGTCCAGCCGAGGGCCTCGAGCTGGCCCGGCAGGGCGTAGGCCCAGGTGGTGATGTCGCCGGCGCCGAGCAGGACCACGAGGTCGCCCTCGTGCGCCTCCTGAGCGATCACGCCCGGCAGGGCGGCGACGCTCTCCAGAGGCAGGGCGCGGCGATGGCCGAAGCGTCGGGCGGCCTCGACCAGGCCGTCGCGGTCGATGCCCGGGATCGGTTGCTCGCCGGCGCTGTAGACATCGGCGACTAGCACGGTGTCGGCGTCGGCGAAACAGGCGGCGAACTCGTCCATGAGGTCGCGCAGGCGGGTGTAGCGGTGCGGCTGCACCACGGCGATCACCTTGCCGCGCGTCACTTGGCGCGCGGCGCGCAGCACGGCGGCGATCTCCACCGGGTGGTGGCCGTAGTCGTCGACGATGCGCACCCCGCCGATCACGCCGGTGGTGGTGAAGCGGCGGCGCACCCCGCCGAAGCCGGCCAGGCCCGCGCGGACGCCGGCCTCATCGACCTTCAGCTCGCGCGCCACGGCGATGGCCGCCAGGGCGTTGAGCATGTTGTGATGGCCCGGCATCGGCAGGTGCAGGCGCTCGAACGCCGTCAGCTCGCCGTCACGGCCCTGGATCGCCACCGTGAAGGTCGTGCCGTCCGGCCCCGCGAGGACGTCCACCGCGCGGATCTCGGCCTGGGGGTTTTCGCCGTAGGTGATGAGCCGGCGGTTCTCGACCCGCGCCGAGAGGGCGTGGACCTCGGGGTGGTCGGTGCAGACGGCCGCGAAGCCGTAGAACGGGATGTTCTCGACGAAGTCCTGGAAGCCCTTCTTCACGGCTTCGAAGTCGCCCCAGTGGTCGAGGTGCTCGGCGTCGATGTTGGTGACCACGGCCACCGTCGACTTCAGCTTCAGGAAGGTGCCGTCGCTCTCGTCGGCCTCGACGACGATCCAGTCGCCGCCGCCCACCTTCGCATTCGTGCCGTAGGCGTTGATGATGCCGCCGTTGACCACGGTGGGGTCGACCCCGCCGGCGTCCAGCAGGGCGGCGATCATCGAGGTGGTGGTGGTCTTGCCGTGGGTGCCGCCGACGGCGACCGAGAACTTCAGCCGCATCAGCTCGGCCAGCATCTCGGCCCGGCGCACCAGGGGCAGGCGCGCGACGCGCGCGGCGACCAGCTCGGGATTGTCCGGCTTGACCGCCGTCGAATAGACCACGGCCGAGGCGCCCTCGACGTTGGTCGCGTCCTGGCCGATGAAGATGCGGGCGCCGAGGCCTTGCAGCCGCTCGGTGTTGGCGCTGGCCTTAGCGTCGGAGCCCTGCACCGTATAGCCGATGCGCAGCATGATCTCGGCGATGCCGCTCATGCCGATCCCGCCGATGCCGACGAAATGGATGGGGCCCAGGTCGAAGGGGACGGGAGGACGGCTCATAGGCCCGGATTAGCCGATTTGACCCGGCCCGCAAACGCCGCCGAGATTCCTACGCCGCGATCATGTGGGCTTCGGCCAGGGCCTTGCGGGCGGCGGCGCGGCGTTCGCGCCATTCCTCCGCCAGGATGCCCAGCAGCACCACGTCGCGCGGCTGGCCGTCCTTCAGCACATGGCCGCGCAGATAGCCTTCGCGGCGGAAGCCGGCGGCGGTCTGCGCCTTGAGGGCGGCGTCGTTGTCGGCCATCACCTCGGCCCAGACCTTGAGCAGGCCGAGTTCGCCGAACGCCTTGTCGAGGCCCAGCACCTGGGCCGCCCGGCCGACGCCGCGCCCGCGCGCGTCCGCCGCCCCGATGAAGAAGGCCCATTCGCCCCGGCGGTGATGGCTGTCGAGCCCGGCGAGGGTCAGCAGGCCCTGGGGCGCGTCTCCGCGAACGATCATCCAGCCACGCCGGCCGGCGTCATCGCGCAGGCGGTCGAACCATTCCTGGTGCGCTTCCGGACTCGGGAAGGCGGCGTCGGACATCCAGCGGTCGACCTCCGCCTCACGCCGCCATTGATAGAGCGTGGCCTCGTCTTCATCCCGGAGGTCGCGCAGGTCGATCATGATGCACCGCTTCCCGCGGAAAGATTGCCTGAGCGGTACGTAGCAGATTCACCGATGGGAGGGGACGCCCCCTCACCTATCGGGCGAGGAAATTACGCTTAGCCGTTCTGGAACAGCGACAGGATCATCTGCGGCGCCGAGTTGGCGATCGACAGCGCCTGGACGCCGAGCTGCTGCTGCACCTGCAAGGCCTGCAGGCGGGCCGATTCCTTCGACAGGTCGGCGTCGACGAGGTTGCCCACCCCGGCTTCCAGCACGTCCTGCAGCTTGGACACGAAGGTGTTGTGGGCTTCGATCTGCTTGGCCTGGGCGCCCATGTCACCGAGCGCCTTGTTGACCTCGGTAATCGAGTCGTCGAGCGCGGTGAGCACCAGGCTGGCCGCGGTCGCGGTGCCGATGGTGTCGGTGGCGCCAATGCTGATGATCGAGCCGCCGAAGGACATGTCCTTCACCGACAGGGTGATCATCTCGCTGGCGTCGGCGTTGGCCAGGAACTGGACGTCGTTGGTGATCGAGCCGTTCAGGATATTGGCGCCGTCGAACTCGGCCGCGCCGATCACCTGATTGATCTGCCGCACCAGGGCGCGGAAGTCGGCGTTGAGCAGGTCGCGCGAGTCCTGGTCAATCGACGGCTCCATGGCCGCCACGACCTTCTGCTTCATCTCGTTGAGCAGGTCGGAGATCGATTCGCCGGCCGTCATGGAGACTTCGGAAATCGAGGTCGCCCGGTCGAGGCTGGATTTCACCGCCGTCAGCGCCGAGAGGTCCGCCCGCTGCTGCTGGGCGATGGCCCAGACCGCGGCGTTGTCCTTCGCATTGCCGATCTTGAGACCCGTGCTGATCTTCGCCTGCGTTTCCGTCAGGTTCGAGTTGGTCTTGTTCAAGTTCTGCAGTGCGATCAACGCAGACTTGTTCGTGTGCACGCTGATGGTCATCGGGGTCCGCTCCTGGCCGTCGAGGCAGGATTAGGGACCGAGTCGTGCATGTATGGTTAACGCGAATAAACACCTTTAACCGCCATCGCCGGTGCGATGTCGGTCAAGCAGGCCGAACGCGGCCGCTACATTCGCCTAGGCGCCCGTTTCAGGTGCGCTGATCGACCACAGTCCCCGGGTGATACCCGGCGGTCTCGCCCATCTTCAGGACCGCGTCGCGCGGGTAGACCTGCACGACCTCACCGGTGCGCCGGTCGAGAGTCTTGTAGACGAAGCCCTTGCCGTCCTCGGCTTCCTCGATGACGAGGCGAAGATCGGCCAGCTGGCCGTTGGAGAGGTCGCGTCGCGGGGGCTCCTTGCGAACGACCTCGGCCGGAGCCGGACCCGCCGCGGGAGTCACCGTGGGGTTGGGTGGCGTGGTGAATTGAACTGCGTTTGTCATGTCTCCATATCGCCGGCGAAGGGAGCCGGCGCCTCCTGCACGGCCGCATGTGCGGCCAGGGGCGGGCGCGGAAGCGCCCGCCCCCTACGCACGCGTTACTGGAAGAGGCCCAGGATCGAGCGGGTCGACGAGTTAGCGATCGACAGCGCCTGGATGCCCAGTTGCTGCTTGGTCTGCAGAGCCTGCAGGCGAGCGCTTTCCTTAGCCAGATCCGCGTCCACCAGGTTGCCGACGCCGGCGTCCAGGGTGTCCTGGAGCTTGCCGATGAAGGTGAGGTGGGTTTCGAGCGACTTCGAACCGGTGCCGAGCGACGCCAGGGCGGTCGAAACGGCGTCGATCGAATCTTCGATGTCGGTGAGCATGTCGGACGCGGTGGTCTGCGTGCCGATGGTGCCGGTGTCCGAGACGCTGACGATCGAACCGCCCAGCGACATGTCCTGGCCGGCGACGGTCAGGGTCGAGGAGGCGTCGCTGTTGGCCAGGGCGTTGATGGTGCCCGTGCCGTCCAGCAGGTTCACGCCGTTGAACTTGGCGTTCTCGATCACCTTGCCGATCTGATCACGCAGGCTCTTGAAGTCGGCGTTCAGCTTGTCGCGGCTGTCTTGGTCGAGGCCTTCGTCCGAAGCGGCGAGCGCCTTTTCCTTCATCTGGCCCAGCAGGTCCGAGACGGACTCGCCGGCGGCCATGGCGACGTCGAGGGTCGACTGGCCGCGTTGCAGGCTGTCCTTCACCGCGTTGAGCGCGGTCGACTCCGAACGCATGCCCTGGGCAATGGCCCAGATCGCGCCGTTGTCCTTGGCGCTCGCCACCTTCAGGCCGGTGTTGATCCGGTTCTGAGCGGTGGTGAGGTCGTTATTGGTGCGGTTGAGGTTTTGCAGGGCGACCATAGCGCCCACGTTCGTATTAACGCTGTTCAGCGCCATGACGAGGTCCTTTCAGGGTGTCCGGCGACATTTTGTCGACGGGAGCATTTTGCTCGGTTCCCTAGGAAGCAATCGGCGGGCCAACTTCGGCGCCTTTTGGGGCGCCACAAGTTGTTGATTTTATGGAATTAATCGCCTGTTTACGACGTCGGCGCCCGGCAAATCCTGCCGATTAGGGGTGCGCCGGGCAACTTTTGCCGAGCAAAAAGGGCCGCCGGACGGGCCATCGCCCGTCCGGCGCCGCGAGCCTTGCGATTACCGGAACAACGACAAGATGGACTGAGGTTGCTGGTTTGCGATGCTGAGCGCCTGAATCCCAAGCTGCTGCTTGGTCTGCAGGGCCTGCAACTTGGCGCTTTCCTTGGCGAGGTCGGCGTCAACCAGGTTCCCCACGCCGGCGTCCAGGGTGTCCTGCAGTTTGGACACGAAGGTCGCATGAATCTCGTAGGCCTTGGACGAGGTGCCCAGGCGCGTGATCGCGGCGTTGACGTTGTCGAGCGAGTCCTCGATCGTATCGATCATGTCGGCCGCCGTGGTGACCGTACCGATCGTATCGGTGGACCCGATCGTCGTGATCGAACCGCCGAGGGACATGTCCTCGCTGCCGACGGTCAGGGTGGAGGTCCCGTCGGAGTTGGCGAGGGCCGAGAGGCCGGCGATCGAGCCGTCCAACAGGTTCGACCCGTTGAACTGAGCGTTCTCGATGACCTTCGAGATCTGGTCGCGAAGCGCCTTGAAATCCTCGTTGAGTTTCTCGCGGCTGTCCTGATCCAGACCTTCGTCCGAGGCGGCTAGAGCCTTCTCCTTCATCTGCAGCAGCAGGTCGCTGATCGATTCACCGGCGGCCATGGCGACATCGAGGGTGGATTGCCCGCGGGCCAGGGAGTCCTTGACGGCGTTGAGCGCCTGGGACTCCGCACGTTGGCCCTGAGCGATCGCCCAGATCGCGCCGTTATCCTTGGCCGAACCGACCTTGAGGCCGGTCGAAACCCGATTCTGCGTCTGCGCCAGCTGACCGTTGGTCGCGTTGAGGTTCTGGAGGGCGACCATCGCCCCCGCATTGGTATTGATAGAATTGCTGAGCATTGCAGCGATCCCTTCCATTCTGGTCGGATGAAGAGCGGCTTTTGCCGCTTGGACGCATTCAGCGTCCGACCGTGCGGATCGCAAGCCGCGGGCCAGGACCGGCGGCGATCAAGAGATTGACTTCAGAGGAAATTCAGATCGAGACCGCCCAGGGGCCGGCGCGTCGGGCGCGGCAGAAACGGCCCAGGCGGCAGGAACTGCCGCCTCAAATCGCGGTCAGGCCGCCTCGGGACGGGCCGAGAGTCCCTGCATGATGATGCGGTTCACGTCGATCAGGGCGCCGATATCCTCACGCTTGCGCATGACGAGGCTGGTGTGCTTGCCGACCCAGAGGCTCAGCGAAATGATCTGCGCGCGCACGGGGGCCGGCAGGCCGTTCTGCGGGTCGGCGCAGTCGGTCGCCAGCGCCGACCAGAGCCGACGATTCCAGTCCAGCGCCCGCATGCGGGCGCCGTGGTCGTGCTCGCCGGCGTCCGCCGCGCCCATGAGGGCGCGGGTCACCTGGCCGAAGAGGCGGTACTCCGCCTCACGCGGGCTTTCAGCTCTCGCTGTCGCCTGCTGATAAGCCTGGAGCGACATTGCCCAACCTCTCGTCTTCGTACTCGATCAATTTCCGAGCCAGCATCAGGGCCTTGTAATATTCGCGGGCCATGGCGTGGCGGGAGATGTTCACGCAATCGGCCAGCACCTGAGGCTGCTGAATGACGCCCATGAACTCGGACAGGCGCCGCACGAACTCAGCATAATATTTGTCGGCCCCGGCTTCATCGAGATACATCATCATCACCGGGAAATAGATCCGGCGGGCGGGAGAGTTGACCTCCCCTTCCTGCATGATGTCCTTCTCGCGCAGGACGGACGCCTTGTTCTGCAGCAGGAGCACCCCGCGGCGATCGCCGTTCTGGACGACGGCCCCGTTGAGGACGAACCGTTCTCCCGGCTTTAGCGACAGCTTGAGCGCCACAAATATCTCCGCGCGGCCGGGCCGCCCCTGTAGCCCGAAGTCGATAGGGATCGCCGGTTAACGGGGCGTTGCGGCGACACGGCCTTAAGCCGCGGTTTACCATGATGCGACCAAGGGTTGCGTCAGTCCAGACGTGGGGCCGACGCGGCCCAGCGAGGGGTCAGAAACGCCATGCCGACCAGCCGCTCCCGTCGCGCGGGCCGCCCCGCTTCACCCCCAAAATCCGCCCCCATCGTCGCCGTTTCGGACCTCGTCGGCAGCGCCGGCTCGGCCGCCGCCCTCGCGCGCCTCGATCGCGCGGCCTTGGAAATCAAAACCTTACAGGTTCGCCCGGCGCTGCAAGCGGCCGTCGCCGCCTTGAAGGCCGACGATGCGGCGAACGCCGCCCGGTTCGCCCTGCAGGCGCTGGAACTGGACGAACGGAACGGCCTGGCCTGGCATCTGCTGGCCATCGCCCGCGAGAAGGCCGGAGCCTTCGCCGAGTCGATCCAGGCCTATGAGAAAGCGCTCGCCCTGCTTCCAAACGCCGCAGAGGTGGCTAACGACCTGGGCCGCCTTGCCTACCGCATGGGCATGAAGCCGGTCGCCGAGAAGCTGTTCCGGCGATACCTCGACCATAAGCCGGGCTCCACCGAGGCCGCCAACAACATCGCCTGCGCGGTGCGAGACCAGGGCCGCTACGAAGAGGCCATCGAGCTTCTGCGCCCCGCCATCCTCGCCAAGCCCGACCGACCCATGCTGTGGAACACCATGGGCACCATCCTTTCCGAACAGGGCGACCCGGCCGGCGGCAAGACCTTCTTCGACGAGGCCCTGCGGCTCGATCCCACGTTCGCCAAGGCCCGCTACAACCGGGGGAACGCCCGCCTGGCGCTGGGCGAGCTCGACGAAGCCCTGGCCGACTGCGAGGGCGCCATGGCCTCGCCCCTGCCCGCCTCCGAACGCCAGATGATGCGGCTGGCCCGCTCCACCATCCAGATCGCCCGCGGCGAGATCGGCGAAGGCTGGGACGATTACGAGGCCCGGATCGATCCGGACTTCGAAAACGCCACCCAGTTCCTGGTCCCGCGTCCCCGCTGGACGCCGGGCGCCGACCTGGCCGGCAAGAGCCTGCTGATCATGGGCGAGCAGGGCCTGGGCGACGAGGTGCTGTTCGCCAACCTGATCCCCGACGTGGCGCGGGCGCTCGGGCCGGGCGGCCGGCTGTTCATCGCCGTCGAGAAACGCCTGGTCCCGCTGTTCGCCCGGGCCTTCCCCACGGCGGAGGTGGGCGCGCACGCGACCTTCAACGTCGACGGGCGCCTGACCCGTGGGGCGACCTTCGTCGGCGATCTGAACGCCATCGATCTATGGACGCCCATGGGCTCGCTGCTGCGCCAGTTCCGCCGCTCAGTGGACGCCTTCCCGGCGACGGGCGGCTTCCTGCCGGCCGATCCGGCGCGGGTCGCCCACTGGCGCGGCGTGCTGGAGGCCGCGCCGGCGGGCCTCAAGGTCGGCATCCTGTGGAAGAGCCTGAAGCTGACCGGCGCGCGCGCCCGCTATTTCTCGCCGTTCGACGCCTGGGCGCCGGTGTTGACCACGCCAGGCGTCAGCTTCATCAACCTGCAATACGGCGACTGCGACGAGGAACTGGCCGCCGCCGAGGCGGCCGGCATCCCGCTGTGGACCCCGCCGGGCATCGATCTGAAGGACGACCTCGACGAGGTCACCGCCCTGACCTGCGCTCTCGACCTGACGATCGGATTCGCCAACGCCACGACCAACCTGGCGGCGGCCGCCGGCGCGCCGGTCTGGCTGATCTCGACCCCCGGCGCCTGGCCGCGCCTCGGCACCGCGCGCTACCCCTGGTACCCGCAGGTGGAGGTGTTTCTGCCGCCGCAATTTCGGGATTGGGATCCGGCCATGCAGGCCGTCGCGGCGGCCCTGAGTCGGCGCGTCGACAAAGGAACGGAAGCTTTCCGGGCGGGTTGATTCCGGGCGGCGGGGAATGACCTCCGCCAACCAGGGATACGACCATGGGTCCGGAAACCGATTTCGAAATGGACGCTCAGGACCGCGCCGAGGTCCTGGATGAAACCAATCTGACCGACGACGGCGAAGACATCGCCAACTTCGACGAGATCGATGACGTCTACGACGTCACCGCCGCCGCCGGCGACGACGACACCGACGAGGATGAATTCGACGACGACGATTACGACGAAGACGAAGAACTCGAGGCGGCCGCCGAGGAGGACTACGCCGACGACCGCGATGACGAAGGCCAAGACATCGAGCGCGAGCCCCTGGCGGCCAGCGCGGATGAGGAGGACGACATGAATCTCGACGACGTCAACGACGTGCCCACCAGCGGCGGCGCCCGCCGCTTCGAGTCCGACCACTTGTCGGACGAACAGCTGAAGACGCTGGGCTACGACGACCAGCCGGAGGAAAGCGACCCCCACGTGGACCGCCAGCTCGACAAGGGCTTGAAGGAGACCTTCCCGGCCTCCGACCCGGTCTCGATCAACCCCGGCGCCGACTGACCTCAATCGGTTATGAGCGCCGTGGAGGGCTGTTCGTCGCGAGACGGGCGGCCCTTCCGCTTTTGAGGCTTATCGAATTACGACGAATTCATTGGACCCTGGCGAGGCCCGGACGCACCTTCCGCCCGTCTGAAGGGACCCGCCATGACCCGAACCCTCGCCCTGGCCGCTGTCGCGCTGGTCGCGCTCGGCCTCGCCGCCTGCGGCCGCGAAGTGCGCATCGCCAAAAAGGACGCGGCCGAGCCGACCTCGACGTTCCGCACCCTCGACCGGCTGGATTGCCCAGAGGCGCAGGGCGACCTGCAGCGCCTTCGCGCCGGGGCGGACGGCAAGAGCTGCGCCTATGCGGCGAAGGACCAGGCCGAGATCGACCTGCGCCTGGTTCCGACCTCCGGCGACGAGGTCGCCGCCCTCGCTCCCATCGAGGCCGAGCTGCGCGCCCTCATTCCGCAGCCGGCGACGCCGAAAACGCCAGCCCCCAACGCCGGCCTTCAGGTCGATGGCGACGACAAGGCCCACATCCGCCTGCCCGGCCTGTCCATCGACGCCGAGGGCGACCGCGCCCAGATTCACGTCGGCGGCATTCACATCGACGGCGAACACGACCGCGCCAACATCAGCATCGCCCAGAGGCAGGGCGGCGAGTTCAACATCCAAGCCGACGACGGCGCCGCCACCATCCGCCAGACGCGGAGCAACGACCGTGGCGTGCGTCGCAGCGTGATCTTCGCCACCGAGACCCCGACCGCCGCGGGCTTCCGCGTCGCCGGCTACGAAGCGAGGGGCCCCAAGGCGGGGCCGCTGGTGGTGGCCGTCGTCCGCTCCAAGGGCAAGGGCGACACTGACTATGTGTTCAAGGACATGAAGGCCCTGGTCGCCCGCAACGTGGGGCGGTGAGTTCGCCCTTCCCCCTCGAAGGGGGGAAGGGTTGGGGATGGGGGTGTTCGCAGAGCGCGTCCGGGAACGTGCGTGAGGCAGCGCCTCTCGCGCCCCCACTGAAGCTCGGCGCTCACACCCTCACCCCTGCCCCTCTCCCTTCGAGGGAGAGGGATTAGTCAGTCAACTCGCCGCCACCACGTCGGTGACCTTGTAGGTGAGCGGCCGGCCGTCCTCGTCGGTGACGGTGACGTATTCGCCGACCGCGAAGCGGTGCTCGCCCAGGCGGTGGACGGGTTCATCGTCGGCCGTGTCGTCGTCGTCATAATCGAAGAACCAGCGCTGGCCGCGCTTGGCCAGGCGACCGTCGACGGCGTCCTCATCGGGCGCGAAGCGGCGGACCACGCAGTCGCCCTTGGCCTTGGCGTAGGCGCCCTCGTCCAGACGGCCGTCAGCGGTCAGGGGCGCGGTCAGCGCGTAACCTCGGTGATCGTCCCCGCCCGAGAACTCGGTTCCGGGATTGCGCGCGAGGCGCATGACGATACGCGACAGGGCCATGGGACGATCTCCTTCTTCTGGCTGGGACTAGTGGGACAGAAACAGCGACGGTCCGCGGTCGGTGTTCAGCAGCGTGCGGGTCGCCCCGCCGAAGATGAACTCCTGCAGCCGAGGATGGCCGAAGGCGCCGGCGACCAGCAGGTCAGCCCCCGCCGCCGCCGCCGCATCGAGCAAAAGCTCCGCCGCGTCGCCGGTTCCGCTCAGGGCGTTCACCTGCGAGGTGACGCCCCGCGCGGCGAGAAAGCCGTGCAGCCGCACGAGGTCGAAGGTGCGCGAACTGGCCTCGGGCGCGCCGATCAGCACCACCTTGGAGGCCTGCTGCAGCCACGGGAGGGCCGTGCGCGCCGCGCGACTGGCCTCCTTGCCGCCATCCCAGGCGACGGCGACGACGCCGCCGGCCTTGATCGGCCCGCGCGCCACCACCACCGGCCGTTGCTCGTCGGCCACCAGCTGTTCGAAGGCTTCGGCCAGCGGCCCGCGGCCCTTGCCGGCGTCGTCGCCGAACACCACCACGTCGGAGAGGCGGCTCTCCAGGGCGAGGCCGGCCCAGACCGGCGGCTCCAGGGAAACGAAGGTCTTGCGGTCATAGTCGCAGGCGTCGAGTTCGCCGCCGGCCGTCTTGCGCCCGGCGGCGGCGGCTTCGCGCAGGCTTTCGAGGGCGGCGGCCTGCACCCCGCCCATGAAGCCTTCGCCCATCCACGGCGCGAGGTCGGAAACGTCGGCCGGCGCGTGCACCCCGACCACCTCGGCCTTGAACGGACGCGCCAGGGCGATGGCCGCTTCCAGGGCCGCGGCGTCGCCGGCCCCGCCGCTCAGCGGCGCCATGATCCTTGCCCAGCTCATCTTTTGCTCCCTTTGCGCCCCTTATCCACTACCGTGCGCGTTCCTATCCTTGATCTGGAGCAACCGTTGCTCCACGCACCATGAGCGCCGGCGCCGCCAGGCTTCACTGTAGGGAACGAACTCGTGGCCAAAGGGCTGCATCGCAAAGGCGGGGAAAAAGGCCGGGCCGCGCCCCGCGCCTGGCAACGCATGCTGTCCGGCCGCCGGCTGGACCTGCTCGACCCGTCGCCGATGGACATCGAGATCGAGGACATCGCCCACGGCCTGGCCCGCGTCGCCCGCTGGAACGGCCAGACCGTCGGCGAGCACGGCTTCTCGGTGGCGCAGCATTCGGTGGTGGTCGAGGAGATCGCCGCCCACATCGACCCGGCGCTGGAGCCGCGCTGGCGCCTGGCGGCCCTGCTGCACGACGCCTCCGAATATGTGATCGGCGACATGATCTCGCCGTTCAAGGCGGCGCTCGGGGTTTCCTACAAGAGCTTCGAGGAGCGGCTGGAGAACGCCATCCACATCCGTTTCGGCCTGCCAGCCGAGACGCCCAAGGCCGTGAAGACCTTGATCAAGCAGGCCGACCGCGCCTGCGCCTTCTTCGAGGCCACTCAGCTGGCCGGCTTCAGCCACGACGAGGCGCTCGGCTTCTTCGGCGCGCCGCCGGTCGGCTACAGCCTGACCATCGATCCCCTGCCCCCTGCCCTGGCCCAGGCCCGTTATGTGCAGCGGTTCCACGTACTGAGCGAGGCCGCCGGTTACGAGCGCCATCCCGACGCCGCCTTCGAGACGGAGTAGCCGGGCGGCGCGTCTCGGCGTAGGCTCGCCCGGTCGGGAAACTCAAGGAGGTCGCCATGTTCTCCAAGCGTCTGACCATCATCGCCGCCGCGGCGGCCATCCTCGTCCCCGCCGCCGCATACGCCCACCACGGCTGGAGCGGCCAGGAAGACAAGGTCACCGTGCTCGAAGGCCCGATCCAGAAGGTCAGCTATCGCGATCCGCACGGCGAGATCGAGATCACCGCCGCCGGCAAGCGCTGGCTGGTCACCCTGGCCCCGATCTCCCGCATGCAGCAGCGTGGCCTGACCGAAGCGAGCCTGAAGCCGGGGCAGACGGTGTGGATCTCGGGCAAGCGCAACGTCGATCTCTCCAAGAACGAGATCAAGGCCGAGAGCATCCGCGTGGCGGGCAAGACGACCAACCTGCTGCGCTAGGTCGCGGCCATCGAACCGCCCGCCTGGATCGTCGATGCGGCCGCCGGCCTCGAGGCCTCCAGCCTCGGCGCCTTCGTGCGACGACATGCCTATTTCCAGCTGAACCTGGCGCACCTGCTGGGGCTGGTGCTGCTGGTCGGCGGCATCGGGGCGGTCGATCTGCGCGTGCTCGGGGTGGGGCGCCGCGTGCCGGTGGCGGAGCTGTCGCGCATGCTGACGCCCTTCGCCATCGTCGGCCTCGTGCTGATGCTGGCCAGCGGCGGGCTGATGTTCGCGGCGGACGCCAAGGGGCTGGTCGCCTCGGGACTGTTCCAGGCCAAGGTGCTGCTCATCGCGCTCGGCGTCGGCAACGCCCTGGTCTTCCGACGCCTGTTCGGTGAGCTGAGATCGGACGCCTCCCCGCCCGCCGCCCAGGCGATGGCGGGATTTTCGCTCTGTCTCTGGCTCGCGGCGGCCACGCTCGGCCGCTGGATCGGGTATGTGTGAGCGCTGAACGAGCGCTAAACCTGTTCGGCCTGTTCAGCCGCCACCTGCTGCGCCCGCGTCTGGCGCCGCCAGAGGGCCGCGTATTCGCCCCCGGCGGCCAGCAGCTCGTCGTGCGTGCCCTGCTCCACCAGCTTGCCGCGCCGCAGGACGATGATCTGGTCGGCG
The DNA here is from genome assembly GCF_056683955.1 of Caulobacter sp. HJHS_5. Classification (NCBI taxonomy): domain Bacteria; kingdom Pseudomonadati; phylum Pseudomonadota; class Alphaproteobacteria; order Caulobacterales; family Caulobacteraceae; genus Caulobacter; species Caulobacter sp. HJHS_5. The sequence continues at coordinate 119,353 of NZ_JBWZNC010000006.1, read as the reverse complement.
TCGGCGATGGTCGAGAGGCGGTGGGCGACCACCAGGGTGGTGCGTCCGGCCTTGGCGCGGCGCAGGGTGGCCTGGATGGCCGCCTCGGTGCGGCTGTCCAGCGCGCTGGTGGCCTCGTCGAGGATCAGCACGCGGGGATCGGCCAGCAGGGCGCGGGCCAGGCCGACGCGCTGGCGCTCGCCGCCCGACAGCTTGAGCCCCCGTTCGCCGACCTTGGTCTCCATGCCCTCCGGCAGGGCGCGGATGAAGTCGCCGAGTTCGGCCGCCTCGGCGGCGGCCCACAGCTCGGCCTCGTCCGCCTCGGGATTGCCGAAGCCGATGTTGAGCTTGAGCGTGTCGTTGAACAGGGCGACGTCCTGCGGCACCAGCGCCACCGCGCGACGCAGGGAGGCGTGGGTCAGCTCGCGCAGGTCGACGCCTTCCAGGGTGATGCGTCCGGCCTGGGGATCGAGCAGGCGCAGGGCCAGTCGCACGAGCGTGGTCTTGCCCGCGCCGGACGGGCCGACGATGGCGACGGTGGCGCCGGCGGGGGCGACGAAGTTGACGTCCGTGAGCCCGTCCGAACGCGCGCCGTGGCGGAAGGAGACGTTCTCGAAGGCGACCACGGCGCCGGCGGCGTGGCGCGGCGGCAGGTCGTGGGCGTTGGCGTTCTCGGCGATCTCCGGCGCCTGGCGACGCAGGTCGACCATGGCTTCCATGTCGATGAACGACTGGCGCACCTCGCGATAGGCGAAGCCGAGGAAGGCCAGCGGCTGGTAGAGATTGACCAGGATCAGCACAGCGGCGGTGACGTCGCCCGGACCGATGCGGCCGGCGGCGGCGTCGCTGCCCGCCAGCACCGCCATGATCGCCAGGCCGACGCTCATCACCGCCGACTGGGAAATGTTGAGCACCGCCAGCGACTGGGTGGTGACCACGGAGGCGCGGCTGTAGCGGTTCAGCGCCTCGCCGTAGCCGGCCACGGCGCGATCCTCGGCCCCGAAGGCCTTCACCGTCTCGTAGTTCAAGAGGGCGTCGACCGAGCGGCCGGCCACCTCGTTGTCGGCGTCGTTGAGCTCGCGCCGCTGGGCGATGCGCCAGTCGGAGAGCTTGAAGGTGAAGACGCCATAGAGCGCCACCGTGGCGATGGCCGTGGCGGCGAAGCGCCAGTCATAGACGTGGGTCAGGACCACGGCGGCGAGCACCAGCTCGACCAGCGTCGGCACGATGTTGAACACCAGGCCGCGCAGCAGGAAGTCCACCGAGCGCGCGCCGCGATCGACGATGCGGCCCAGGACGCCGCTGCGCTTGGACTGGTGGAAATCGATCGACAGCGACAGGGCGTGGGCGAAGGTCTCCTTGGCGGCCAGGGCCTGGGCGGCCTGGCCGACCGGGGCGAACACCGCGTCGCGCATGTTGGGCGCCACCGACGAGACGAAGCGGATCGCCGCCCAGCCGATGGCCAGGCCCGCGAAGGCGTAGGTGACCTGGACCACCGCGCCCTGCCCCGCCGTCAGCCTGTTCACCGCCTGGCCGAGCAGCAACGGCGCCCAGACGCCGAGGGCCTTGCCGGCGAAGGTGAGGGCCAGGGCGGCCGCCAGCCGCAGGCGCAGCTGGGGCGCGGGCGCGCGCAGGACCAGGGCCAGGAGGATGCGCATCGCCTCGCCGGAACCGAGCTTGGCGGTCGGCTGATCGGTGGGGTGCTCCGCCGGGGGACGCGTCCGGCCGCCGCGCGCCGGCCTCAAGGTTGGCCTCCGCGCTCGAACACCAGGGTGGTCTGCACCCCGCCGGCCGGGGTCATCCAATCCACGCGCCAGCCGAAGTCGGTGCGTTGGCCGCGGAAAGGGTTGATCAGGGGCTCGGCGCGGCTGACCGGCACGGTGAGGCTGTCGCGGCCGCTGTCGGCGACCAGGTCGATGCTGTGATCGCCGGGCCGGAGCGGCTCGGAAAGGGCGATGTCGAAATGGCCGTCGGCGCCGGCCCTGCCGCCGGCCACGGTGGAGCGGTCGATGCGGGCGCTGACCTGGGCGTTGGCCGGGGCCGAGCCCGAGATGATCGCCCCGCCCTCCCCGTCGTGATCGACGGTGAGCAGGCGCGGCTGCGCCGAGGCGGGCGCCAGGCTCCAGGCGCCGCCGCCAGCGCGCAACTGCAGCAGCTGACCGTTGGGCAAGACCATCAGATAGCCCTCGGACTGCACCGCCCGGTCGCCCACCGCCATCGACAGGCCGAAGAGGCGCACCTCGGGCGATGCGGGCAGCACCAGGGTGAAACCGCCGGCGGCGTCGGCGGTGGCGAAGATGGCGTCGCCCGCCGGCGGGCCGAGCCGCACGCGCGAGCCGGCGCGGGCCGAGCCGGTGAGGGTCAGGCGGTCGGAGCCGACGAAGGCGGCGGTAACCCTGGGCGGGGCGATGTAGCCGGCCTCGCCGCTGGACGGCGGGGCGGGCGCCGCCTTGCCGGACGTCCAGGCGGTGGTGTCGGGATTACAGGCCCCCAGCAGCGGAACCAGGACCGTCAGCAGGGCGTATCGAAGAGGCGGCAGGGTCGGACGTGTCACGGCGAGTTTTCGTCCCCTCCCGGCGTTGCGGATGCTAGATCGGCCGTCGAAGGCGCGTTCGCAAGCGCGCCGGCCCTTTATCCTGGAGTGGACGAGCATGTCCGACGAGTCCAGGCGTCTGGATTCGATCTGCGTCTATTGCGGATCGTCCAACGACGCCGACCCCGCCCTTCTCGCCGGCGCCGGCGATCTCGGCCGCGCCTTGGCCGACGACGGCCTGCGCCTGGTCTACGGTGGCGGCGGCGTGGGCCTGATGGGGCAGGTGGCGCGCGGCGCGCACGACGCCGGCGGCCGCGTGCTGGGCATCATTCCCAACTTCCTGCAGGGCCGCGAGCAACCGTTCGACGACGTCGAGACCATCGTCGTCAACAACATGCACGAGCGGAAGATGATGATGTTCGAGCGGTCCGACGGTTTCGTCGTTCTGCCCGGCGGCATCGGCACCCTGGAGGAAATCGTCGAGTTGCTGTCGTGGCGGCGGCTCGACCTGCACCGCAAGCCGATCGTGTTCTGGGACACCGCCTTCTGGAAGCCGTTCTTCGACCTGCTCGATCACACCGTGCGGGCCAGGCTGACGCCGCCGTCCCTGACCGAGGGCTATGTGTCCGTGGACCGCATCGAGGACATCGTGCCGGCGCTGCACCGGATGGCGGACGACGAGAAGGCCGCGACGACGCCGATGCCGCAGGTGGCGGGGAGCTTGACCTGAGCGGCTGATCTGGCGGGACCGCCTCGCCCTTCGACAGGCTCGGGATGCCGGGCTCGTCCCGGCGCCCCATGCGCGGTGAGTCCGAAGGGGCGGATTCGCGCCCGTAAGAGCGGTGTTCATGGGCAGCCGGCACCAGGCCGGCTGTGACGAAAAACGAGCGATATCGGCGCCTTACGCCGTCTCGCCCGCTAGGCGCTTCAAGGCTTTCTCCCGGCCGATCAGGGCCAGCAGCGGGCCCATCTCGGGGCCGTGATCGAGGCCCGTCAGGGCGCGGCGCAGGGGCAGGAACAGGGCCTTGCCCTTGGCGCCGGTCTTTTCCTTGACCGCGTTGGTGAAGGCCGACCAGTCGAGGTCTTCGGGCAGCAGGGCCGCGGCCTCAGCCGCGAAGGCCGGGTCGTCGATCAGCGGCTCGACCGGTCCGCGCACGACGCGCGCCCAGTTGGCGACGCCGTCGAACAGGCCGAGGTTGGCGCGGATCAGGGTCCAGAACCCTTCGCCGAGGTCGCAATCGATGGCCGAAAGGCGCGGCTGGGCCTCGGCGTAGCTCATGGCGTGCAGCACGCCGGCGTTCAGGCGCTGCAGATCGGCGCTGTCGTAGCGGGCCGGGGCGCGGCCCATCTTTCCGAAGTCGTAGCCGGTGGCCAGCGCTTGCAGGCTGGGCGCGGGCTCCAGCGGATCGGAGGTGCCGATCTTGGCGATGTGGGAGACCACGGCCAGGGGCTCGAAGCCCTGTTCGCGCAGGTCGCGGATCGACATCGAGCCGAGGCGCTTCGACAGCGCCTCGCCATCGGCGCCGACCAGCAGGCTGAAGTGGGCGAAGGTCGGAGGCTTGGCGCCGAGCGCCTCGAAGATCTCGATCTGGACGCCGGTGTTGGTGGTGTGGTCCTCGCCGCGCACCACGTGGGTGATGGCCATGTCGATGTCGTCGACCACCGACGGCAGGGTGTAGAGGAAGGCGCCGTCCTCGCGGATCAGCACCGGGTCGGACATCGAGGCGGTGTCGACCTCGACGGGCCCGCGCACCAGATCGTCCCACTTCACCCGCTTGCCTTCCAGGCGGAAGCGCCAGTGCGGGCGGCGGCCCTCGGCTTCCAGGGCGGCGATCTCGTCGGCGGTGAGCTTGAGGGCGGCGCGATCGTAGATCGGCGGCTGGCCGCGGGTCAGTTGCACCTTGCGGCGACGATCCAGCTCCTCGGCGGTCTCATAGGCGGGATAAAGCCGGCCCTGAGCCTTCAGCCGCTCCATGGCCTGATGGTAGACCGGGAAGCGGGCGGACTGGTTGTGACGCTCGTCCCAGACCAGACCCAGCCACTTGAGGTCGGTCTCGATGCCGTCCTCATATTCCTTGGTCGAACGCTCCAGGTCGGTGTCGTCGATCCGCAGCACGAACTGACCGCCCTGCCCCTTGGCGAACAGCCAGTTGACGACCGCGGCGCGGATGTTGCCGACATGGATGCGGCCTGTGGGCGACGGGGCGAAGCGGACCTTGACGGTCATGAGAAGGCGTCCCTTGAAGGAAGGGGCGCTAGGTCGGACTTGGGGGCCGGGAAGTCAAGGATTTGCGGCGCTGGAATGGCGCAGTGCATGCTTCGACACGCGCTGCGCGCTACTCAGCATGACGTTGATTTTGGCTTCCACAGACTGCGTCATCCTGAGTAGGCCGCGCGAGCGGCCGCGTCGAAGGACGCAGACCGCCTCAGTCGTCGCGGTGGACGCGTTCGCGGCGCTCGTGGCGCTCCTGGGCCTCGAGGCTGAGGGTCGCGGTCGGGCGAGCTTCCAGGCGGGCGAGGCTGATCGGTTCGCCGGTCTCCTCGCAATAGCCGTAGGAGCCGTCCTCGATGCGGCGCAGGGCCTCGTCGATCTTGGAGATCAGCTTACGCTGGCGGTCCCGGGTGCGCAGTTCCAAAGCCCGGTCGGTTTCCGACGAGGCGCGGTCGGCGAGGTCCGGGTGGTTCTCAGTCTCGGCCTTCAGGTGGCTGAGCGTCTCACGAGATTCCTTGAGAATCTCTTCTTTCCAGTCGTTGAGCTTCTGCTTGAAAAACTCAAGCTGGCGCTCGTTCATGAACTCTTCGTCCTCGGAAGGACGGTACTCGTCTTGCACCAGAACCGCGGTCGACTGCATTGACGTACTCACGCCTTATAAATCCCGCCTACGGTAGGCGAGGCGCTTATAGCAAAACCGCGGGTACACACAATCAAGCTCGCGTTGCGCGCGCGCCTTCACGCCGCAACCGCTGAACGCTCAAGCTTGGCGAGCTCCACCGCGGCGCGAGTCTCGATCTCGTCGAGCACGGATTCGAGGCCCGGATCGTCGGTCGCCTCGCGCTGTTCGCGAATCGCGCGGGTGAGGCGTTCGAGGGTGGCGGGCGTAAGGTCGCCGCCGATCAGGGCGACCTTCACCTCGTCCAGCACATCGAGAATTCGGCCGGCGCGGCCCATGGCGCGTTTTCGCCGTTCCAGCGGCCCGCCCACTTCCTGCAGGGCCATCAGGGCGGCCAGGGAGGCGACGGGCGCCACCGAGGCGGCCGGGCCGGTCGGCGCGACGGGCGCCGCGCCGCCCAGCGAAAACGCGGCGCCCGAGGTCGGGCGCGCGCCCTTCGAGGCGACGTTGGGAGCCAGGCTGCTGGGGCCGGAAACCTTCATGGGCCAACTCTTCCGTCTTCCGCCTTGCGGTATGGTTAATGCCGGGCAATTTCTGCCGAGACCGACCGGGCCGAACGTTATCCCATTGCTTTAAATGGGCTTTCTCCTGGCGCGGTTCCTGCTTTGGAAGACTCGGGCGCAAGCCCGTGTCACGCGTGCAGGTCCGACCATGTTCACCCGTCTGTTCCATCTCGCCGCCGCCGGCCTCGCCGCCGTCGCCTGCCTGGCCGCCCCGCCGGCCTTCGCCGCCTCGCGGATCAAGGACGTGGTCGAGTTCGAGGGCGTGCGGGAAAACATGCTGACGGGCGCCGGCCTCGTGGTCGGCCTCAACGGCACCGGCGACACCCTGCGCAACTCGCCGCAGACCCGCCAGGCCATGGAGGCCATGCTCGAGCGCCTGGGCACCAACGTTCGCGACGCCAACCTCAACGCCAAGAACGTGGCCATGGTGATGGTGACGGCCCGCCTGCCCGCCTTCGCCGCCGCCGGCTCGCCGATCGACGTTTCGGTCTCCGCCGCGGGCGACTCCAAGAGCCTGCTCGGCGGCACCCTGCTGGTCACCTCCCTCGTCGGCGCCGACGGCCAGGTCTACGCGGTGGCGCAGGGCACGGTGCAGACCGGTTCGGTCTCGGCCGGCGGGGCCTCGGGCTCGGCCGTGCTGAAGGGCGTGCCGACCGCCGGCCGCATCGCCGGGGGCGCCCTGGTCGAACGCGAGACCGGCTTCCAGCTGGCCGCGATGAACCAGATGCGCATGACGCTGCGCAATCCCGACTTCACCACCGCCCAGCGCATCGCCCAGGCGGTGAACGCCCGCTATCCCGGCGCCGCCGCCGTGGAGAACCCCACCATCGTCACCCTGACGCCGCCGAGCGGCCAGAACATGATCGGCTTCGTCACCGCCGTGGAGAACCTGCCGATCCAGGTCGACAGCCCGGCCAAGCTGGTGATCGACGAGGTGGCCGGGGTGGTGGTCATGGACGAGAACGTCCGCATCTCCACCGTCGCCATCGCCCAGGGCAACCTGACCATCTCGGTGCAGGAAAGCCCGCGCATCAGCCAGCCGGCCCCATTCAGCCAGGGTCAGACCGCGATCGAGCCGGCCTCGACGGTCAGCGTCGAGGAGGAGAAGGGCCGCAAGCTGATCATGCTGCAGGACGGCGCCTCGCTCGCCAGCCTGGTAAACGGGTTGAACGCCCTCGGCGTCACGCCGCGCGACATGATCTCGATCCTGCAGGCCATCAAGGCCGCGGGCGCCCTGCAAGCCGATATCGAGGTGATGTGATGAGCGCCCTCTCCTCCCTAGCCCTGCCGCCCGCGAGCCCGACCGCCGGCCTCACCGCGACCTCGGCCGCCGAACTGGCCAAGCGCGGCGAGATCAAGAAGACCGCCCAGGACTTCGAGGCCTCGTTCCTCTCGGTGATGCTCGGCGAGATGTTCCAGGGCGTCGACGAGGGCGAGTTCAGCGGCGGCCAGGGCGCCCAGATGTTCCGCTCGTTCCTGACCGACGCCATGTCGAAGTCGATGGTCAAGGCCGGCGGCGTGGGCCTCGCCAGCTCGGTTCAGGCGCAGATGCTCAAGATGCAGGGACTGTCGTGATGTCCAACTTTCCGGCCCAGACCGACGCCGCGGGCTCCGACCGTATCGAGGCGATGATCGTCCTCACCGACCGGCTGACCGCCAGCATCGCGCTCGACGCCGCCGCCTTCGAGCAGCGCCGCCCGCAGGACGCCGCCGCGCGCCTGGAGGAAACCTCGCGCCTGGCCAACCTCTATCGGCATGAGTCCTCGCGCCTGCGCCAGCAGCCCGGCCTGATCGCCGCCGCGACGCCCGCCCAGAAGACCCGGCTGATGCGCGCCACCGAGGCCTTCGACGCCGTGCTGGCTCGCCAGGGCCGCGCCCTGCAGGCCGCCAAGACCGTGACCGACGGCCTGGTGCGCGCCATCGCCGAGGAAGTCGCCAGCCAGCGCAGCAGCAACGGCGGCTATGGCGCCGGCGGCCTGGCCACCGCGCCCGTGGGCGCGGCCACGGCGATCACGCTGAACAAGCGGGCTTAGTCCCAGCGGGACCGCCCTCGTCCCCTTCGACGCCGCCTGCGGCGGCGCTCAGGACAAGCTTCGAGGCCGCTTCGCGGCGCCTCAGGATGAGGGCTACTGCTGGCTTAGCGCTTCAGTCGAAATCCTCATGCTGAGGTGCGAGCGCAGCGAGCCTCGAAGCACGAGGAGTTCGCCCCTCAGTCCTTGCCGTAAAGATCCGCCCAGGGGTCGGCCTTGCCGCTCTCGACATCCTGCAGGGTCATGTCCGGGCGATAGCCGAAGCGCATGGTCGCGCTGGCCCGCCAAGCGTCGACGATCATGTCGCGCAGCTGCGCCGAGCCCATCGCCAGACGCTCGGCGATGAAGGCCTCGCCCTGAGGGTCGCCCAGGCTCAGGGTCCTGTCCTTGAACATCTGATAGACCGGAACGGTCTTGCTGTTGGTCTGGGCGAGGTAGGCCGCCGTGCGGGGCATGATGTCGGTACAGTCGCAAGGCGCCATCGCCGGCATGGCTGCGCGCACGCGGGCCGGCTGGCCGGCGACGGGCTGGGTCAGCGTCCCTTCGAAGTCGGCATGCACCGTCCGCGCGTTCGAGAAGCCGTTGGGGTTCGGGCCGTCGCCCCAGCCGTTGTAGTGGTCGGTGGCGTGCAGCGGCTGCGAGGCGTCGCCCACATAGTGCGCCCAGATGCCGATGTCGCGGACGATCAGGGCCTCGCGGCGGGCGCGGTCCAGTCGGTAGTAGCGCTTCTTGGCCGGATCCCTGGTCACCTTCTCGGCGGCCACGAGAACCCGCCAGATGTTGAAGTCCTTCACCAGCTGCTGCCAGCCGTCGACCATGGCGTAGGGCAGATAGCCGGCCTGCCAGCTGTCGGTCCCGGCGGCGCGCAGGGCGGTCTCGTAATCCTTGCGGGTCGGCGGCAGGGCGTCGAGCTTCGGCCCGCCGAGCAGGCGGCCGTTGTCGTCGATGTCGGCGAAGTGGGCGGGATCGCGGTCGTTGTCGTGAATGCGGCCGGCGCCCTTCGAGCGGTCGAGCTCACGCGCGTATTCGCCGACGGTCACGTCCACGCCCTTGGCGCGCAGAAAGGCCGGCACCTCCTGCGGCAGGGTCTGCATGCCCAGTTCCCCGATCACCCGGTGACCCGACGCGCCCCAGGCCAAGGCGGAGGAGGCTGGCGCGGCGACGACGGCGACGGCGACGGCCGCGGCGGCGAGGAAAAAGCGACGCATGGGAGGCTCCGAACAGGCCCGGGAGGTTGCACGCGCCTAGCGCCCGCATGCAACGGAAAGGTGACGCTAGAGGCCCAGGTCCTGCTCGACCCGTGCGATCCAGGCCCGGACCTTGGGATAGGCCGCCAGGTCGAAGCCGCCCTCGTGGGCCACGCGAGTGTAGGCGACCAGCGAGATGTCCGCGAGGCTGAGGGCGTCGCCGACCAGATAAGGCGTCCCGGCCAAGCCGAGCTCCAGCCGCGCCAGGGCCGCCTCGCCGCGAGTGACGATCTTCTCGTCCAGCTCCGCCTTCGGCTTGCCGAGAAAGAGCATCTGGAAGCGGGCCACGGCGACGTATGGCTCGTGGCTGTACTGCTCCCAGAACAGCCACTCGAACATGCGAGCGCGGTCGTAGGCGTTGGCGGGAATCAGGGCCGAGCCCTCGGCCAGATGCAGCAGGATAGCGTTCGACTGGGCCAGCGGACGGCCGTCTTCCAGCACCACGGTCGGAGTCTGGCCGGCCGGATTCATCGCCAGGAATTCGGGGCTGCGCGAGCCGCCGGTCATGATGTCGACCTCGGTCCAGGCATAGGGAAGACCCAGCTTTTCGGCCGTCCATTTCACCTTCAGGCAATTGCCCGAACGGCCGTCGCCATAGATCCGCAGCGCCGCGCGTCCTCCGCTCAAGCTTGCCTTCGCGGCAAGTCTTAGCCTAGGTAGGCGCGCCCTGACGACCTTGGAGGCTTACTCCCCCATGCGCCGCCTCGCTGCGTTTCTTGTTCTGACCGCCCTGGTCGCCGGCCCCGCCGCCGCCCAGACTCGCGAGTCCAAGCCCGATCCGCTCGGTGATCTGATCGTTTCCGCCCTGATCGGCGCCATGCCGGGCACGGCCGATTTCAAGCTGAAGGCCAGCCTCTATCACGCCGGCGCCAAGGGCATCGGCGCGCTCGACAGCCTGGGCTGCAAGGTGGTGGCCATGCGCACCGCCGCAGTGGACGGCCTGAACGTGAAGCGCCGCACCGTGCTGTTCATCAAGGAGACCGTCGGCCTGCCGATGCCCGACGGGACCAGCCACGACGGCTTCTGGTACGCCTCCGACAAGGGCGGCGACATCAAGGGCAATCGCATCGACCTGTTCACCGGCGACGGCAAGGCGTCGATGAAGCCGATGATGCCGCTGAACCTTTCGACCCTCACGGTCAGCAAGGTGGGCGAGTTCAAGGGCTGCCCGCCGAACTGAGGCATTCTGATCCGCTCATCCCCGCGAAGGCGGGGACCCAGGCTTTTTCTGCAAGCCGTAGTGACCACCGACAAAAAACCTATGCCCCCGCCTTCGCAGGGGTGAGCGGTACATAATTTTACCCACCCAGCTCGAAAGGCGGCTCGGCGAGGTCCGGCGCGACATAGGCGCGCCGCGCCGGAACCGAAAACAGCGTCTCCCGCGACCAGAACCGCAGCGGCGCCTCGCGCGTCAGATGCTCGCCGGCCAGGGCCAGGGCCGCCGCTTCATCCTCATCGCCGGCCCCGGACACGGCGTCGGCCGCCGCCGCCGCGTAGTAGGCGGTGATGGTGTCGTGGTAACCGGCGGTGTCGGTGTTCTCGCCGCCGACCGATAGGTTGTAGGCCGGGATCGCCGCACGCAGCCGCCGCAGGGCCTCGGCCCGGCCGTATCGCCAGGCGTAGACCGCGCCCACGCTGACATGGGCGGCATGCGTCCAGGCTTCCTTGGGCAGGGTGCGGGCCTCGAAGGCCGAAACAAGCGCGGCGACGTCCATCGGCCTCCCCTACGCCGGGGAGGCCTCAGGTCAAGCGGTCGTCAGATATCGCCGCCGAGGTTCGACGGGGCGCCCGGAGCGCGGGCGACGTGGATGCCGCACTCGGTCTTTTCCTGACCCTGCCAACGGCCCGCGCGCAGGTCGCCGGCGTTGGGGTTGTCCACCGCCTTGGTGCACGGCCAGCAGCCGATCGACGGGAAGCCCTGAGCGACCAGCGGGTGGGCCGGCAGGTCATGTTCGGCCGCGTAGGCGTCGAGCTCGGCCTTGCTCCAGTTGGCCAGCGGGTTGAACTTCACCTTGCCGTCGCTGAATTCGACCGTCGCCAGACGCAGGCGGTCGCCGCCGTGGAAGCGCTTGCGGCCGGTCATCCAGGCGTCGAAGTCGCCGAGCGCCCGGTCCAGCGGCAGCACCTTGCGGATATGGCAGCAGGCGTCGATGTCGGTCTTGTGCAGGTCGGACTTCGGGTCGCCCGTCGCCAGGTCGGCGAAGGCCGGACGCAGGTCGCGGACGTCGGTCAGGCCCAGGCGCTCGGCCAGCTGGCGGCGATAGTCCAGCGTCTGGCCGAACAGCATGCCCGTGTCGAGGAACAGCACGGGGATGTCCTTCGACACCCGGCTGACGAGATGCAGCAGCACGGCGGATTCGGCGCCGAACGACGAGACCATGGCCAAGCGGTCGCCATAGAGCTCGTAGGCCGCCCGGATCACCTCCAGCGGGTGGGCGTCGCGCAGGCGCTCGGCCAGATCGGGCAGGGCCGGAGCGACCGGCTGAGCCTGATCGATGTGGGTGCGGTCGATCTGGTCGAAGGCCATCAGGCGCGCTCCTTCCAGACGGGTTCCAGGCCATCGGCGGCGCGCTGATAGACGTGGCGGTAGCGCGCGAGCACGGAGGCCCAGTCCTCCGGCGTGGCGCCGTCGGCGGGCACGAAGGCGTCGAAGCCGCAGCGCGCCATGAACCGGCCCTGCTCACGCAGCACGTCGCCGACGGCGCGCACCTCGCCCTGATAGCCGAGGCGGCCGCGCAGAAGCGCCGCCTGCGAATACTGGCGCCCGTCCCGGAACTTGGGGAACACCAGAGCCACGACGGCCAGGCGGTCCAGCACCTCGGCCAGCGCCTCGACCGGCTCGTCGGCGTTCAGGCGGACGCCGACCTCGCGTCCCTCGGCGAGGAGGGCCGCGCCCTCTTCCTGGAAGCGGGCGAACGACAGGATCACGCCGCCCTGGCCGGGCGTCGGATCTTCGTCGACGACGTCGAAGAAGGGGTCTTCGGCCCAGACCGGGCCTTCGGCTTCGATCTTAATGAGCTTCGGCATAGACAGCGGCCTTGAACGGAGCGACGCCGAGACGGCGATAGGTATCGACGAACCGTTCGCCCGGTTCGCGCGACTTCTTGTAGATGTCGACCATGATATCCACGGCCTCCGCCACGCGGTTGGCCGGGAGAGCCGGGCCCAGGATGTCGCCCAGCCGGGCGTCCTCCAGGCCGGAGCCGCCGAGGGTGAGCTGGTAGAACTCCTCACCCTTCTTATCGACGCCCAGAATGCCGATGTGGCCGACGTGGTGGTGACCGCAGGCGTTGATGCAGCCCGAGATCTTCACCCGCAGTTCGCCCACGTCCTCCGCCACCACCGGGTCGGCGAACTTCGCGGCGATCGCCTGGGCGATCGGGATCGCCCGGGCGTTGGCCAGGGTGCAGTAGTCGAGGCCCGGGCAGGCGATGATGTCCGAGGCCAGGCCGATGTTCGGCGTCGCCAGACCGATGCGCTGCAGCTCGGCGAACACCGCCGGCACGTCGTCGAGGGCCACATGCGGCAGGATCAGGTTCTGCTCGTAGTGCACCCGCACCTCGTCGGCCGAATAGCGCTCGGCCAGGTCGGCGATGGCGTCCATCTGGTCCGACGAGCAGTCGCCGGGCACTTCGCCGGGCGCCTTCAGCGAGATGTTGACGATGGCGTAGCCGGGTTGCTTGTGCGCCAGCACGTTCTGACGGACGAAGCGAGCGAAGGCCGGATCGGCCTTGGCCGTGTCGAAGGCGGCCGACTTCGCCGGCCGGGCCTCGAAGGCCTGGATGACGAAGGCCTGTCGGATGCGGGCCACTTCCTCCAGCGGCGCGTCGATGCCGTCGGCCTCGCCGGCCTGGCGCATGGCCGCCCATTCTTCTTCCACCTGGCGGGCGAATTCCGCGGCGCCGAGGCTGGCGACCAGGATCTTGATCCGGGCCTTCCAGATGTTGTCGCGACGACCGTGGCGATTGTAGACGCGCAGGATGGCGCTCAGGTAGCTGAGCAGGTGCTGCGTCGGCAGGAACTCGCGGATCGTCGGGCCGAGATAGGGCGTGCGGCCCAGGCCGCCGCCGACCATCACCTCGAAGCCGAGTTCGCCGTCGTCGTTGCGACGCAGCTTCAGACCGATGTCGTAGATGCGCGCGGCGGTGCGGTCGTTCGGCGACGCCCCGATGGCGATCTTGAACTTGCGCGGCAGGAACGAGAACTCGGGGTGGAAGGTCGACCACTGGCGCAGGACCTCGCTCCACACGCGCGGATCGTCCAGCTCCTCCGGATTGGCGCCGGCGTAGGGATCGGCCGTGATGTTGCGAATGCAGTTGCCCGAGGTCTGGATGGCGTGCAGCCCGACCTCGGCCAGCTGGTCGAGAATGGCCGGGGCGTCCTTCAGCTTGATCCAGTGCAGCTGCAGGTTGGTGCGCGTGGTGAAGTGGCCGTAGCCCTTGTCGTAGACGCGGGCGACGTGGCCCAGGCGGCGCAGCTTTTCGCCGTTCAGCGTGCCGTAGGGAATGGCGATCCGCAGCATGTAGGCGTGCAGCTGCAGGTACAGGCCGTTCATCAGGCGCAGCGGCTTGAACTGCTCCTCGGTGATCTCGCCGGCGACCCGGCGCTGGACCTGGGTGCGGAACTCGGCCGTGCGGTCGGCGAGCATTTCGGCGTCGAAGGCGTCGTAGCGGTACATGGCTTCCTCAGCGCTTCTTGATCAGGTTGATGCGGCCGGCCGAGCGGGCGGCGCCGGCGGCGTGGGCGATGGCGTCGATCACCGCGCCGCCTTCCGTCTGCTTGCCCATGTCCGGGTGGATGGTGGGGCCGAGGGCGCGCACGCGCTCGCGATAGGCGATGGGGATCGGCAGGCCGTCCTCGATGCGCACGTCGATGATGTAGGGGTCGACGATCACGGTCGGCTGCGACTTGGCTTCGGTCAGCGCCGCCTCGGCCGCATCCGCCGTGTCGTAGAGCGAAATATCGGCGAAGCGCTCGCGCCAGCCGCCCTCGCCCCAGAACACGACCTCGCCATCCTGCAGGCGATTGCCGGTGACGCCCTTCAGGGGGACTATTTTTACAGGGACGTCGCTCATGCCCGCTTCCACTCGAATTGCGCGGCGTGTTCCGCCACGCCCGCCACGTCGGCCAGGGCGGCGGTCTCGCCGATGATCAGGATCGCCGGGCCCGAGAGGGTCGCGGCGGCGTCGGCCAGTCCGGCCAGGGTGGAGACCACGCGCCGTTCGTCGGCGCGGCTGGCGTTCTCCACGATCAGAACCGGCGTCCCCGGCGCCCGGCCGGCCTGCGTCAGGCGGGCGGCCAGGGCGGGAGCCGCCGAAAGGCCCATGTAGACGACGACGGTATGGTTCGGGCGCGCCAGGGCGGCCCAGTCGAGCGCCGGTTCGCCCCAGGGCTCATCGCCCTTGGGGGCCGCATGGCCGGTGACGAAGGTGACGGCCTGGGCGAGGCCGCGGTGCGTCAGCGGCGCGCCCGCGCCGGCGGAGGCCGCCAGGGCGGCGGTGACGCCGGGCACCACTTCGCAGGCCACGCCCGCCTCGCGGCACGCGGCCAGTTCCTCGCCGCCGCGGCCGAAGATGAAGGGGTCGCCCGCCTTCAGGCGAACCACCGTCAGGCCCTCACGGGCGAAGGCCACCAGCAGGCGATTGATCTCGTCCTGCGGCAGGGTGTGGTGCGACTTGCGCTTGGCCACGCTGATCCGCCGGGCGGCGGCGGGCGCCAGGGCCAGGATTTCGTCCGAGACCAGGCCGTCGTGCAGCACCACGTCGGCGGCCGCCAGGGCCTTCGCCGCCTTGATCGTCAGCAGATCGGGATCGCCCGGACCGGCGCCCACCAGCCAGACGACGCCGGCGCGCGGCTCACCGCCGCGCAGCACCACGAGGCGGCTGGAAGCCGGGCCTGTCGATCGGGATTGAGGAGGACGGCGGGACATGGTCGGACGGGTTTCTAAGCGACGCTGCCTTCAGCACTTCTAAAAGGCGCCGAGCCCTTACCGGATCGAAGTGAACGGGGCGACCCGCTTCTTCGTCCGACAAGCGCCAGGCTTGAAAAAAGTCGGGCGGGCGCAAGCGCCCGCCCGGGTTCGTCCAACGGCGAAAAGGGCCGATACGCCGCCGGACGGTTGCAAAATGGGTTCGAAGGCGCCACTTCGCAAACGATCAGTTCTGCGGGGCCTGTCAGGAATTCTTTTGGATACCAGGGGCGAAACAACCAGACGCCGGCTGCCGCCGCTGAACGCTCTCCGGGCCTTCGAGGCCGCGGCGCGCCACCTCAATTTCAGCCGCGCGGCCGACGAACTTTCGGTGACGCCAGGCGCTGTCAGCCAGCAAATCCAGAACCTGGAAGACTATGTGGGCGCCGCCCTCTTCCGGCGCACCCCCAAGGGCCTGTTGCTCACCGACGCGGCCCAGACCGCCCTGCCCGCCCTGCGCGAAGCTTTCGACCGCCTGGCCGAGGCCGCCTCAATGCTGACCGCCGCCGTCGACGGCCGCCGCCTGACCTTGACCGCCGCCCCCTCGTTCGCCGCCAAGTGGCTGGTGCCGCGCCTCGGCCGCTTCGAGGCCGCCCACCCGCAGGTCGACGTCTGGCTCTCGGCCGGGATGGACGTGGTCGATTTCAACGCCGGCGAGGTCGACCTCGCCATCCGCTACGGCGCCGGGCGCTATCCGGGCCTGGAGGTCACCCGCCTGCTCAGCGAGACGGTGATTCCCGTCGCCTCCCCCGAATTCCTGGCCGAGCACCCGCTGAACGCGCCGGCCGACCTGAAAAACGCCGTGCTGCTGCACGACGGCTCGCCCGACGCCGACGACAGCTGCCCCGACTGGGCCATGTGGCTGGCCGCGCGCGGCGTGCGCGACGTCGACGGCGCGCGGGGTCCGCGCTTCAATCAGTCCAGCCTGGTCATCGAGGCCGCCGCCGCCGGCCGCGGCGTGGCCCTGGCCAAGAGCACGCTCGCCCAGGCCGACCTGGACGCCGGCCGTCTGATCGCCCCGCTGCAGGACGCCACCGTCGTCGACTTCGCCTATTACCTCGTGCATCCCAAGGCCAAGGGCCGGCTGCCGCAGGTGAAGGCTTTCGCGGCCTGGATCGCAGCCGAGGCGGCGGCGCACGAAGCCGCCCTGCGCACCCAGGACAACGGCGCCGGCATCTGAATCGCGCGAGTTGCGGCGCCTGCGCGCCGCAGGGTTGCGAGGCCTCGCGGAAAGGCGCTACCACCCAGCCCTTCGCATTCGGGGAACAGGCGTGACGAAATCTGCTTTGGTGCTCGGGGCCGGCGGCTTCATCGGCGGTCACCTGGTCAAGCGTTTGAAGCGTGAGGGCTTCTGGGTGCGCGGCGTCGACCTGAAGTTCAACGAGCATGCCGAGACCGAGGCCGACGATTTCGTGATCTCCGACCTGCGCGAGCCCGGCAACGTGCGCGGCGTCATCGACCGCCGCTTCGACGAGGTCTACCAGTTGGCCGCTGACATGGGCGGGGCGGGCTACATCTTCACCGGCGCCCACGACGCCGACATCATGCACAACTCGGCGACCATCAACCTCAACGTCGCCGACGCCGCCCACAAGCGGAACATCAGCCGCGTGTTCTATTCCTCCTCGGCCTGCATGTACCCGGCGTACAACCAAGAGGACCCGGACAATCCCAACTGCGCCGAGGACAGCGCCTACCCCGCCGCGCCGGATAGCGAATACGGCTGGGAGAAGCTGTTCAGCGAGCGGCTGTTCCTCGCCTACAACCGCAACCACGGCACGAAGAACCGAGTGGCCCGCTTCCACAACATCTTCGGCCCGGAAGGAACTTGGGAAGGCGGCAAGGAGAAGGCCCCCGCGGCCGTCTGCCGCAAGGTGGCCCTGGCCTCCAACGGCGGCAGCATCGAAATCTGGGGCGACGGCGAGCAGACCCGCTCGTTCCTCTATGTCGACGAATGCGTCGAAGGCTCCACCCGCCTGCTGCGCTCGGACGTCGACGTGCCGGTGAACATCGGCTCGGACGAGATGGTGACCATCAACCAACTGGTCGGCATCGTCGCCGACATCGCCGGCAAGCGGATCGAGATCGAGCACATTCCGGGCCCGCTGGGCGTGCGCGGCCGCAACTCCGACAACCGGCTGATCGAGCAGAAGCTGGGCTGGCGGCCGAACGATCCGCTCGTGAAGGGGCTGGAAAAGACCTACGCCTGGATCGAGGCCCAGACCCGCCGCAACGCCGCCTGACGGCGTTTTCGGGGTATTGACCCCCCGGCAAGGATTATCGGCGATGGTCGGCGCGATTTTCGTGCGGGTATCGCGATGGCCAAGGCGGCGTTTCAAAAGAACCAGCGGGTGTGGGTCGAGAGCGTCGGCGCCTGGGCGATCGTCGAACGCATCGTGCCCATCTGGGCCAAGGGCTTCGACGAGCCGGTCAAGGTCACCTACGACGTGGGCCTCGGCCGCGAGTTTCAGGCCGGCGAACTGCGGGCGGAGGACGCGCCGCAGGATTCCAGCGGCGAGCGCTGGCGGGTGCTGCGCGCCAAGAACAAGTGGCAGACCCCGCAGGACTGCGCGCACCACCCCTATCCCGGCACCTATCCGGTGGTGGTCACCGACGCCAACGACTGGGGCGGCTGGCGCACGCCCGGGGCCGAATACGACCGCGACCCACTGAAGATCGAGCGCCAGGCCCGCCTGATCGTCACCGCTCCGCACCTGCTCGGCCTGGCGGAGGAACTGGTCGCCCTGGTGCTCGAAGCGCCCGAGGACGCCCCGCCGACGATCGCCGCCATGGCCCAGCGCGCCCAGGCGCTGAAGCGCTACATCGAGGAAGCGCCCGCCGCCGGCGTGAAACAGGCGGCGGAGTAAACGCCCTCGCGGAGGTGGCGCCCGGCGCGCTTTGCGCCTACCTCGTCAGGCATGCGCACCGACACGCCCCAGGCCATCCGCCTCGCCGATTATCGCCCGCCTGCCTTCCTGATCGACACGGTCGGCCTCACCTTCGATCTGGCGCCCAACGCCACGCGGGTGAAGGCCAGGCTGGCCGTGAGGCGCAACGGCGATCACGCCGATCCGCTGCGGCTCGACGGCGAAGGCCTGACCTTGATCTCGGTCGCCATCGACGGCGCGGCCCTGGCGGCGGGGGCCTATACGATCGACGCCGAGAGTCTGACCATTCCCGGCGCGCCGGACGCCTTCGTTCTGGAGACCGAGGTCGAGATCGACCCGGCCAGCAACACCGCCCTGATGGGCCTCTACATGAGCGGCGGCCGCTTCTGCACCCAGTGCGAGGCCGAGGGCTTCCGCCGCATCACCTTCTTCCCCGACCGGCCGGACGTGCTGAGCCGCTACACCGTGCGGATCGAGGGCGACGCCGCCCTGCCCCGCCTGCTCTCCAACGGCAATCTGATCGACAGCGGCGCCCTCGGCGGCGGCCGCCGCTTCGCGGTGTGGGAAGATCCCTTCCCCAAGCCCTGCTACCTCTTCGCCCTGGTCGCCGGCGAACTGGACGAGCTGGCCGACAGCTTCGTGACCATGAGCGGTCGCACGGTGGAGCTGCGCGTCTACGTCGATCCCGGTCAGGCTTCCCGCGCCGTCTACGCCATGGACAGCCTCAAGCGGGCGATGAAGTGGGACGAGCAAGCCTTTGGCCGCGAATACGATCTCGACCTGTTCATGATCGTCGCCGTGCGCGACTTCAACTTCGGGGCCATGGAGAACAAGGGCCTCAACATCTTCAACTCCAGCCTGCTCCTGGCCGACCCCGAGACGGCGACCGACCTCGACTACGAGCGCATCGAGAGCGTCGTCGCCCACGAGTACTTCCATAACTGGACCGGCGACCGGATCACCTGCCGCGACTGGTTCCAGCTATGCCTGAAGGAAGGCCTGACCGTGTTCCGCGACCAGTCGTTCAGCGCCGACATGCGCGGGGCGGCGGTGCAGCGGATCAAGGACGTGAAAAGCCTGCGCGCCCGGCAGTTCCCGGAGGACGCCGGCCCCCTCGCCCACCCGGTCCGCCCATCGAGCTATCTGAAGATCGACAACTTCTACACGGCGACGATCTACGAGAAGGGCTCGGAGGTCATCCGCATGTTGAAGACCCTGCTGGGGGCCGACGCCTTCCGCCAGGGCATGGACCTCTATTTCGAGCGCCACGACGGCGAAGCCACCACGGTGGAAGCCTTCATCGCCTGTTTCGCGGAGGCTTCGGGCCGAGACCTGACCGACTTCTTCCGCTGGTACGAACAGGCCGGCACGCCGCAGGTGACCGTGGCCGGCCGCTATGACGAAGCCGCCGGCGCCCTGGAGCTGTCGCTGGCCCAGGCGACGTCGCCGACCCCGGGCCAGGCGGTCAAGCATCCCTTGCCGATTCCGGTCGCCATCACCCTGCTGGACGACGACGGCGTGGTGATCCGGCCGCAGGAGCTGGTGACGCTCGACGGCGAGGCCCGCACGGTGCGGTTCGAGGGCGTGCTCCGGCCGCCGGTGATCTCGGCCCTGCAGGGGTTCTCCGCGCCGGTGAAGCTGTCGCTCGATGAGCGGCCGACCGACCGCTACGTCCGGCTCGCCGCCGATCCCGACCTGTTCAACCGCTGGGAGGCCGGCCAGGCCCTGGCCCAGGCCCTGATCCTCGGCCGCGCCGCCGGCGATCCGGACGAGGTGGGCGAGGAGCGCTTCGCCGAGGCGCTCGGCCGCGCGCTGAACGATCAACAGGCCGATGAGGCGTTCAAGGCCCTGCTGCTCGGCCTGCCCAGCGAACAGGATCTCGCCCTCGCCCGCCAGCCGGCCGATCCGGCCGCCCTGCGTGCGGCGCGCGACGCCCTGCGCGCCCGTATCGCCGTGCACCTGGCCGAGCCGCTGCGCCGCCTGCACCTGTCGCTGCAGGACGACGGCGAATTTTCCCCCGACGCCGCCAGCGCCGGACGTCGCGCCCTGCGCAACGCCGCCCTGGAGATGCTGACCGCCGCCCCGGACGCCGATGTCGAGCAGCGCGCGCGGGGCCACTTCGAAGCGGCGGGCAACATGACCGACGCCATCGGCGGCCTGAACGCCCTGGTCGCCCTCGGCGGCGAGGCCTGCGAGGAGGCGCTCGCGAGCTTCCACGGCAAATGGCGCGACGAGCCGCTGGTGCTGGACAAATGGTTCGCCGCCCAGGCCAGGGATCCGTCCGAGGGGGCGCTTGGCCGCGTCCTGGCGCTCACCGCCCATCCGGACTTCGAGGCGACCAACCCCAATCGCCTGCGGGCCCTGGTGCAGAGCTTCGCCAACGGCAATCCGGCCCGCTTCCACGACCCCAGCGGTGCCGGCTATCGCTTCCTGGCCGACCAGATTCTGGCTGTCGACGCCTTCAACCCGATGACGGCCGCCCGCCTCGTCGAGCCGCTCGGCGGCTGGCGTCGCTACGCGCCGGAGCTGGCGGCCCTGATGCGCGCCGAGCTGGAGCGGATCGCCGCCCATCCGGGCCTGTCGAAGAACGTCTACGAGCTGGCCAGCAAGGCGATCGCCTGAAGTTTCACGGCCAAGTTCGCCGGCGACCGAGCGACTCATCCTTCGGGCCGTGACGCGCGGCCCGACGCAGCTTAAGATTCCGTGTTCGAGCGGGGTGACTCGGCGATTCCGAGAGCGGGGTGGAGTTGGTGAAGCACGGCGGGAGGAGGCGAGACGACGCTGCCGCCGGCCCCGTCGCCGTGAAGGTGCGCCCCCCTGGCTCGGATCAGGCGATGGTCCGCATCGTCGTCCTGGCGGCGGCGCTGATGCTTGTCGTCTACACCGCCTTCGCCCTGCAAAAAGCCCAGCGCGACGCGGCCGCCCCGCCCGGCGGAGCGCTGCTGGCCGCCCAGGCGCGCACCCTGGCCGCCGTGGTCGACGGCGGCCTCAGCGCCCAGAACGCCGCCCTGGCGGCGACCGCCGGCCAACTCCGCGCCGATCCATCGACCCCCATCGACGCCGCCGAGGCCGCCTTCGCGGCGATGAAGGACCAGGCCAAGGCCGTCGCCGTGGTCGGCCCGACGGGGCTGATGGCCAGCGCCGGTTCCGCCACCGGCGCCGACTGGACCGGCGCCGCCAAGGCCGCCGAGGCCTCGGGCCGCACGCTATGGACGGGCGCCCCCGCCGGCTCGCGCCTGCTCTACGCCGCCCGCATCGTCCCGACCGCCTCCGGCCGCCTGATCCTTCTCTCCGTGAGCGATCCCGCGCGGATGCTCGCCGAGGCCGGCGCGCCGCCGACGGCGGCGGTCGCCCTGGCCGACGGTCGCATGCTGGCCGCGCGCGGCGCGGGCGGCGTCGGCGCCGCGCCCCGGGTGCGGGACGCCTTCTCGGTCACCGCCGCCGACCTCGCCGCCCAGCCGGCCCAGCGGGCTCAGGGACCGGACGGTTCGAGCCTGGACGTGGCCGCGCACCCGATGGCCGGCGGCGCCCTGCTCGCCGTCGTCGCCGTCCCCTCGACCAATTCGGTTTCGGTCCGGCGCGAGCAGATCGAGTCCATGCTCGCCCTGCTGATCCCGCTGATTGTCGGCATCGCCCTGGCCCTGCTGCTGATCATCCAGAGCCGGCGCACCGAGATCGCCCAGCGCGAGCGCGCCGCCAACGAGCAGCGCTTCCGCCTGGCCGTCGAGGCCGCCCGTTGCGGCATCTGGGAGTGGGATCTGGACGAGGACGTGGTGTTCCTCTCCGACGTCACCGGGGCGATGTTCGGCTGGGGCGGCGGCGGCGTCGTCAGCGGCCAGGAACTGCTCGACCGGGTAGCGCCAGACCACCGCGAAAAGGTGCGCCAGCAGCTGGCCTCCGCCGCCCAGTACGGGGCCTTCGACGTTTCTTTCCGTGTGCCCAGCCGCACCGGCGGCCGGTCGATCTGGCTGGACGCCCGCGGCCAGGGCTTCGGCAAGCCAGGCCGCGACGGCCATACGCGCATCATCGGCGTGGCGCTGGACGTCACCGAGGAACGCATCGCCCAGGCCCGCGCCCAGGCCGCCGAGACCCGCCTGCGCGACGCCATCGAAAGCGTCAGCGAGGCGTTCGTCCTATGGGACCGGCAGGGTCGCCTGCTGATGTGCAACCGCGCCTATCGCACGGTCTTCAACCTGGAGCCGCGCATCCTCAAGCCCGGCGCCCATCGCGACGAGGTCAACCGCTTCGCCGCCCTGGCCATCGCCCGCCAGCAGCCGGCGCAGGACGGCGCCCGCGGCGTGCGCGAGGCCGAGATGAACGATGGCCGCTGGGTGGTGATCTCCGAACGGCGCACGGCCGAGGGCGGCCTGGTGATGACCGCCAACGACATCACCGCCATCAAGCAGCAGGAAGAGGCCCGCCGGCAGAATGAGGAGCAGCTGCAGGCCGCCGTCATCAGCCTGGAGCGCAGCCAGGAGCAGCTCTCGGAGCTGGCCCGCCGCTACGAGACCGAAAAGGTGCGCGCCGAGAGCGCCAACAAGTCGAAGAGCGAATTCCTGGCCAATATGAGCCACGAGCTGCGCACGCCGCTGAACGCCATCAACGGCTTCTCGGAGATCATGCTCAACGAGATGTTCGGGGCCCTGGGCGACGCCCGCTACAAGGAATACGCCAAGGACATCCACAACTCCGGCCAGCACCTCCTGGCGCTGATCAACGACATCCTCGACATGTCGAAGATCGAAGCCGGCAAGATGACCCTGCGCTTCGATCCGATGAGCCTGCAGGACGTCACCGAGGACGCCGTGCGCCTGATCCGCAACCGGGCCGAGGCCGCCGGCCTGCAGCTGCTGGTCGAGTTCCCGCACCTGCCGGAGATCGAGGCCGACTACCGCGCCGTCAAACAGATCCTGCTCAACCTCTTGTCCAACGCCGTGAAGTTCACGCCCAAGGGCGGCCGCGTGACCGTTCGGGCCGAGGGCCTGCGGGACGTGATCGGCGAGCGTCTGCGCATCTCGGTGGAGGACACCGGCATCGGCATCGCCAAGGAAGACCTGGCCCGCCTCGCCCGCCCCTTCGAACAGGTGGAGACCCAGCACGCCAAGACCCAGGCCGGCACCGGCCTCGGCCTGGCCCTGACCAAGTCCCTTGTCGAGCTGCACGGCGGAACGCTGGAAATGCAGAGCATCCCCGGCCACGGCACGACGGTCAGCTTCACCCTGCCGATCCACCAGGGCGGGGTCGGCGCGGGGCGCGAGGTCGCCTAGACGGCAAGTCCCAGGCGCGCCAGCACCGCCGCGGTGATCCGCTCGCAGCGGCGGCCGAGGAAGGGGAAGGCGCCCGTCACCGCCTGGCCGAGCTGTTCGTCGAGCCGCTCGCGCAGCAGCTTGCGGGCGCGGAACAGGCGGGTCTTCACCGTGGCCGGCTTCAGGCCGAGGCTCTCGGCGGTCTCCTCGATGGTCAGCTCCTGCACCTCGCGCAGGATAAAGACGAGACGGAAGGCTTCCGGCAGGCCGTCCACCGCCCGCTCCAGCATCCGGCGCGTCTCGGCGCGGGCGGCCTCTCGCTCGGGATCGAGAGCCATCGGCCCACCGAGCAGGCTGACGACGCGCCCCTCGTCCTCGGCGGCCTGGACGGCGTCGAGCTCGACCGTCTCGCGGCGCCGGGCCAATCGCCGCCGCGCCTCGTTGATGACGATCCGGGTCAGCCAGGTCCGCAGGCTGGCGTCGCCACGAAAGCCGCCCAGCGCCCCGAACGCGCGGACATAGGCCTCCTGCAGCGCGTCCTCGGCCTCGGCGTCGTCGCGCAGGATGCTGCGGGCGGTGCGAAACAGCGGTTGGTTGAAGCGCTGCATGAGGGCGCGGAACGCCCCGCCGTGGTTCTGTCGGGCCAGGCCCACCAGGGCGGCCTCGTCATGGGCGGCGTAGTCGACGGCGGCGCGGACGGTCATCGCGAACTCCTGGGGCTTACCGCTCTGACCCGGTGGGCGGGCTCGAGGTTCCCGGGAACCTTTGCACCGCCGCGCGATCCAATTGTCGAGACCCGCCCCTCGCAAAGGATAAGCCCATGTTCCGCCCCCTCGCCGCTCTCGCCGCCGCCTCCGCCCTGGTCGCGCCCTTCGCGGTTTCCGCCCAGGCGCCGGCGCCCAACGACGCCCAGATCGCTCACATCGCCTATACCGCCGGCGAGATCGATATCGCCGCCGGCAAGCAGGCCCTGGCCAAGTCGAAGACCCCGAGCGTCCGCGCCTTCGCGGAGGAGATGGTTCGCGACCACGCGGCCGTGAACCAGCAGGCCCTCGCCCTGGTCAAGAAGCTCGGCGTCACCCCGCAGGACAACCCGACCAGCCAGGCCCTCTCGGCCGCCGCCAAGGCCAAGACCGAAAGCCTGGCCAAGCTCGACGGGGCCGCCTTCGACAAGGCCTATCTCCAGAACGAGGTCGCCTATCACCAGACGGTCAACGGCGCGCTCGACAAGACCCTCGTCCCCAACGCCCGGAACGGCGAGCTGAAGAGCCTGCTGCAGACCGGGCGCAAGCTGTTCGGCGAACACCAGATGCACGCCGAGCATCTGGCGGCGAGCCTGAAATAGTCCGATGCGCCGTCGCCTCGCCGCCATCGCTCCCGCCATCGCCGGCGCGATCCTCATCGCCGGCGGCGCCGCTTCTTTCGCCGCCTCGGCCAACACGCCGGCTGTCGTCGTCATCGACAAGATGGCCTTCGGCCCGGCGCCGTCCGAGCTGCGGGTCGGCCAGACCGTCGTCTGGGAAAACCGGGACATCTTCGAACACACAGCGACCGATCGCGGCGGCGGCTTCGACGTGACGCTGCCGCCGGGCACCAAGGCGCGCGTCACCCTCGGCCGGCCCGGCCGCATCGTCGTCTACTGTCGCTATCACCCGGGCATGACCATGACGCTCAGCGTCGCCGAGTGACCATCGGGGGAGTACGCGACTCAGGGATATCGGACGGCCTGACCCGATCGACGAGGCGTCGCGCTGAGCGCGGCTTATTCGGCGGGGCAGAGCGCCGCGGCGGCGGCGCGGTTGCGCATGCGCACGGCGATCACCCGCCAGGCGACGACGCCGCCGACCACCAGAACGGCGGCGACGATCATGGCGATGGTCAGGCCGTCGGCCTCGCCGAGGGTTTCGAGCTGGGCCAGGCCCTTGGCGGCGAAATAGCCGGGCGCCAGCATAATCGGCACCCAGAGGGCGGCCGAGACCACATTGGCGATCTGGAAGCGCGTGCGGCTCATCTGCAGGATGCCGGCGACCAGCGGCACAAAGGCCCGCACCGGGCCGAAGAAGCGGCCGAAGAAGATCGCCACAGGGCCATGCCGGCGCATGAACAGGCGCGTGCGCGCGATCGCCCGGCGGTGACGCGCCAGCGCCGAGTGGCGCAGGGCGCGCGGGCCCAACTTGCGGCCGAGGAGATAGGAGATCGCATCGCCGATGAAGGCGCCAGCCACGCAGAAGGCCAGCACCGTCCAGCCGTCCAGAACCCCGGCCGCGATCAGGCCGCCGGCCATGACCATCAGCGCCGTCGCCGGAATGAAGGCGCCGAGCAGCACGACGGCCTCGAGCAGGGTGACGACACCCAGCACGACGCCCGCCGCCTCGTGATGGCGGGCGATAAAATCGGCGATGGCGGGAAACAGAATGTCCATGAGCTTACAACGACGGATATGGGCTCACGCCGCCCTTCCGGAAAGGCTCCCGGCCTCTCGAAAAGCGAATTGACCGACATGTGGTTGCGGCGCCACTTCCCGTGGCTCCGGGCGCCTCCAGGGACCCTGCCCGTCCCTGCCGCGTTGGAGTGCGAATGGCCGCCCATACGTCGAAATCGGTGATCTTCGCCGCCCTGGCCGGCAATGCGGCGATCGCGGTCACCAAGTTCGCGGCGGCGGCCTTCACCGGCAGCGCGGCCATGCTCAGCGAGGCGATTCACTCGGTGGTCGACACCGGGAATCAGCTGTTGCTGCTGATCGGCCTGCGGCGCTCGGCGCGCGAGCCGACAGCGCGCCACCCGTTCGGCTACGGCCTGCAACTCTACTTCTACACCTTCGTCGTCGCCCTGATGATCTTCGGGGTCGGGGCGGTGATCTCCATCCTGCACGGCATCGAGAAGATCCGGCATCCGGTCAGCGTCGAGAACGCCTGGGTGAACTACCTGGTGCTGGGGCTCGGCGTCCTGTTTGAGGGGGCCGTCTGGCTCTTCGCCCTGCGCGCCTTCAACACCGAACGGGCCGGGCGGCCCTGGCTGAGCTCGGTGCGGTCCAGCAAGGACCCGACGGTGTTCACCGTGCTGTTCGAGGACACCGCCGCGCTCGCCGGCCTGGTGACGGCCCTGCTCGGCGTCTTCCTCAGCGAGAGCCTGGACATGCCGGTGATCGACGGCGTCGCCTCGGTGCTGATCGGGGTGATCCTGGCGATCACCGCCGTCTTCCTGGCCGGCGAGAGCCTGTCGCTGCTGACCGGAGAGGCGGCCAGCCACGAGACGCGCATCGGCATCAACCGCATCGCGCGGGCCCAGCCCGGCGTCTCCGGCCTCAACCAGGCCCTGACCATGCACTTCGGCCCCAGGGACGTGCTGGTGGTGATGAGCCTCGACTTCGACGACAACCTCTCCGCCCGCGAGGTGGAAGAGGCGGTCAGCGCCATCGAACGCGACATCAAGGCCGCCCATCCGGACGTCAGCCGCGTGTTCATCGAGGCCCAGGGCTTCGCCGCCGACCGCCAGGCGGGCGAGCCTCAGGAGGACGAGGGCTAGGCCTCCAGCGCCCGAGCCGCCGCTTCGAAAGCCGCGCTTTCCACGGCGTCCCGCACGCCGTTCAGCGCCGCCTTGGCGAACAGCAGTCGCCCCGCCGTCGAGCCAAGGTCGAGCGCACGCGTCGCCAGGCCGGCCCGCACCTGCGCGAACGGCGCGGCGCTCATGTCGGAGATCGCCGCCTCGCCCGGCGGGCGGGTCTGGGCGACGAGCATGAGCATCAGCACGCCGTTGAACAGCTGGCTGACCAGCCGCATCAGGAAGAAGCGGGCGCGCAGGCGTTCATCGACGCCGTCGCCGAACGCCGCCCTCAGCAGCGCCGCCTCCCCTTCCGCTGGCACGCCGTACCAGAAGGCGATGGACGCCGGATCGACCAGTGGGTCGTTGGCGAACGCCACCTCCCAATCGACCAGCCACAGACGTCGCCCGTCATAGAGTATGTTGTTCGGATTCAAATCGTTGTGGCTGGAGACGCGCAACGCCGGCGGCGTACGCGGATAGGCTGCCTTCAAGGCCTCCCAGGCCGCCCTATGCGGCGCCACCGCCTCGGGCGCGACGACGCCGGTCGTCATCACGCCCTGCAGCAGGCCGTCCACACCGTCGAACTGGTCGACCAGTTCGGCGAAGCGCGGCGTCGCGCGCAGGCGCCTCGTCAGCCCCGCGAGTTCCAGCGCGGCCGCCTGGGCGCCGCCGGGATATTCGCCGACCGGCCGCGCGGCGATGAAGTCGATCACCGCGACCCCGGCCTCGGCGTCCGCGAAGCGCAGCGGCGGGGCGATCCCCGCCTCGGCCGCGATGGCCATGCAGGCGTACTGCCGCGCCGGATCGCGC
Organism: Caulobacter sp. HJHS_5; assembly: GCF_056683955.1. NCBI lineage: Bacteria > Pseudomonadati > Pseudomonadota > Alphaproteobacteria > Caulobacterales > Caulobacteraceae > Caulobacter > Caulobacter sp. HJHS_5. The sequence goes on along the minus strand of NZ_JBWZNC010000006.1, from coordinate 91,715 downwards.
AGGACGTCGCGGGCCGTTTCCACCCGCAGCACGGCTGACCGCTCCCCCGCTGAGACGCGCAGCACCCGCGCGCCGGAGAAGCCGCTGGTCAGCGGCTCGACCCGTTCGATCGCCCTCGCGCCGAACACCTCGCGCAGAGCGGCCTCGACGGCGGGCCGCTGGGCCTCAGTGATGAAAGACGTGAGCACGGCGGCCTCCCTGGATGAGGCGCGCTTATTACCCGGGCAAAATCTGAGAGGCAATATGCCCGGGTATAATTATTTCACGAGGGCCAGATAGGCCTTTCGCGCCGCCGCCCGCGTCGCCGCCAACCGTTTCTTCAGCGCCTTGAAGTCCTTCTCCCCGCCCGCGCGGGCCAGCAGGGCCTGGAAGGCGGTGGGTTCGTCCTCGGGATCGGCGTTGTCCTCCAGCGCCACCTTGAGCAGCTGGGTGAGGTTCTGCTGCAGGGTCCAGGCGGCCTGCAGGTCGGCCAGGGCCGCATCGTCCGCCAGAGCGCGGGCGCGCAACTCGGCCAGGGCCTCGGCGGTGTTGGGCTTCAGCGGTCCGCCGTCGGCGGCGTGGGCGAGCTGCAGGTACTGGGCGGCGAACTCGATATCGACCAGGCCGCCGGGCGACAGCTTCAGGTCCCACGGCCCCGACGGCGGTCGCTCGCGCTCCATCAGCGCCCGCATCTCGCGCACGTCCTTGACGATCGTCCTGGGGTCCCGCGTCTGCCGCAGCGCCTCCTCGATCGCCGCCGTCGCCTCGGCCGCGAACGCCGGGCTGGTCGCCCAGACCACGCGGGCGCGGGTCATGGCCAGGAACTCCCAGGTCTCCGCCTCGCCCCCGGCGTAATAGTGGCCGAACGCCTTGAAGCTGACCGCCACCGGCCCCTGGGTGCCGGAGGGGCGCAGTTGCAGGTCGACCTCATACAGTCCCCCCTCGGCCGTCGGCGCCGACAGGGCCGAGACCATGCGCTGGGTGAAGCGGCCATAGACCGTCTCGGCCGCCCAGCCCTTGATCTCCGACATCGCCGCCGGGTCGTCGGCCCGGTAGAGGGTCATCAGATCGAGGTCCGACCGCGCGGTCATCTCGCGCGAGCCGCACTTGCCCAGAGCGACCACCGCGACTTGGCCCGGGAAGTCGCCGCCCATGCGGACCACCTCGGCGAGGGCCGCGGGCGCAAGACCGCCGATGATCACGTCGGCCAGGTCGGCGAAGGCGCGGCCGGCGTCCGCCGCCGAAGCCTGGCCGCCCATCACCTGCACCCCGATGCGGAACTGCTGCTCGCGGTGGAAGCGGCGCGCCAGGTCCATCGCCACCTCGAAACCGACATCCTTCCAGCCGGCCGCCTCCTGCGCCTCGACCGAGACGGGGTCGAAGAAGGCGGGATCGAGCAGGGCGTCGAGCGCGGAGGCCTTGCGGGCCAGGGTGGTCGCCAGGCGCGGCGCATAGGCCAATACCTGCACCAGCAGCTCCAGCAGGCGCGGCTGGGCGAGGAACAGCGACTGGATCTGCACGCCGCTGGACAGGCCGCCGAAGAAGTCGCCGAAGCGGCGGAAGGCGACATCGGGCGCGCCGACCGCGTTAGCGGCGTCGAGCAGGCGGGGCGCGAGGCGGGTGAACAGCTCGCGGCCGCGCGCCGTGCGGGTGGCGGCGATATGGCCGTGGTGCCAGCCGCGAATGGTCTTCGAGACCCGTTCGGGCTCGGAGAAGCCCATGCGTTTGAGCGTCGCCAGGGTCTCGGGGTCGTCGTCGACGCCGGTGAACACCAGGCTGCCGAAGCGGGAGGACAGCTCCTCCTCGCCGGCGAACAGCACGCCGTAGTGGCCATTGACCGTCTTCAGCGTCTTGCCGACCGTGGCGTCGAAGGCTGCCAGGGCCTTGAAGCCGGCCAGGGCGGCGATGGCCGTGCGGGCGGTCGGCGCCTCGGGCAGCTTGTGGGTCTGCTCGTCGGCGATCATCTGAACCCGATGCTCCCAGGCGCGCAGGGCGGCGTAGGCGGCGGCGAGGTCGACGGCCACCGGCGGGGCGACGTGGCCGTCCTGCACCAGGGCGGCGAGCGCATCGAGCGTGCGCGGGCTGCGCAGCTCCGGGTGGCGGCCGCCGAGGATCAATTGCTGGGTCTGGACGAAGAATTCGATCTCGCGAATGCCGCCGCGTCCGAGCTTGAGATCGGCGCCCGCCGGGTCGAGCCGCTCGTCGACCTTGTGCGTATGGATCTGGCGCTTGATCGAATGGATGTCGGCGATGGCGGCGAAGTCGAGATTCCGCCGCCAGATGAACGGCTGGAGATCCTTGAGGAAGTCTTCGGCGCGGGCGATGTCGCCGGCGACCGGGCGGGCCTTGATGTGGGCCGCGCGTTCCCAGTTCTGGCCGACGCTTTCGTAATACTCGAGGGCGGCGTCGACCGGCATGGCCGGGGGCGTCGAGGAGGGATCGGGGCGCAGGCGCAGGTCGACGCGGAAGACATAGCCTTCCCCCGTGCGGTCCTGCAGGCTGCGGATCAGGCTCTGGGCGATGCGCCGGGCGACGGCCTGATGCTCCACGCCCTCGGCCAGCGGCAGGGCCGACGGCTCGTAGAACAGCGAGACATCGATATCCGACGAGTAGTTCAGCTCGAAGGCGCCGTGCTTGCCCATGGCGATGCAGAAGAAGCCGGGCAGCGGGCCCTCGGGCCCCTCCCCCACCGCCGTCAGCGCGCCCCGGTCGAGCTCGTCGCGGGCCGCCAGCATGAGGGCGGCCTGAACCGAGGCGTCAGCGAACCGGGTCAGGGCGCCGGTGACGGCGTCGAGCTGCCAGACCCCGCCAAGGTCGCAGAGGGCGGTGAGCAGATGCAGGTCGGCCTTCAGCCGCCGCAGGACGTCCAACGGCGCGGGATCCTGAGGAGCGGCGCGCGTCGCGGCCAGCACCTCGTCCAGCATCGCCTCGGGGTCGCCGGCCAGGATGGCGTGCAGCCGCGCGGGCCGACGGCGGGCGAGCCCCGTCAGGTAGGGCGAGGCGGCGAACACCGGGGCCAGCGCCGGCCAGGCGGCCTCGACCGCCGCGGCCCCCTCCCCGTCCAGCTTGCCGAGGATCGCCTCGCGCGCCCGCTCGGCGGCCACGGGATCGACTATTGGCCCGCAGGGCTGAAGACGCGCACCCAGTTTCGACATCACGCCCCCGGCGCTGAAGGCAACACCAGGGCCGCCCGCAGGCCCGGCCCCATTTCACCGACCTTGCCCGGCCCTTCCGACAGTTCCAGCCGGCCGCCGTGCGCCTCGGCCACGGCGGAGACCAGCGACAGACCCAGGCCCGCGCCCGGCTCACTGCGGCTGTTCTCCAGGCGCACGAAGCGCTGCACCACGCGGGCGCGGTCCTCGTCCGGCACGCCCGGCCCGGTGTCGGTCACCGAGAACTCGATGTCGCCCGAGGAGCGACGGCGCACACGCAGCATCACCGCGCCGCCGGAAGGCGTATATTTGCAGGCGTTGTCGATGAGGTTGGCCACGGCCTGGGCGATGAATTCGCGATTGGCCCGCAGCGGCAGGCCCGGCGTCACCTCGGCCTTGAACTCCAGCCCCTTGTCCTCGCACAGCGGCTCGTAGAGCTCGGAGATGTCCGCCGCCAGTTCGCCGGGATCGAACTCGCTCTGGTCGGGCGCGCGCCCCGCCGACTGCAGGCGGGCGATGGCCAGCACGGCGTTGAAGGTGCGCAGCACGCCGTCGGCGTCGTCCAGCGCCGTCTCCAGCGCCCGGCGCGGATCGCCCTTGCCGGCCTCGACGTCGATCAGCGCCACCTCCATCCGCGCCCGCAGGCGGGCAAGCGGCGTTCGCAGGTCGTGGGCGATGGCGTCGCCGGCGTGCCGCAGGCCGCCCATCGACCGCTGCAACTGGTCGAGCATGTCGTTCAGCCCGGCGGCGAACTCGTCGTACTCGTCCTTGGTCCCCCGCAGCTTGACCCGGGCGTGCAGGTCGCCGCCGCGCACGGCGGTGACCACGTCGACCAGCTCCTGCATCGATCGGCTGACGTTGCGGCTGACCAGCACCCCGCCGGCCAGGCCGAGAACCACGACCAGGGCCGCCGCGCCCCACAGCGCCCGCACGATGCTGGCCACGAAGCTTTCGGACTCGCCGACATCGGCCCCGACGAACAGCAGCTCGCCGCCGGAGAGTTTGCGTTGCAGCCCCCGCGCGGGCCGCTTGATCGGGGCGCCGTCCGGGTCGGTCTCGGTGACCGAGAAGCTCGCCCACGTGTCGTTGTCCGAGCGCTCCTCGACCGGCGAGGTTTCCAGAGAACCGGAAATGCGCGTCCCGTCCGGAGTCATGAGCAGATAGAGGAACGGCCGCTCGCCCGCCGCCCGTTCGATCAGGGTCTGGTTGAGACCGTTGACGCCGCCGAGGCGATAGGCGGCCTGCAGCGATCCCATCTCGCGGGTGATGTCGGCGTCGGCGCGGCGCGCCACCTCGCCGGCGGTGGCGATGTAGCTGTAGCCGAGGAACAGGGCCGCGGCCCCTGCGAACAGGGCCAGGAACAACAGGGTCAGCCGGAACGGCGTGGTGCGGAAAAGCCGCGGCAGGCGCATGGCCCGACCTTACGCCCTACGGATCGAGGCGGTAGCCCGCCCCGCGCACCGTCTGCAGCATCGGACGGTCGAAGCCCTTGTCGATCTTGGAGCGCAAGCGCGAGACGTGCACGTCGATGACGTTGGTCTGCGGATCGAAGTGATATTCCCAGACCTTCTCCAGCAGCATGGTGCGGGTCACCGACTGGCCGGCATGGCGCATCATGAACTCCAGCAGCTGGAATTCGCGCGGCTGCAGGTCGATCTCCTTGCCCTGGCGATGCACCGAGCGGTTGATCAGGTTCATCTCCAGGTCGCCGACCTTCAGGGTGGTGGCCACCGCGCCGGTCTCGCGGCGACGCGACAGGGCCTCGACCCGGGCGATCAGTTCGGCGAAGGCGTAGGGCTTGACCAGATAGTCGTCGCCGCCGGCCTTGAGCCCCGTGACCCGGTCCTCGATTTCGCCGAGAGCCGAAAGAAACAGCACCGGCGTGTTGTCGCCCTCGCGGCGCACGGTCTCGACCACCTCGACGCCGTTCATCTTCGGCATCATCCGATCGACGATCAGCACGTCGAAGTCGCCGTCGCGGGCGGCGGCGAGGCCCAGGGCGCCGTCGGCGGCGTGCACCGTCTCGAAGCCGGCTTCCCGCAGGCCGCGCGTCATGGCCTCAGCGGCCTCGATATCGTCTTCGATGACGAGGATGCGCATGCGATCGCCCCAAAAATGAAACGGCCGGAACCGACGACTCGGTCCCGGCCGATTTGAAGTCCGAGCGCCAGTCTCGGCTATTCGATCTTGAGCGGCAAGAAGCCCGAGCGTTGGCCGCGCAGGAAGCCGGCGAGCACGCTGGTGCGGCCCGACTTCTTCGCCGCGTCGATCACCGCGCTCATCTCCGCCGCGGTCGTGACCGGGCGCTGGTTGATGGTCGTGATCACGTCGCCGCGACGCAGGCCCTTGTCGGCCGCGTCGGAGCCCTGGCGGACGCTGTCGACCACCACGCCGTTGACGTTCGGACCCAGGCTGTAGCGGGTGCGGGCGGCGGCGTCGATGCCGGTCACCTGCAGGCCCAGCACCTGCTGCGTCGCCGGAGCGCCCGGACGCGGCGTGGCGCCGGAGCGGGGCGAGCCGCTGTTGTCGTTGGCCGCCAGCTCGCTCTCCGACGGGCGCACGCCCGAACGGATGTTGACCGTCTGACGGCGGCCGTCGCGGAGGACGTCGAGGCGGATGGTCTCGCCCGGACGCGACTTGGCGACTTCGCGGGTCAGCTCGGAGCTGTTCTTGATGGCCACGCCGTTGACCTGGGTCACGACGTCGCCGCGCCGCAGGCCGCCGCCTTCCGCCGGACCGCCGGCCACCAGGTCGGCGACGATGGCGCCTTCGGTGTTCGACAGGCCCTGGGTCTCAGCCATTTCCTCGGTGAACGGCTGGATGGTCGCGCCGATGTAGCCGCGGGTGATCTTGCCGCCGTTCATCAGCTGTTTGGTGATCGATTCGGCGGTTTCGGCCGGGATGGCGAAGCCGATGCCGACCGAGCCGCCCGACGGGGAGAAGATCGCCGAGTTCACGCCGATCACGCGGCCGTAGATGTCGAAGCTCGGGCCGCCCGAGTTGCCCCGGTTGATGGGGGCGTCGATCTGGATGTAGTCGACGAAGGAGGTGTCGCCGATGTCGCGGCCATAGGCCGAGATGATGCCGGCCGTCGCCGTGCCGCCCAGGCCGAATGGGTTGCCGATGGTGATCACCCAATCGCCGACGCGCGGCTTCGAGGAATTCTCGAACGACACGTACGGGAACTTCACCGAGCGGGCCTTCGGGTCCTCCACCTTGATGACCGCCAGGTCGGTGCCCTCGTCGCGGCCGACGACGGTGGCCTTGTATTCCTTGCCGTCCTTCAGGGTGATCGAGATTTCCTCGGCGTTCTCGACTACATGGTTGTTGGTGACGATGAAGCCGTCTTCGGAGACGAAGAAGCCCGAGCCGCTCGACTGCTGACGCGGGCCGCGCGGCGCGTCGCCGGGGCCGCTGTCGTCGTCATCACCGCCCTGATTGCCTTGGCCGCCCTGGCCGCCCTGCCCGCCGAACGGGAAGTTCTCGAAGCCGGGAATGCCGCGCAGCGGATTGTTGGCCTGGGCCTGGGCGCGCGAGGTCACGTCGATCGAGACCACCGCCGGCGAAACCTTTTCAAAGATGTCGGCGAACGACATCGGCGCGCCCGGCGGGGGCGCGAAGATCGGGGTCACCGCGGAGGCGCGGATCAGGCCGGCTTGCGTGTCCTGGGCGGCCGCGGGGGTCATGCGCAGACCCACGCCCGCGAGGGCGGAGGCGGCGACCCCGACGCCCGCCACCGCGCCCACCAGAAAACCCGTCTTCCTTGCAGCCATGTTCGTTTCGTTCCTTCGCCGGCTCGGCCGGACTTGTTTGGTCTGGGAAACCTAAGCGCCCCGTGAAGAAGCGCAACGCCTCGTGAGCGATAGAGTGTCCGCAAGCGTTTCTTGCGGCGTCTCCGTGGCGCAATCGTGTCAGATGAATTTCAGGCGCGACGCAGTCCCATGAATAAAAGGCCGACACGCGGCGCAGACGGTCCATCGGCGCGTAACTTCAGGCTACCGCCCGCCTACGAACGATCTGGGCCGCCTTCTGGTCGCTGGACAGGGCCAGCAGGTTGGCGGCGACGTCGAGATACATCCGCGCGCGGTCGAGATTCCCCGCCTCCTCGGCGCGGAGGTGGGCCAGCAGGTCGTCGGTGTAGTTGGCCAGCCGGGTGTTGACGGTCTCCAGCGCCTTGGCGCGCTTCGCGCCGAATCCCGCCGTTTCGGCCGCGGCGCGGACGCTTTCGGCGAAGATCAGGGCGACCTCCGCCGGCCGCACCGCCGACGTGTCGGGGTCGGAGGTCAGGCGCGGCGCGAGCTTGGTCATGCGGCCGGCGAACCGGATAGCTTCCAACGGCAGGGCGGCGGCGACCAGGCCGTCGATCGCCTCCAACTTGGCCTCGACCAGTTCGGCCAGCCGGGCCTTCTGCTGGAGGAGGCGCGCGCCCAACGGCCCCTCGCGGCCCACCCGGACGCAGATCTTAAAGTCCGCGATGGCCAGGCCGGCCTCGCACGCCGCGCGGCCGGCCGCGCGGGCGGCCGCCGGGTCCGACCGTTTCAGGTCGAGCGCCTTGATCGTCGCGAGTTGGCCGTCGATGTCCGCCAGCACGTCCAGGGCGAAGCCGGCCATTTCCGACGAGGCGAGAAAGGTCTCGTTGGGGTGGTCCATGACGGTTGAGAGCAGCCGCATCGTCTGCCAAGGCGCTTCGAGGCGCGATCCCAGCATCTCGATGAACCTCGGGCCGGCGTCGCTCGACAGCTTGACGGCGTCGCGGAAGGCGAGGCGGGTCATGGTGGCGGCGTCGTCATCCATCCGCCGCATCCAATCGTGCAGGTGCGGCAGCGCGCTGCGCACGACGGGCGCCAGATCCAGGCACGCGGCCATCGAATCGGCTCCCGATTTCACGGCCGAGTCGCAGATTTCGGCGGCGGCGGCGAAATCCGGCAGGTCGCGGGCGCGCAGCCCGTCCCCGGCCGCGGCGCACAGGGCGTTGAAGACCAGAGCCCGTGCGGCCGGGTTTTCCTCTTCCTCGAAGTCGTGGCCGAAGCTCCTGGCCTGGGCGACCAGGTCGGGCGAGCGCGCCTTCAGGCCGGACCAGAGCCGACTGATGACGCGAGACGGATAGATCAGGCGGCCGACGCGCCGACCGCCGCGACAAAGGCCGACCACGGGAGCGAGCGCGGTGTTTCGGACGGAGCGCTCCCCGGCCTCGATCTCCACCATCTCGCGGACGGGCCCGAGCACCCCGCCCGGCGGCGAATTAGCGAGCGCCTGGGTGAGGCCGACGATCGTCGCGTCAGGAACGCTTTCCACCAGGGTGCGGACCGCCTGAAGCTTCGGGGGCGAAAGCATTATGCGCAGCTCGTTTCGCCGAGATTGATCGATCGGTCGCCGGACCCTTGCGCCGACGAGGTTAAGACTTCCCTTAACCGGGCCTTTTCAATCGCTTACCCGAGGCAACTCCAAGTTGACGGAGAGCCCTCCCAGGCCGGCTTCGCCCAGGCTGACAGACCCACCGTAGGCTCGCGCCAGATCGTCGACGATGGAGAGGCCCAGGCCCGAACCGGGCGCGTTCTCGTCCAGCCGGGCGCCCCGCCGCAGCATCTCGCCGCGCTGATCGGGGCTGATCCCCGGGCCGTCGTCCTCGACCACGATGCCCAGCCGTTCCTCGGAGACCGGCGTGGCCACCACGCGGATGCGGCCTTTGCACCACTTGCCGGCGTTCTCCATGACGTTGCCGACGATCTCGAGCAGGTCCTGCTTCTCACCTTGGAAATAGAGGTCTTCCGGCGCACGCCAGTCGATGACGACCCCCTTGTTCCGAAAGATTTTTTCCAGCGTCCGGGCCAGCTCGTCGAGCACCGGACCCACCTCCGTGCGCTCGCCCAGCGACTGGGCGCGAGCGGCGGCGCGGGCCCGGCGCAGATGGTGGTCGACCTGCCCGCGCATCACCTCGGCCTGGCGCGTGACCACGTCCGACAGCTTGCCGGGTTGCTGGCCAGCCTCGGTCAGCATCACCGAGAGCGGCGTCTTCAGGGCATGGGCCAGATTGCCGACGTGGGTGCGCTGACGCTCGACCACCTCCTGGTTGTGGGCGACCAGGGCGTTCAGCTCGCCGGCCAGCGGGGCCAGCTCCACGGGGTAGTCGCCCTCCAGGCGCTCCGCCTTGCCGCGACGCACGGCCGCGACCTCCCGCCGCAGGGCGAACAGCGGCTGCAGACCAACGCGCACCTGCAGCAGCACCGCCAACATCAGGCCGGCGCCGAGGGCGACGAGGGTGACCGTGGTGACGATGGCGAAACGGCCGGTGTCCACGCTCAGCGGGCCGCTGTCCTCGGCGGCCAGCAGCACGACTGGATCCACCCGGCGCGGCAGACGCACCTGCAGCGCCCCGACCCGCAGGCGCTGATTGTCCGGCCCCTCGGCGGAGTAGAACTGCGTCACTCCAGGATGCTCGGCCAGCACCCGCACCCCGCCCGGCGGCGGCGGCAGGGGCGCGGCGTCGACCAGCGAGACCGAGCGGACGATCTCGCGCAGCCGCCCCTGGCCGGTCGGCTCGGCGATCGACCAGTACTTGCCGGAAAAGCCGCGCAGGGTGCGGGTGTCGGCCAGGGACGGGGCGATGATCGTCCCGTCGACATCGACGCCGACCCCGGCGGAAAGGTTGTCGATCTGCTCGGCGAGCGCACGATCGAACCGCGCCTCGGCCGCCCGGCTGAAATTGAGGGTCAGGGCGACGCCCGCGACGAGCAGCACCGCAAGGCTCCAGACCCCGGCCAGCAGCACCAGCCGAAGGGTCAGTGACGGACGGCGCCGCCCAGCCTTGCTCACGGCTCGGCCGTCTCGCCTTCCAGCGGCACGATGCGGTAGCCGAGGCCGCGCGCCGTTTCGATGCGGTCGGGTCCGATCTTCTTGCGCAGCCGGCCGATGAACACCTCGACGGTGTTGGAGTCGCGGTCGAAGTCCTGGTCGTAGAGGTGCTCGACCAGTTCGGTGCGGCTGATCACCCGGGCCTGATGCATCATCAGATAGTGCAGCAGGCGATATTCCAGCGAGGTGAGACGCAGGGGTTCGCCGTTGACGCTGGCGCGGGCCGCGCGCGGATCGAGGCGCAGGCCGCCGCAGGTCAGATTCGGCGAGGCGTGCCCGGCCGAGCGGCGCAGCAGGGCGCGCAGGCGGGCCAGCAGTTCCTCGGTGTGGAACGGCTTGGTCAGGTAGTCGTCGGCCCCGGCGTCGAACCCGGCCACCTTCTGGCTCCAGGCGTCACGGGCGGTGAGAATCAGCACCGGGGTGGTGATCCCGTCCCGCCGCCAGCGCTCCAGCACCGACACCCCGTCGATCTTCGGCAGGCCGAGGTCGAGCACGATGGCGTCGTAGGGCTCGGTGTCGCCGAGGAACTGGGCTTCCTCGCCGTCCGGGGCGTGGTCCACCGCATAGCCGGCGTCGGCGAGGGCCGTCTTCAACTGACGTGCGATGTCGGCGTCGTCCTCGACCACCAGAATCCGCATGTCAGCCTCCATCCATGGCGAGGATCGCGCCGCTCTGGGCATCGATAATGAAGTCGATCACCCGGCCGTCCTGGGTGCGGATGCGCACCCGGTAGTTCGCGCCGGAGAGACCCGCGTCGAGCACCTGGCCGCCGCCGGCCCGGCCGCGAGCAATGGCCACGGCGCGCTCGGTGCCGATCACCTGGCCGCGCGCCGGACCGCCGCGTTGGCCCGGCGGTCCATTGCCGTCGGGGCCGCGCCCACGGCCTTGAGCCACCTCGAAGGCGCCGGGCGGCAGGCGCACCTGAGCGTCCACCACCACGGGGGCGGCGGTGCACAGCAGGGCGGCGATGAAAGCCAGGTTACGGAACATGCTGCGATATCTAGGAGTCGCGGGCTGAATAGCGGCTGAACAGGACGGTTATGGCCAGACGAAGCGAGGCTGTCACCTGCCGGGCCGCCTCGAAGCCTAGACCCTCAAGCCTTCGTCCGTATGTCGAATGCGATACGTGCGTCTTCGATGGCCCGCAGGTTCTTTTCCGCCCACAGCCAGACGCCGCAGAAGGCTTCCCCGAGGCTGAGGCCAAGCTCGGTGAGGCGATACTCCACGCGCGGCGGAATCACCGGATGCACCGTGCGCACCAACAGGCCGTCGCGCTCCATCTGCCGCAGGGTCTGGGTCAGCATCTTCTGGCTGATCCCGCCGGCCAGCTCGCCCAGGCGCGTGAACCGCAGCTCGCCGTGCTCGATCAGCACCTCGATCAGGATCATCGTCCACTTGTCGGCGACGCGGCCGATGACCTCGTTGACCAGCGCCTCGACGCGCGGGTCGACCGGCAGGTCGTGGACGGAGGGGGTCTTGTGCTGGGGCGACGGCACGTCACTCTCCATGAGGTAAGTACCGAACGTTTCGGTGCCTACTTTCCATCGGTAAGTGACCCTTTATATCGATGTCCCGCGCCGATCACAGGCGAAAAGTTCGAAAGGGACGCACCATGCAGATCACCGGAAACACCATCCTGATCACCGGCGGCGGCTCGGGCATCGGCCAGGCCCTGGCGTCCGCCCTGCACGCCAAGGGCAATCAGGTGATCATCACTGGCCGCCGCCGCGAGGCGCTGGAGGCCACCGTCGCCGCCCATCCCGGCATGGCCCATGAGCTGCTGGACGTCACCGACGCCGACGCCATCCGCGCCTTCGCCGAGCGCATCGTCGTCGCCTGGCCGGCGCTGAACGTGCTGATCAACAACGCCGGCGTCATGATCGCGGAAGACCTGACGGCCGATCCGGTCGACCTCGCCGTCGCCGAGGCCACGGTGAGCACCAACATCCTCGGGCCGATCCGCCTGACCGCGGCCCTGTTGCCCCATCTTCGCGCGCAAGCGAAGGCGAGCGTCGTCACCGTCACCTCGGGCCTGGCCTATGTGCCCCTGGTCGCGACCCCGACCTACAGCGCCAGCAAGGCCTTCATCCGCTCCTACACCCAGTCGCTGCGCCGTCAGTTGCAGGACACCTCGGTGGAGGTGCTGGAACTCGCCCCGCCCGCCGTGGCCACCGACCTGATGCCCGGCCACGCCGAGAACCCCAACAGCATGCCGTTGGCGGATTACATCGAAGAGGTGATGGGCGTGCTCGAAGCCGGAAACACCGACGACATCTTCGTCCAGCGCACCCGCTTCTTCAGCGAGGCCGCCCGCGAAGGCCGCTACGATCAGGTGTTCGAGGCGATCAACAGCGCACACTAGTTTCCCTTCCCCCTCGATGGGGGAAGGGTCAGGGATGGGGGTGACTGCGGCCTCGGCCGGGTAGGCTGAGACGTGGAAATCACCCTCACCCCTGCCCCTCTCCCATCAAGGGAGAGGGATCATTTTCTTCTTGGGGCGTACGGCCGCTTGGCGCGCCACTGCTCGGCGAACTTCTCCAGTTCGCTGTCGGTCGCGTCCGGCAGGGTGACGACCAGACGGGCCACGAGGTCGCCGCGCTTGCCCTTGGCGTCCGCCAGGCCGCGCCCCTTCAGACGCAGTTGCGAGCCGCTGTTCGAGCCCTTGGGGATGGTGACCATCACGTTCCCCTCGGGCGTCGGCGCGGCCACCTTGCCGCCCAGCACCGCGTCGGGGACGCTGACCGGCAGATCCATGACCAGGCCGTCGCCCTCGCGGCGGAACACCGGGTGCGGCTTGATGGTCAGTTCGATCAGGGCGTCGCCCGCGCCGCCGCGTCCGGGGGAGCCCTGCCCCTTCATTCGCAGCGTCTGGCCCTCGCTGACGCCGGAGGGAATGGTCACGTCGAGGGTGCGGCCGTCGGAAAAGGCCAGCCGCTTCTTGCCGCCCTTGATCGCCTCCTCGAGATCGATCTCCAGCTTGGCGCGCAGGTCCTGGCCGCGCGGATTGAAGGGGCCGCCGCCGCCCATGCCGCCGCGTCCGCCGTTGCGGCCGAGAATCTCGCTGAGGATGTCGGAAAAGTCGCCGCCGCCCCCGCCCGCGAAGCCGCCGCCGAAGTCGCCGGGACCGCGCTGCGCCCCGCCGAACGGATGGCCGCCGCCGAACGGATGGCCGGTGAACTGTTCGCGCCCGTCGGCGTCGATCTCGCCGCGGTCGAACTTCTTGCGCTTCTCCTCGTCGCCGAGGATGTCGAAGGCGGCGCTGACGCGCTTGAACCGCTCCTCAGCCGCCTTGTCGCCGGGGTTGGTGTCGGGATGGAACTGCTTCGCGAGCTTGCGGAACGCCTTGCGGATCTCGTCCGCGCTCGCGCCGCGCTTCACGCCGAGCTCGGAATAGGGGTCACCGGCCAAGGGTCTCAGGTCTCCGCGAAGGTCAAAGCCGATCAATTAGGCCGTTCGACGCCGGGCGCAACCGCAAGGGCCGGGCTCAGCCTTCCTCACCGTCCGGATCGGCGTCGCTCTTGTCGCGCGCCAGGTCCCAGGCGGTGAAGTCGAGAGCGTCGTCCTCATCCTCCAGCGCCGCCTCGGAGATGGTCTGGTTGCGCACCGAGACGCCCGCGCGGTGCACGCTTTCCGGATCGCCGGTGATCAGCGGATGCCACTGCGGCAGGGGCTTGCCCTCATGCAGCCGGCGATAGGCGCAGGACGACGGCATCCATTGCAGCCCCTCGATATTGTAGGGCGTCAGCTTGATGCAGTCAGGCACGTGCTTGCGGCGGTTGGCGTAGTCCGAGCATCGGCAGGCGGCGCTGTCGAACAGCTTGCAGTGCACGCGGGTTGGGATGATTTCGCCGCTGACCTCGTCCTCGAAACGGATCAGGCAGCAGAGCCCGCATCCGTCGCAGAGGCTCTCCCACTCCCGCACGGTCATCTGGTGGAGGGCTTTGACCTCCCAAAAAGGCTTGTGCGGCATTCGCGCTTCTCTAGACCAAGGCGGAGCGGGCCGCCATGCGTCGTGCTCGCGCGGGGACCTCATTGAGCGACAAGGATCGTCAGAACGCGCCGTCTCCGGCCTTCGGCCGTCGCCCGCCGACCGAGACGTTCCGCGCCGACGTGGCCCACGCCCGCGCGCGGGCGGTCGCCCGCTGGAGCCGAATTCTCGGCGTCGTCGCCGTCGTCGGTCTGATCGCCCTGGCGGCCGGCGGCGCCTGGGTCTGGCATCGCTATCTGCGCGACACCCCCGCCCTGCCCGACCGCGAGGCCCTGTTCGCCGTCAACCGCGCGCCCGGCATCCGCTTCCAGGATGCGACCGGCCAACTGATCGCCACGCGCGGCCCGCGCTACGGCGAGCGCGTCACGCTCAAGGACCTGCCGCCCCACGTCGCCCAGGCCTTCCTCGCCGCCGAGGACCGCCGCTTCTATCAGCACGGCCCCATCGATCCCTACGGCATCATCCGCTCGGCCTGGGTCAATTGGCGGGCGGGCCAGGTGGTGCAGGGCGGCTCCACCCTGTCGCAGCAGTTGGCCAAGGGCCTGTTCCTCACGCCGGACCAGACCGTCGAGCGCAAGCTGCAGGAAATGCTGATGGCCGCGCGACTGGAGCGGATCCTCAGCAAGGACGAGGTGCTGGAGCTCTACCTCAACCGCATCTTCTTCGGAGCCAACACCTTCGGCATCGACGGCGCGGCCCGCACCTATTTCGACAAGCCGGCCTCGCAGCTGACCGTGGCGGAAGCGGCTCTGCTAGCCGCCCTGCCCAAGGCGCCCTCGCGCCTGGCCCTGACGCGCGGCATGTCCGCCGCCCTGGCCCGTCAGAAGCTGGTGCTGGCGCGCATGCGCAAGGAGCGTTGGATCGACGAGGCGCAATACCGGCGGGCCCTGGCTGAAACGCCCCGCCTCTCGCCGAGCGCCCGGCAGAACGAAGGCGTCTATGGCTACCTGCTCGACTACGCCACCAGCGAGGCGATCCGCATCGCCGGGCCCAATTCGCCGGACCTCATCGTGCGCTTGACGGTCGATTCGCACCTGCAGGCCGAGGCGGCGAAGATCGTGCGCGAGGTCATGGCCGGCGACGGGGCCAAGGCCGGCGCCGGCCAGGCGGCCCTGGTCGCCCTGTCGGAGGACGGCGGCGTCCGGGCGATGGTCGGCGGACGCGACTACAGCGAGAGCGTGTTCAACCGCGCGGTCCAGGCGCGCCGGCAGCCGGGCTCCACTTTCAAGCCGTTCGTCTACGCCGCCGCCATCGACCACGGCGTTCTGCCCACCGACATCCGCCAGGACGCGCCGATCCGCTTCGGCGCCTGGCGGCCGCAGAACTACGGCGGCGGCTATCGCGGCCCGATCACCGTCGAAAGCGCCTTGATCAACTCGATCAACACCGTCGCCGTGCGCCTGGCGCAGGAGGCCGGGGTCGGCGCTGTCAGCAGCCTCGCCCGCCGCTTCGGCATCACCACCCTGCCGCCGCAGATCGACCTCTCGGTGGCGCTGGGCGCCTATGAGGTGACCCTCCTCGACATGACCTCCGCGTTTCAGGTCTTCCAGCAGGGCGGCGAACGCACGCCGCCGCATGTGATCGAGGCGATCGCCACCGTCGGGGGCCAGCCGCTGTTCGCCTGGACGCCGCCGGCGCCCGACGCGGTCTATGGCGTCGAGCACGCCAGCATGATGGTGAAGATGATGAAGAAGGTCGTGCAGTACGGCACCGCCCAGCGCGCGAGCTTCGGTCGCCCGGCGGCGGGCAAGACCGGCACCAGCCAGAACTGGCGCGACGCCTGGTTCGTGGGCTTTACCCCGGACTTCGTCGGCGGCGTCTGGGTCGGCAACGACGACGACAAGCCGATGAACAAGGTGGTGGGCGGCGACCTGCCGGCGAGCATCTGGCGGCGGTTCATGATCGTGGCCCACGAGGGCCTGCCGCCGCGCGACTTCCCGTTCCTGACCCCCGACGTGCTGCCCGCCAACCAAGCGGACCCGCGCAACGGCTTCTATGACAGCCTCGCCGCCGAGTTCGCCCGCGCCGCCGCCGAGGCGCGCAGCGACGCGCCGATTGCGCCGGGCGGGGCGCCGGACTATGTGCCGCCGTCCGCGGACCTTCCCTACTGAGGGCGCCGCGCCCGCCCGAAAGCCCTGATCGAGTTCATGCGTCCCCCCGTCCTGGCCCTGAAATCCGTCCGCCTCGCGGATGGCGAGCGCATGTTGTTCGACGGCGTCGACCTGGCGCTGGAGCCGCGCACCCGCGCCTGCCTGGTGGGTCGCAACGGCGCGGGCAAGACCACCCTCTTGCGCATGCTGGCCGGCCTGATCGAGGCCGACGGCGGCGAACGCTCGGTGACGCCCGGCGCGCGGGTGACGCTGGTCGCGCAGGAACCGATCATCGAAGGCGAGACGCTGCTCGACTACGCCGTCGCCGGCGGCGCCCCCGGCTACCAGGCCGAGGCCGCGCTGACCGACCTCGGGCTCGATCCGAAACGCGGGACGCAGGGGCTTTCCGGCGGTGAAACCCGCCGCGCGGCGCTGGCCCGGGCCTTCGCCGAGGAGCCGGACGTCCTGCTGCTGGACGAGCCGACCAACCACCTCGACATCTTCGCCATCCAGACGCTGGAAGAGATGGTCGCGGCCAGCCGCGCCGCCGTGCTGGTGGTCAGCCACGACCGCGCCTTCCTCGAACGCGTCACCCAGCGCTGCTTCTGGCTCGACAACCGCCGCGTCTGGCGGCTCGACAAGGGTTTCGCCGAGTTCGACGACTGGTCCGAGCGCATCGAGGCGGCCCAGGCGGAGGAGGCCCGCAAGCTCGACAAGATGCTGGAGCGCGAGACCCACTGGCTGCACCGCGGCGTCACCGCCCGCCGCGCGCGCAACGAGGGCCGCCGACGCAACCTGTTGGCCCTGCGCGCGCAGAAGAAGGAGATGATGTCGCTCCAACGCGGCGAACTCTCCATGGGCCTTGAGGGCTCGGGCGCGTCGGGCAAGCGGGTGATCGAGGCCAAGGGGCTGTCGAAGGCCTACGGCGAGAAGGTGCTGCTGAAAGACTTTTCGACCCGCATCCTGCGCGGCGACCGGGTCGCCATCGTCGGCGCCAACGGCGCCGGCAAGACCACCCTGATCAAGATGCTGCTCGGGGAGATCGCGCCCGACTCCGGCTCGGTGAAACTCGGGACCAATCTCGACATGGTCTACCTCGATCAGGCGCGGGCCGCGCTCAGCGAGGGCCAGACCCTTTGGGAGACCCTGGCCCCCGAGGGCGGCGACCAGATCATGGTGCGCGGGCGCCCCAAGCACGTCGCCGCCTACGCCAAGGATTTCCTGTTCCGCGAAAACCAGCTTCGCCAGCCTGTCGCCAGCCTCTCGGGCGGCGAGCGCAATCGCCTGCTGCTGTCGCGCGCCCTCGCCCAGCCCGCCAACCTGCTGGTGCTCGACGAGCCGACCAACGACCTCGACATGGACACCCTGGAGCTGCTTGAGGATCTGCTGGCCGACTATGACGGCGCCCTGCTGCTGGTCAGCCACGACCGCGACTTCATCGACAAGCTGGCTACCTCGACCATCGCCCTCGACGGTCGCGGCCGCGCCGTCGAGACCCCTGGCGGCTGGAACGACTTCCTCGACCAGAATCCCGGCTTCTTCGACTTCCGCCACGCGACGCCGCCCGCCAAGGCCACGCCCAAGCCGGTCGAGGCGCCCCGGAAGGCCGCCACCAAGCTCTCCTACAAGGATCAGCGGCGGCTGGAGGAACTGGAAAGGCTGGTCGCCGATCTGCCGGGCGTGATCGCCGCCCACGACGCCAAGCTGGCCGACCCCGACCTCTACAGCCGCGACCCCGCCGGCTTCGACCGCATCATGAAGGCGGCCGACAAGGCCCGCGCCGACCTGGCGGCGGCCGAGGAAGAGTGGCTGGAGCTCGAAGAAAAACGTGAAAACCTCGGCGGTCCGGGCTAGAAGACCCGCGCTGGAGCCTTGACGGGCCGCTTCGCAGAACCCTGTTAGCAAACCAGCAAACCACTGAAATCGCTGAACGACTCGCGGCGCCCTCCACCGCCTTTGCACAGCTTTTTCGCTGCTGCGTCCACCGGCGTTCGCGGCCGGGCCATTGTCGAAAATCCGGGCCCGGAACATCCTCAACCCGTCGAGAGGACATCGCGGCGCGGCCCACCAGGGAAACCCGGGAAAGCAAGCGAACGAGGGCCAAGCCGGCGCCGCTACCGAAGGTTCACCCCTTCAAGTGCGCCGCCGAGCAACGGCAGGGACCGACAAGCGGACGCGAGGGAGACCCCGCGAAGCGCACGGACCCGAGGCTCGGCAGAGTTTCGAAGGCTTCGGCTGGAGGGCTCAAAACGGATCGTCGCGACTTCGGTCGTGAAGCTCCGACGAGTTTCGAAGGCCCCGGCCGGAGAACTCGGGTGAGGGGCGAGGCCGCCGGGCGACCGGAAGCCTCGCCCCTTTCTCGTTTCCGGCTATTGGTTGCTCGGCGCGGGCGCCGGGGCCGGAGCGCTCGGCGGCGCCACATTGTCGGCGGCGCGATTGGCCGCCCCCGCCACGCTGCCGGCGGCCTCACCGACGCTGCCCGCCGCGTCGGCCACCGCGCGGGTGCGCAGGTTGTCGTTCTGGCTGTTGCTCCACAGGAAGTAGCCGCCGACCGCCACCGCGACCAGCAGGACGAGAGCGATCAGCGCGCCGCCCACGCCGGCGCCGCCACCGCCGTCGCGTTCGATGACCGTGGTGTGGGGGGCGGTCTCGGATTCCGTCACGCGTTCAACTGTCTTCACCATGAGAAGTCTCCCAGTTTTGTCCCTGGCAAGGCAAACGGCGCAGAAAGAACGCCGTTCCGTGCTCTCGCCAACGGCGTCACTTGGCTTGGAATGACGCGTCGCCGCGCCTACCCTCCGCGCGCGGAGGGCCTCCCATGAGAATCGGCAAAATCCTGATCGCCGCGGCGCTCGCGGCCTTGGTCGCGGCCTGCTCGCCCAAGGCCTCCGAGCAGGCGGCTGACAGCGGCGCCACGCCCATCCGTTTCGCCACCGACTGGCGGGCCCAGGCCGAGCAGGGCGGCTTCTATCAGGCCCTCGCCACCGGCGAATACGAGAAGCGCGGCCTGAAGGTCACCCTTATCCAGGGCGGCCCGGGCGTGAACGTGCCGCAACTTCTGGCCGCCGGCGCGGTCGAGATGGGCATGGGCTCCAACAGCTTCATCGCCATGAACCTGGCGGCCGAGAAGGCGCCGGTGAAGGTGGTCGCCGCCTTCATGCAGAAGGACCCGCAGGTGCTGATGGCCCACCCCGGCGAGGGCGTGAACTCCATCGCCGACATGAAGGGCCGCCCGATCCTGCTGTCGGACGCCTCGGTCACCGCCTTCTGGGTCTGGCTGAAGGCGAAATACGGCTTCACCGACGGCCAGGTGCGCAAATACACCTTCAACCCCGCGCCGTTCATCGCCGACAAGAGCGTGATCCAGCAGGGCTACGTCACCAGCGAGCCCTACACGATCGAAAAGACGGCCGGCTTCAAGCCCGCCGCCTTCCTGCTCGCCGACGAGGGCTATCCCGGCTACGCCACCATGGTCATGGCTTCGGACAAGTTGATCGCCGAACATCCGGACGCCGTCCGCGCCTTCAACGAGGCGACCGCCGTCGGCTGGGTCAGCTACCTGCATGGCGACGCCAGGCCGGGCGACGCCCTGATCCTGAAGGACAATCCGGAAATGACGCAGGACCTGCTCGACCAGGCCCGCGAAAAACTGCGCCAGTACGAGATCGTCGAGGGCGGCGACGCCAAGATCCAAGGCGTCGGGGCGATGACCGACGCCCGCTGGAAGGCGTTCTTCGATGTCGCCTCGGCCCAGGGCGTCTATCCGAAGACAATGGACTACAAGTCCGCCTATACCCTCGCCTTCCTGCCCAAGCCGCCCGCCTCGGCCCCGTGAGCGCCCAGCCTCTCGTCATCTGGGCGGTGTCGGACGGCCGCGCCGGCATCGAGGCCCAGGCGCTCGGCGTCGCCGAGGCGGTGGCGCGCCAGCGACCGGCGACCATCGTTCGCAAGCACGTGGCCTGGAAGGGCTGGCTCGGCCGCCTGCCCTGGTGGGCGCACCTGTTCCCCCGCCGCGGCCTCGAGCCGAGCAGCGGCATCGAGGCGCCGTGGCCCGATCTGTGGGTCGCCGCCGGGCGCGCCACCCTGCCCCTGTCGATCCGCGTGAAGTCCTGGTCCGGCGGCAAGACCTTCGTGGTGCAGACGCAGGACCCGCGCGTGCCGGCCCACATGTTCGACCTCGTGGCCCCCCCGAAGCACGACCGCCTGACCGGCGACAACGTCTTCCCGATCACCGGCGCCCCGCACCGGGTGACGCCCGCGCGGCTGGAGGCGGAGTATCCGGCCTTCGCCGACTTGCTCGATCCCCTGCCCCGCCCGCGCGTGGCGGTGCTGATCGGCGGAGCCTCGCGCGGCTTCGACCTGCCGCCTGAGCGGGCCGCCGCCATCGCCAACGACCTGCAGCTGGCGCTGGAGGCCGAGGGCGGGTCGCTGATGGTCACCTTCTCGCGCCGCACGCCGGAGGACGCCAAGGCCCTGCTCACCGCCCGCCTGCGCGGCCTGCCCGGCGTCATCTGGGATGGCCAGGGCCCCAACCCCTACTTCGCCTACCTCGCGGCCGCCGACTATGTGCTGGTCACCGAGGACAGCGCCAACATGGCCACGGAGGCGGCGGCCACCGGCAAGCCGGTCTTCATCCTGAAGATGCAGGGCCACAGCCTGAAATTCCGTCTGTTCCACGAGGAACTCGAACGCCACGGGGCCGCGAGGCCTTTCGGCGGGGCGTTTCATCGCTGGAGCTACGAGCCGCTGCTGGAAACCGATCGGCTGGCCGGCGAGGTGCTGCGGCGGATGGATGCGGAGCGGGGGCGGTGAGAGAGGAGCGGCAGATCGGCGTCTATATCATGACCGATAAGCCGCGCGGCACGCTCTACATCGGAATGAGCGGCTACATGTCTCGCCGCATCTATGAGCATCGCGAAGGCGCGCTCCCCGGCTTCACCAAGCGGCACGGGCTCAAGCGGCTCGTCTGGTATGAAATGCAGGACGAAATAGCTCAAGCCTATCAGCGCGAGCGTTCACTGAAGCGCTACCCGCGCCAATGGAAGATCAACCTCATCGAGCGGGAAAACCCGCACTGGGACGATCTCTACGCGAGCCTGATTTGAATTCGCCGCCACTCAAATTCACCGCTTCCCTCGGCCTTGTGCCGAGGGCCCCTCCGTCCGCTTCTCGGCGCCTTGGCTTGAGGGCGCGCGCCCTTCCCCAAGCTTTGCTCACCCTTTGGCAGGGGTCCTCGGCACAAGGCCGAGGGAAGCGGGTGTTTTTTTAAGCTGGAGGTTTCGGTCAATGATCCTCGCGGTGCTGCAAGCGCGCATGACCTCCACGCGCCTGCCGGGCAAGGTGATGCTGCCGCTCGCGGGGGCGCCCATGGTGCTGCGGCAGGTCGAGCGGATCGCGCGGGCCCAGCGCATTGACCGTCTGGTGGTCGCCACCAGCGTCGACCCCACGGACGACGTTCTCGAAACCACCCTCAGCGACGCCGGTCTCGCCGTCTTCCGCGGCCCGCTCGACGACGTGCAGGCCCGCTTCGTCGCGGCGCTGGACGCCTATCCGGCCGAACACCTCGTGCGCCTCACCGCCGATTGCCCGCTGACCGACCCGACGGTGATCGACGCGACCATCGATCACGTCATCGCCGCCGGCGCCGACTACGGCTCCAACACCCCGCCGCACCGCACCTTTCCCAAGGGCCTCGATGTCGAGGTGATGACCGCCAAGGCCCTGCGCGAGGCCGCGGCCGACCCGAGCGAAGAGGCGCGCCAGCACGTCACCTGGGACCTGCATCGCGGGCCGGACCGCTGGACGCAGGCCTTCCTCAGCCAGGCCGCCCAGGAGGGCGAGGTGCGCTGGACGGTGGACCGGCCGGACGACTACGTCTTCGTCGGCGCCGTCTACGACGCCCTTTATCAGGCCAACCCGGGCTTCAGCTCCGAGGCCGTGCGCGCCTTGGTGCGCGGCCGAGAGGATCTGGCGATGCTCGGCGGGGAGCGCCGGGTTTGACGGCGAGCGTGACCCTGGCGCCCGTCGTCGCGGCCGACAGCGAGCGCCTGCTGGCCTGGCGCAATTCGCCGGATGTGCGAGCCTTCATGTACACCGATCACGTCATCGCGCCGGACGAGCACGCCCGCTGGTTCGCCGCCGCCATGGCAGATCCGACGCGTCGATACTGGATCATCGAAGCCGACGGCCAGGGGATCGGCCTCGCCAACCTCTACGACATCGACCCCGCCAAGCGCCGCGCGAACTGGGCCTACTACATCGCCGATCCCACCCAGCGCGGGCGCGGCGTCGGCGTCATGGCCGAGTTCCGGGTGATCGAGCAGGCGTTCGGCGGCCTCGGCCTGGCGCGCCTGGCCTGCGAGGTGCTGGAGACCAATCCGGCGGTCATCAAGCTGCACAAACGGTTTGGGTTCACGGAGACGACTCGGCTGGTCGGCCGCGCGGTGAAGCAAGGCAAGGCCGTTGACGCCATCGGCCTGGAGCTGACCGCCGAGACCTGGGCCGCCGCACGGCCGGCGATGACCGAACGGCTCAGCGGGATGGGATTCGAACTCTAACACTCCGCTTCCCTCGGCCTTGTGCCGAGGGCCCCTCGTTCGGGCCGATCAAAGCGGCGGAAAAGCCTGGGCAGCGCTCCAAGGCGCAAGCCTAGCTGACGCAGAGGCCCTCGGCACGAGGCCGAGGGAAGCGATGTAAATGGAGCGCGAGAGGTTAGATCGCGCGGAGAATCCGCTCCGCCGCCCGCCCGGCTCCCTGTCCGTCGCACAGCGCCGCGGATGTCTGCGACAGTCGCGTCCGCAACGCCGCGTCCCGCCCTAGTCTGCCGAACGCCGCCGCTAGCCGCGTCTCGAACCCGGGCCAGCGCGCATCGAGCGCCAGGGTCGCGCCGCGCTCATCCAGCTTCATGGTCAGGTCGCGCTGGTTGTCGGCCAGGATCAGGCTGACGCTGGGCAGGCCGAGGCAGGCCCGCTCCCACAGGCTCGAACCGCCGGCGCCGACGCCGATGTCGGCCTCGGTGATCAGCTCGCCCATGGCGTCGGTCTGCACGTGCAGCACGATGCGCCCCTCGTCGGCCAAGGCGCTCAGCGCCAGGAGGCTGGGCGCCGACGCCCCGACCACCACCTCGAGCACGACGCCCTCGGCGACCGGCAGCAGGGCCGCGACCGCCCGCCCGGTGAGTCCGCCGACATCGGTCAGGCCGAGCGAGACCAGCGCCCGCCTGGCCTCGCCACCCCGCCGCGCCAGGGCCGCCGGCCGCAGAACCCCGAACTCCGGCCGCACCAGTTGATACCCCGGCCCGTCCAGAGCCCCCGGATCGATCACCAAGGCCGCGTCCGGATGCGGCCGACCGAGATCCTCCAGCGTCACCAGCCTGCCGCCGAGCGCCCCGAACGCCGCCTCCTCGGCCAGCGACAGGCGATAGTGGTCGACCACCACGGCGTCGAAGCCGCCCTGCCCCGGCGCCGCGCGGCCGACCTCCGGCGGCGCGAAGGCGTCGAGCACCGGCGCGGCATCGGGGGTGGCCAGGAAGGCGACCTCAGCCCCACGCGCCGTCAGCGCCCCGGCCAGGGTGAGGCAGCGCATGACGTGGCCGCCGCCGATGGCGGCCCCAGCGTCGCAAATGAAAAGAATTCGACTCAACGCGTGCTCGCTAGTCCCCGCGGCGATTGGCCAAGGCCGCGCCGATTGCAGCTCCGATGAGGACGCGGACAGATTTCTTCATGGGCCACGCTCTGATGCCATGGCCTGGAATCGGCCCTATATCTGCGCCCATGTCGAGCCCCGCCAAAGAGCCCCGCACCGTTCGTTGCCTGATCGTCGGATCGGGCCCCGCCGGCTACACCGCCGCCATCTACGCCGCCCGCGCGCTGCTGCAGCCGGTGATGATCGCCGGCCTGCAGCCCGGCGGCCAGCTGACCATCACCACCGACGTGGAAAACTACCCGGGCTTCGCCGACGTCATCCAGGGCCCCTGGCTGATGGAGCAGATGCGCGCCCAGGCCGCCCACGTCGGCACCGAATTCGTCGAGGACACCGTCGTCTCGGCCGACCTCTCGCAGCGCCCGTTCCGCCTGGTCTGCGACAGCGGCGACGTCTGGCTGGCCGAGACCCTGATCATCGCCACCGGCGCCCAGGCCAAATGGCTGGGCCTGGAGAGCGAGCAGAAGTTCCAGGGCTTTGGCGTCTCGGCCTGCGCCACCTGCGACGGCTTCTTCTATCGCGGCCGCCAGGTGGCCGTGGTCGGCGGCGGCAACACGGCCGTCGAGGAAGCCCTCTACCTGACCAACTTCGCCGAGAAGGTGACCCTGATCCACCGCCGCGACGAACTGCGGGCCGAGAAAATCCTGCAGGAGCGCCTGTTCAGCCACCCGAAGGTCGAGGTGATCTGGAACGCCGCCATCGAGCAGGTGGTCGGCGACACCGACCCCATGGGCGTCACCGGCGTGAAGCTGAAGGACATGGTCAGCGGCGAGACCCGCGAACTGGCGGTCGACGGCGTGTTCATCGCCATCGGCCACGCTCCCTCGTCCGACCTGTTCAAGGGCCAGCTGGAAATGGACGCCTCGGGCTATCTGAAGGTCCAGCCCGGCAAGACGGCCACCGCCATCGAAGGCGTCTACGCCGCTGGCGACGTCACCGACGACGTCTACCGCCAGGCCGTCACCGCCGCCGGCATGGGCTGCATGGCGGCCCTGGAAGCCATGCGCTTCCTGGCCGAGAAGGACCACGAAAAGGCCCACCATCCGATCAGCCACGAAGAGGCGGAGAAGATCGGGGTCTGGTGATCGACAACTTTTAATGCCAGCCCAGAGGGCATCAAAACATCCCTCCACCTAAAGAAGAATCGTCGGAGGATCAGGGCAAAGGAGAACCGCCCATGGCCACTGCCGAAATGCACGAGGTTCGCTACCGTCTTCACTTGGCGAATGCCGACCTGAACTTCACACTTGAAGCTTTCGGCGATTATGTTGCCGAGCGCGAGGGATACGATGACATCGACGGATTCGATGCTTTGCGGTTCTATCTCATGGAAAGGCACGGCTACCTTCCACGTGATGCTACCGCCCTTTCCCTTGAAGACCTTCGTTTTGCCCTAAACGTCGAAATGGCGGGTTGGCGACTGCCTCCCGAAGCTATCGGCGTCTTGAATACCGCAAGGACCAGCTAGCCTAACGCGGCGTCACCCGCCACACCGTGTTGCCCACGTCGTCGGCCACCAGCAGCGCGCCCTTGGCGTCGATCGCCACGCCGACCGGCCGGCCGCGCGCCTTGCCGTCGGCCAGGAAGCCGGTGAGCACGTCGCGCGGCGCGCCTGAAGGCTTGCCGGCCACGAACGGCAAATAGATCACCTTGTAGCCGAACGGCGGATTTCGGTTCCAGGAGCCGTGCTGGCCGACGAAGGCCCCGTCCTCGTAGCCCGGCAGGCCGTTGCCGGTGTTGAAGGTCAGGCCCAGCGAGGCGGTGTGGGTTCCGAGCGCGTAGTCCGGCGCAATGGCCTTGGCGACCATGGCCGGGTTCTCCGGCTTCACGCGCGTGTCGACATGCTGGCCATAGTAGCTCCACGGCCAGCCGTAGTGCGCGCCGGGCTTCACGCTGGTCAGGTAGTCGGGGACAAGGTCCGAGCCGAGTTCGTCGCGCTCGTTGACGACGGTGAACAGCTGGCCGTCCATCCAACCCATGCCGTTGGGGTTGCGCAGGCCGGTGGCGAAGATGCGCTTCTGGCCCGTCGCGGGATCGATCTCCCAGATCGCCGCCCGTCCCTCTTCGGCAGGGAGACCGTTCTCGGCGACGTTCGAGTTGGAGCCGACGGTGGCGTAGAGCCGCGCCCCGTCGGGGCTGGCGATCACGTTCTTGGTCCAGTGGTGGTTGCGTGTCCCGGCCGGCAGGTCGGTCACCTTCACCGGCGTCGCGGTGATCTGGGTCTGCCCGGCCTGGTACTGGACCTTCAGGATCGCGTCGGTATCGGCGATGTAGAGGGTGTCGCCCACCAGGGCCATGCCGAACGGCGAGTTCAGACCGGCCAGGAAGGTGGTCTTCATCTCGGCCACGCCGTCGCCGTCGGCGTCGCGCAGCAGGCTGATGCGGTTGGGGCTCTTCACGCCTGCCCCGACCTTGGCCATCACAAGCCCCTGGATCTTGGCCTTCAGACCCTTGTTGTCGTCCGGCTTGGGGGGCGAATTGGTCTCGGCCGCCAGCACATCGCCGTTGGGCAGCACCAGCAGCCAGCGCGGGTGCTCCAGGCCGCTGGCGAAGGCCGCGACCTTCAGGCCCGGCGCGGGCGTCGGCGTCGCGCCCGCCGGCCAACCGACCGCCTCAAACACCTTCATGGTCGGCAGCAGGGTCTTCACCGGCGCCGGCAACTGCGGATTGGGGCCGATGCCGGCCTCGGGCGGCAGCTTGGCGGTTTCGCCGCAAGCCGCGAGCGCGAGGGCGCCGGCCGACGCCAGCGCCGCGATGCGGAATGCTTGGGGGATCATCTGAGGCGTCTCCGGTTCGGCCGATAAAACCGACCGAAACCGCCCCAGTTCCGATTAGAGCTGATCGAGCCCGTAGGCGGCGTGCAGGGCGCGCACGGCGAGTTCGGTGTAGGCGCTGTCGATCAGCACGCTGATCTTGATCTCGGAGGTCGAGATCACCTGGATGTTGACGCCCTTGTCGGCCAGCGCCTTGAACATCGACTGCGCGACGCCGGCATGGCTGCGCATGCCGACCCCGATCACCGAGACCTTGGCGACGTCCTCGTTGACCGCCACCTCCTCGAAGCCGATCTCGGCCTTGGCGGCGTTGACGATCTCGACCGCGCGGCCGGCGTCACGCTTGCCGACGGTGAATTCCATGTTGGCCAGGCCGCCGTCGCGCGAACGCGACTGCACGATCATGTCGACATTGACGTTGGCGTCGGCCAGGCGGCCGAAGATGGCCGACGACACGCCCGGATGATCCGGCAGGCCCAGCAGGCTGACCTTGGCTTCGTCCCGGCTGTAGGCGACGCCGCTGACAATGCGCTTTTCCATGATCTCTTCCTCGTCGCAGACGATGGTGCCGGTGTCCTCGCCCGCTTCGCCGGGCTCCGTAAAGCTCGACAGCACGCGCAGGGGCACGCGCTGGGCCATGGCCAGTTCGACCGACCGCGTCTGCAGCACCTTGGCGCCCAGCGAGGCCATCTCGAGCATCTCCTCGTAGGAGACCTTGGCCAGGCGCTTGGCCTTGCTCTCGATGCGCGGGTCGGTGGTGTAGACGCCGTCGACGTCCGTGTAGATGTCGCAGGACGCGCCGACGGCGGCGGCGATGGCCACCGCGCTGGTGTCCGAGCCGCCGCGGCCGAGCGTGGTGATGCGGCCGTCCGGCGTCACGCCCTGGAAGCCGGCGATCACCGCCACCTCGCCCCTGTCCATCGAAGCGGAGAGCTTCTCGGGCGGGATGTCCTCGATGCGGGCGCGGCCGTGCGCCTCGTCGGTGACGATCGGCAGTTGCCAGCCGGCCCAGCCGCGCGCGGCGACGCCCATGTTGCGCAGGACCATGGCCAGCAGGCCGGCGGTGACCTGTTCGCCCGAGGCGACGACCATGTCGTATTCGTCGTCCGACTCCGGCAGGCCGGGGGCCGCGCGACCGGCCTGATCGGTCCAGGCCACCAGCTCGTTGGTCTTGCCGCTCATCGCCGAGACGACGACGGCCACCTGCTTGCCCGACCGCACTTCGGCCGCGACCAGCCGGCCGACGCGGCGGATGCGCTCCAGGTCGGCCACCGAGGTGCCGCCGAACTTCATCACCAACCGAGACATGGACCGTGTCGCCGCCCTAAAACGCTTCGATTCTTCTTGCCGAACGGCCGGCGATCCGCCACGCCCCCGACAAGAGGCCGCCTTCTAGCGACGGATTTTCGGAACGGCAATGTCGCAATCGTCCCAACAATCATCCATCGATCCGGCGGAAGTCGAACGTTTCTCCCGCATCGCCGCCGAATGGTGGGATCCGAAGGGCAAGTTCGCCCCCCTGCACGTGTTCAACCCCGTGCGCCTGACCTTCATTCGCGAGACCTGCCTGGCGCGTTTCGACCGCGACGGCGCCCAGGCGCAGCCCTTCCAGGGTCTGAAGCTGCTCGACATCGGCTGCGGCGGCGGCCTGTTGAGCGAGCCCATGGCCCGCCTGGGCTTCGAGGTCACCGCCGTCGACGCTTCCGAGCGCAACATCGGCACCGCCTCGACCCACGCCGCCGAACAGGGCCTGACCATCGACTTTCGCGCCTCCACCGCCGAGGCCCTGCTGGCCGAAGGCGCCGGCCCCTTCGACGTGATCCTCAACATGGAGGTGATCGAGCACGTGGCCGACCCCGCCGCCTTCGCCCGCACCTGCGCCAGGATGCTGGCCCCCGGCGGGGTGATGATCGTCGCCACCCTGAACCGCACCCTGAAGGCCCTGGCCCTGGCCAAGATCGGCGCCGAATACGTGCTGCGCTGGGTGCCGGCCGGCACGCATGATTGGAAGAAGTTCCTCCGTCCCGACGAGATCCGCAGTTTCCTGGCCTTCGAGAAGGTCGAGGTCGAGGGGCCGTTCGGCGTCGCCTACGACCCGATCACCGGCCGCTGGAACCGCTCGGCGGACAGCGACGTCAACTACATGATGACGGTGACCAAGGCGGCCGAGTGATCGCCATCAAACCCCATAAAGCCGCTGGGCATGCGCGCGCTTGATCCATGCACGGAAGCGTGACGGTATGCCCCCCGTGCGCGCGTCCCTGAAATCCGCTCCCTCGAAATCCGCCAAGATCGGCGGTCGCTTCGCCGGCATGAAGCTGCTGCGCGGCGGCGAGTTCCTGATGGGTTGCGACGACGAGTACGCCGACGAGGCCCCGGCCCGCCCCGTGACGGTCGGCGACTTCTGGATCGACGAGACCCCCGTCACCAACGCCGAGTTCGCCCGCTTCGTCGCCGAGACCGGCTACGTCACCTTCGCCGAAACCCCGCCCAATCCGTTCGACTATCCGGGCGCGCCGCCGGAGAACCTTGTCGCCGGCTCGGTGGTGTTCACCCCCGCCGACCGGCCGGTGTCGCTCAGCGAGTTCAACTGGTGGGCCTATGAGCGGGGCGCCTGCTGGCGGGCGCCGCTGGGCGAAGGCTCCAGCATCGAGGGCATCGAGGACCATCCGGTGGTCCATGTCGTCCACGCCGACGCCGCAGCCTACGCGGCCTGGGCCCGCAAGAGCCTGCCGACCGAGGCCGAGTGGGAATACGCCGCTCGCGGCGGCCTCGACGGCGCCCGCTACGCCTGGGGTGAAGAGTTCATGCCGAACGGCATGCGCATGGCCAAGACCTGGGACGGCGAATTCCCCTGGCGCAACGACGCCCCCGAGGGCGAGAAACGCACCGGCCCGGTTCGCGGCTATCCGGCCAACGGCTACGGCCTCTTTGCGATGATCGGCAACACCTGGGAGTGGACCGACGACTGGTACGTCGCCCAGCGCGAGGCGGCGAGCTGTTGCGGCAAGGGGCTGAAGGCCGCGAGCGCCGCCGAAAGCCTCGATCCGGCCGTCTCGCCGACCATTCCCCGCAAGGTTCTGAAGGGCGGCTCGCACCTCTGCGCCGAAAGCTACTGCCGCCGTTTCCGCCCGGCCGCCCGCTGGGCGCAACCCATCGACACCTCCACCTCGCACGTCGGCTTCCGATGTGTGGTGCGGAGGTAGGGTAAAACGCCTTTCGAGGCTCAATGCTGATAAGCGCCCGTCTAACCCGCCGGGCCAGACTTAGGAGGAAGACGCCCCATGGCCATGAACCGTCGACAGTTCGCCCTTTCCACGACCGCGGCGATCGCCCTCAGCGGCTGCGGCGTGCGACGAGAGGCGGCGCGCAAGCCGAACGTCATCTTCATCCTCAGTGACGACCTGCGCTTCGACGCGATGAGCTGCGCGGGCAGCAAGATCATCAAGACGCCGAACTTCGACCGCATCGCCGCCGAAGGCCTGCGCTTCGAAAACGCCTTCTGCACCACCGCGCTGTGCTCGCCGAGCCGCGCCAGCTTCCTTTCGGGCATGTATCCCCACGTCCACAACGTGGTCGACAACTTCACCGACTATCCGATCGACAAATATCCCAGCTACCACGCCGTCCTGTCGAAGGCCGGCTACGCCACCGCCTATATCGGCAAGTGGCACATGGGCGAGGGCGACGACTCGCACCGCAAGCCGTTCGACTACTGGGCCAGCCACAAGGGTCAGGGCGACTACTACGACACCGAGTTCAACATCTCCGAGCGCGTGGCCCCGGGCAGCGACGAGGTGAAGGGCGAGCGCAAGGTGCTCAAGGGCTATTACACTACCGAGGTCACCAAGCTGGCCATCGACTGGATCAAGCGGGCGCCGAAGCCCTTCTCGCTGCAGCTCGGCCACAAGGCGCCGCACGGCAAGTGGTTCCCCGAGGAGAAGTACCAGCACGTCTTCGACGACCTGGACATCGAGAAGCCGGCGCTCGACACCCTGATCAACGAGGGCACGCCGGACTGGGTGAAGAAGCGCGTCGCCACCTGGCACGGCATCGACGGCCCGCTCTACGAGATGAAGGACTTCGGCGACTTCATCCGCGGCTACTACGGCACCATCCTGTCGGTGGATGACAGCGTCGGCGCCATCTATGCGGCCCTGCAGGAGATGGGCGAGCTCGACAACACCATCATCGTCGTGGCCGGCGACAATGGCTTCCTGCTCGGCGAGCACGCCTCGATCGACAAGCGCACCGCCTGGGAGGAAAGCATCCGCATCCCGATGCTGATGCGCTATCCGCCGGCGATCAAGGCGGGCACGGTGGTCAAGCCGATGGTCATGAACATGGACCTCGCTCCGACCCTGCTCGACCTGACGAACGTTCCCCCCCTGGCCGGGGCGCCGCCGATGCAGGGCGACTCCGCCAGGCCGCTGTTCGGAGCGACCCCGCCGGCGGATTGGCGCAAGTCGATCTACTACCAGTACAATTTCGAGAAGGAGTTCCCCTACACCCCGAACGTGCGGGCTGTGCGGACCGACGACTGGATCTACATCCACTATCCGAACGGCGGCTCGGCGCCGGACACCGAGAAGGCCGAACTCTACAACCTCACGGCCGACAGCCGCGAGATGAACAACCTGATCGACAAGCCGGAGTTCGCCGCCAAGCAGAACGAACTGAAGGCCGAGCTGTTGCGCCTGCAGACGACCACCGGCGCCCTGCCCGACCGCATGCCGCAGAGCCCGAAGCTCAGCTTCGCCATGCCTGACGCGGCTATTCGTTAGGAACCGGCGGAATGGCGAGCGGCGCCGGCTCTGGCCGGGCGCCGCTCGTGTCTTCACTTGAGACCGTGGCCGAAACATCGGCCGCAACGGCGTTCGCCGTGGCCGACGCGGCCTCTTCGGCCGCGATCCGCGTCTCGGCCGCCTTCTTGTCGTGCTCGAGCTGCTTCTTCTCAAGGTGCGTGTCGACCATCTGGCCGCCCGTCGCGCCGAGGCTGGCCCCCATCGGCCCGATGGCCCCGCCCGCGGCGGCGCCCAACACCGTCACCGGCTTGGCCTTGGTCGACAAAGCCCCGAGCCCGGCGCCGAGCGCAGATCCCGCCATGGCGCCGGGCGGCCCCGCGACGGCGGCTCCCGCCATCAAACCGGCGCGCGACCCGAGCGAGGCGCGGCCGGAGGCGCCGCAGGCGGCGACCAGGGGAAAGACGATCAGGGCGGCGATCAGGAGCGAACGGGTCTTCATGGGATCACCTTTCGGCTCCCAGAACGTTCTCCTCGGCCCGCGCGTTCTAGCCGAGCTTGCTCAGCCTCGGCGGTTCATCGGCGGATCGTAGTGCGCCACGATGTCCGAAAGCTCGGAGTCGCGCGCCGAGGCCGCGACGTTCAGGCGGGTGTAGAGGCGGTTCACGCCATGGGTCTTCACCGCCTCGTCCCACCGGGTGCGGGCGTCGTCGGCCAGGTTGTTGCTCTCCGAAGCGAAGACGATCGCCCACTGGCGATCCTCCGCCTTCACGTAGAGGAACTCACCGCCCATGACGGAAACCTTCGCGCCCTCAGGCACTTGTTGAAACCGATAGGGCCCGCCGTGGGCTCCCGCTACGTCCAGAAACAGCATCGTTTCTCACCTGTACGCTACCAAAACCGATGATCCGCGTCGCTCGCCCGTGGGGCGAAAATGCGGCGCGCGCCTAATTGATCCGTGACTTCCTCAGCGGCGCCGGCGGCAAGGCGGCCACCTTAACACCGTCTTCGTGCAGCGCCTTCACCTCGGCGGGCGTCGCCTCGCCATAGATGCCGCGCTCCTCCGACCTGCCTTCGTGGATGGCGCGGGCCTCCCGCGCGAAGGCGTCGCCCATATAGTCGAAATTCGCCTCCACGTGCTCACGCACCTGGGTCGCGGCCTGCATCATCATCTCATGCGCCTTGGCCGCCGCTTCGGGCGAAGCTTGCGCCTTCGTGCCGCTCACGGCCGGCGCCATGATCTGCTTGCGCACCGCCTTGGAGGCGCAGACCGGGCATTCCAGCAGCCCGCGCGCCGCCTGGTCGTCATAGTCGGCCGAGGCGCCGAACCAGCCTTCGAAGGCGTGGTCGTGCTCGCAGGTCAGGGCGTACTTGATCATGACGCCAGCGGAGTCGGGGCTTCGAAGGCGCGGGCGTTCTTCAGGGCCGGGATGGCGGCGCGAGCCTTGGCCGCTTCGGAGAGATCGAGGTCGGCGATCAGCACCCCCGGCTCGTCGTGATCCAGTTCGGCGACCACCTTGCCCCACGGCCCCACCACCAGCGAATGGCCGTAGGTGCCGCGACCGTCCTCGTGGAAGCCGCCCTGGGCGGCGGCCAGCACGAAGCTGCCGGTCTCAATGGCGCGGGCCCGCAGCAGCACATGCCAATGCGCCTCGCCGGTGGGGCGGGTGAAGGCGGCGGGAACGGTGATGATCTCCGCTCCGGCCAGGGCCAGGGCGCGGTGCAGGGCGGGGAAGCGCAGATCGTAGCAGATGGTCAAGCCCAGCTTCACGGCGGGGGCGGCTTCGGCCACCACAGCCCGGTCGCCCGGCTGATAGACCTCGCTTTCGCGCGCCGTCTCGCCGTTCGGCAGGTCGACGTCGAACATGTGCATCTTGTCGTAGGTCGCGAGGATTTCGCCGTCCGGCCCGACCAGGATTTCGCGATTGGCCGCCTTGCCGTCGTCCCGCCGCACCAGGGCCGAGCCGATCAACAGATAGACGCCCAGCGCCTTGGCCTCGGCCCGCAGGCCCCGCACCACCGGATCGTCCTCCAGCGAAAGCAGCGCCAGCTTCGAGCGATCCTTCTGCACGATGTTCGTGCACTCCGGCGTCAGGATCAGCCTGGCGCCCTCGGCCGCCGCCTGGCGCACCAAGGGCAGCACATGGGCGAGCGCCGCCTCGTGGGTGGCGGGAGTGCGAAGCTGGATCAGGCCGACGCGGAGAGGCATGGCCGGGAACATGAGGATTTAGCGCGGGAACGCAACTCACCGCGACGCGAGTAGCGGCTCAGCCCGCCAGCAGCGCGTCCAGCTTGCCCTGGCGTTCCAGCATCATCATGTCGTCGCTGCCCCCGATGTGCTTCTCGCCGATGAAGATCTGCGGGAACGTCACGC
Source organism: Caulobacter sp. HJHS_5 (assembly GCF_056683955.1). Taxonomy (NCBI): domain Bacteria; kingdom Pseudomonadati; phylum Pseudomonadota; class Alphaproteobacteria; order Caulobacterales; family Caulobacteraceae; genus Caulobacter; species Caulobacter sp. HJHS_5. The sequence goes on along the minus strand of NZ_JBWZNC010000006.1, from coordinate 58,063 downwards.
CGCCGCCTGAGCGCTCGATCATCTCGCGCTTCTTCTCGGGGTCCATGCCGGCCTCGATCTCGGTGAAGTCGGCCCCCTTGTCGCTGAGCAATTTCAGGGCGCGGGCGCAGTAGCCGCAGAAGGGTCGGGTGTAGATGGTGACGTGGGCCATGGAATCCGTGACGCGAAGCTTCAGCGCCTCATATAGCGCCGGACGAGGCTTCTTTAACCCGCGCCACCACAACGAGGTTCACCTGAACGGCGCCGGCGGCCAGCAAGGCCCGCGCGCAGCCCTCGGCCGTGGCCCCGGTGGTCAGCACGTCGTCGACCAGCAGGATGCGCTTTCCCGCCACCGCCCTGGCCCGCGCCGGCGGGACCTCGAAGGCCCCGGCCACGTTGCGCCGCCGCCCGGAGCCGGACTTGCCGCCCTGGCTGTCGGTCGCCTTCTTCCGCACCAGGGCGTCGGGCAGGTAGGCGAGGCCGCCGAGGCCGGCCAGGGGCCGCGCCAGTTCGGCCGCCTGGTTGTAGCGCCGCGACAGCAGCCGCGAGGGATGCAGCGGCACGGGAGCGACCGCGTCGCACTCTTCCAGCATCGGGGCGGCGGCGCGCGCCAGCCAACGGGCGAACAGGCGCGAGAGGTCGGTGCGGTCGGCCCGCTTGAACTGCAGGATCAGGTCGCGGCTGGCGTCGTCGTAGAGGCAGGCGGCCCGCGCCCGGGCGAAGGCGCGGGGCTTGGCGAGGCAGGCGGCGCAGCGCGCGGCCTCGGCGCCGGCCAGGGCCTGATCGTGCTCGAAGGGCGCGCCGCAGCCGTCGCAGGCCGGGTCGGCGATGAACACGATCTTGCTCCAGCCGCCCGCCGAAAGCCCGCCGCTCAGCGACCGGACATCGCCGTCCAGCGCCGTCGGCGGCAAAACCACGTCGAGCAGACGCCGCGCGGCGCCGGTCAGGCGCGGTCCCGCTTTCCATAAGGCGCGGCGAGCGCCATATCCCGATGGAATGTCCAACGCCCCTCCCCTGCTCTTCGACCGCGCCCTGCACCGGCGCCGCCTGGACCGGGCCGCCCCGCTCTACGGCGCCGCCGAGTTCCTCAAGGCCCGCGCCGCCGAGGACCTGGTGCGCCGGCTGGAAGCGATCCTGCGCGACTTTCCCGTCGCCGTCGACCTCGGCGCGCGCACCGGCGGCTTCGCCCGCGCCCTGGCGGCCAGCGACGCGGCGGCCCGCGTCGGAATCCTGATCGAAACCGATCTCTCGGGGGCCATGGTCGCGGGCCGCGGCGGCCTGCGCCTCGTCGCCGACGAGGAGCGCCTGCCCTTCGCCGAACAGAGTCTCGACCTCGTGGTCTCCAGCCTCGCCCTGCACTGGACCAACGATCTCGTCGGCGCGCTGGTGCAGGCCCGCCGCGCCCTGAGGCCAGACGGCCTGTTCCTCGCCGCCCTGCTCGGCGGCTCGACCCTCACGGAACTGCGCCAGAGCCTGCTCGCCGCCGAGGCCGAGGTGACCGGCGGGGCCAGCCCGCGCGTCTCGCCCTTCGCCGACGCCTTCGACGCCGCCGCGCTCCTGCAAAGAGCCGGGTTTGCATTGCCCGTGGCCGACACCGACAAGGTCAAGGTGCGCTACGCCCATCCGCTCAGGCTGATGCAGGACCTGCGGGCCATGGGCGAGACCAATGTGTTGTTCGAGCGCCCGCGCGCCGCCATGACCCGCCGCCTGCTCGGCCGGGCGCTGGAGATCTATGTCGAGCGCTTCGCGGAACCGGACGGCCGCGTGCCGGCCACCTTCGAGATCGTCACCGTCACCGGCTGGGCGCCGCACGAGAGCCAGCAGAAGCCACTGAAGCCGGGCAGCGCCAAGATGCGCCTGGCCGATGCGCTCAATCCTTCCAAACTACGCGATCCTGGGGCGAATCCGACCGAATGAACGCCGCCGAAGTCCTCGCCCTCTACGACGTCGCCGTCCGCGCCAATCCCCCTGTCGTTCCCGGCCTGTCGGTCGAGACCCACGAAGGCGTCACCCGCATCGTCGGCCCGTTCAACCTGATCACCGCCTGGGACCTGGCCGGCCAATCGCCCGAGGCCGCCGTCGCCCGCGAGGCCGGCTGGGCCCGCGACAACGCCGCCGCCCTGATGTGGCGCGTCTATGGTCACGACGCCCCGGTCGACCTGCCGCAGCACCTGGCCGCCGAAGGCTTCGTCGCCGATCCGCCGGCCACCCTGATGGTGCTCGATCTCGCCGACGCGGACATCGCCCCCGGCGACGCCTACATCCACCGCGTGGAATCGGCCGACGACCTGGAGGAGGCGATCCGAGCCTCCGAGCTCGCCTTCGGCCGCGCGGCCGACTGGCAACGCAAGGCCTTCGCCCCACGGCTCGGCACGCCCGGCTTCAACCTGTTCACCGCCTATGTCGACGGCTACCCGGTCGCCTCGGGCCGGGTCGAAGTCATGGACGGCATGCCGTTCGCCGGCCTCTACGGCGGCGGCGTCGCTCCGGACCATCGGGGCAAGGGCCTGTATCGGGGGCTGACCGCGGCCCGCGCCGCCGTCGCCCGCGAGGCCGGCGCCCGCTACCTCGCCACCGAGGCGCGCGAGACCAGCCGGCCGATCCTGCAGGCGCTGGGCTTCCACCCCCTCACGCCCGTCACCACTTGGACGCTCGACTCGGAAGCCTTCGCCTAGCTCGCCTCGCGCAGCAGGGCGGCCGTCGCCGCCAGGGCCTTGCTCAGCACCGCCCGGCTGCGCGGCGCGCCCAGCGATATCCGCAGGCCGTTGCTCCACGCGCCGCCGACCGCGAAGGCTTCCGCCGGCATCAGGGACAGACCCCGCGCCGCCGCCGCCGCGCGCAGCCGTTCGCCGCCCAGCCTCGCGGGGGCCGGCGCCCAGACATGCAGGCTGGTCGTCTCGCCCGTCCCCTGAGGCAGAATCTCCGCCGCCAGGGCCCGCCGCGCCCGCGCCTCGCGGCGCACGCCGGCCAGGATCGCCTCGGCCTGCCCCTCGCGAATCCAGCGGGTCAGCACGGCCGCCGCCAGGGGCGAGGCCATCAGCGAGAAGCCGCGCAGCCCCTCCGCCAGCCGCCCGGCCACCGCCTCGGGCGCGGCGACAAAGGCGATCCGCAGGCCCGGCGACAGGGTCTTGGCGGTGGTGGCGATGTGCACCGTGCGGTCGGGGGCCAGGGCGGCCAGAGCCGGCGGCGGGGCGTCCAGCAGCAGGCTGTAGGGGTCGTCCTCGATGATCCAGACGTCATGGCGACGGGCGATCTCCGCGACGCGGCGGCGACGCGCCTCCCCCATCGTCGTCGCGGTCGGGTTCTGCATGGAGGGGGTCAGGTAAACGGCGGCCGGCGGCGCCGCGCGGCACAGCGCCTCGAACGCGTCCGGCCGCAGCCCCTCGCCGTCTGCGGCGCAGGGAACCAGGCGCAGGCCGAGCTGCCGGGCCGAGGTCTTCAGACCCGGATAGACCAGCGGCTCGCAGGCGACCGCCTCGCCGTGGCGGCAAAGCGTCGCCAGGGTCGCCGCCAGCGCGGCCTGGGCTCCGGCGGCCACCAGAATCCGCTCAGGCGGAACCGAGCCGACCACCGGAGCGCACCAGGCCGTCCCGGCCGCGCGCTGCGAGGCTGTCCCGGCCCCAGGGTGATAGGCCATCAGGGTCGCAACATCGGCCCGCCGCAGGATCGAGCCCGTCGTTTCGGCCAGAAGTTCGGCCAGGGAGACGCCCTCCGGCGGGGGCGGCAGGTTCATCGACAGATCGACAAGGCCCACCTCGTCATCCTCGCCGCGCGCCCGCACGAAGCTGCCCCGCCCGACCGCGCCTTCCAGCAGCCCGCGCTCGCGCGCCAGGCCGTAGGCGCGGGTCACGGTGGTGAAGTCGACGCCCAGCCGCTCGGCCACCGTGCGCTGCGGCGGCAGGCGGTCGCCGGGTTGCAGCTCTCCGCCCTGGATCGCCGCCTCCAGGGCGTCAGCCAGCGCCAGATAGATCGGGCCGGACGCGCCCCGCGCGCGCTCGACCCACCCCAGGCCGAGATCATCACGTCCCATCTTGCCCTCGCCGCGAATGATCCATACATTATAGGCAGATTGTATGTATTCAAGCGCGATTGTAGGGACGCACCATGACCTATCCGCCGCTCTCCACCCTCAGCACCGGCCTGAGATGCCGCTGCCCGCGCTGCGGCGAGGGCAAGCTGTTCTCGGGCTTCCTCAAGCTGGCTCCGGCCTGCGATCAATGCGGTCTGGACTACGGTTTCGCCGAGCCGGCGGACGGCCCCGCCTTCTTCGTGATGAGCGGCGTCGGCGTCGTGGTCACGGCCCTGTGGGCCTGGTGGGCGGTCGTCGCCCAGCCGTCCATCGTGCTGCAACTGGTCGTCGCCATGACCGCCATGGTCGGCGGCTGCCTCGCCTGCCTGCGTCCGGTCAAAGCCTGGCTCGTCGCCGAGCAATATATCCACAAGGCCGAGGAAGGCCGCTGGGAGAGCGTCGGCAAGCACGGCGAAGGCGGCTTCGTCACCGACCGCCGCAAGGCCTCGGGGGGTTAGGCGAAGAACCGTGTCTGGCGGCTTATGCGCGCCGGATCGACGTCAATTACCCGTGCAATCGTTTCCGTCAGCTGCGACCAAATTCGCGCTGGCCGCCGGTCGGCGCCCTGATCCATCAGCTTGCCAGGGTTCAGACGAGCCAATTCGCGCGCAAATTCGCCCACGGTCATCGGCCCATAACGCCCCGGGTCTAGGCGGCCGATGAAATACGCCAGTGGGATCGCAGATAGCGCCAACCAATGGAGGTGAAGCGCAAACGCCATCGCTGGTATCCCGGCCAACACCGCAACGTAACCGCACGCAGCGAGCCTCGACGCCGGGAACCCCGAACGCAGACCGGTGTCGCGCTTCAAACCAATCCCCAGGGCGCGGCGGCTTAGTCGAGTCATATCGCCGAGGCGCATAGAAGGCCTGATATCGCGCGCGACCCCAGGCTGGCTTCTCAGCCAGACCCGGAGGCGATAGAACGCCATCTGGCTGGCGCAACCGCCCTGCACCTCATCGTAGGGGAAGCGGCCCAACAGAGCCGTCTCGACATCACCCACCGTTGTCCAGCCCTGCGGCGTTTGGCCGAACTGCACGTTGAAAGCGGCCTCGATCTCCTCGCGAAGATCGACGTCGTCGTCTCCCCGCAGCTTCAGGCTGGCGAGCATCGGCAAGCTGTCCATCCAGCAAGCATGGCCGCAGGGCTCAGCGCTCGCAAGCCCCCGGCCTCAGCCCTCGATTATATGCGGCACAAACCGCGAGCGGTCGCGGGTCACGCGGCTGCGATCCTCGCGCACGCCAATCCCCGCCGGCTCGTCGCCGACCACCCACGAGCCGATCACCGGATAGTTGGCTCCGAACTTCGGCGGCGGCAGATAGGCCTGCCGCACCCAGCCCTCGCCGCCGTAGCCCTGGTCGAGCACCGAGCCGCGCCGGCCGCGCCGCCACAGCTCCACATTTGCGCCCTCGCGGCTGAACAGCGGCTTGCGCGCGAAGGACGAGCCCAGGCTGTCGGCGCGCGGATCGTCGTCGAAATAGGATTCAATGAGGTTCGGATGGCCCGCGTGGCGCTGCCAGAGCAGCGGCAGCAGCCCCTTGTTGGACAGCACCGCCTTCCAGGCCGGCTCGAGGAACAGCGCGCGACTGCCGGCCAGGTGCTCGGCGTAGGGCTCGCGCAACATCTCTTCCCAGGGGTGCAGCTTGAACATCGCTCCGACGATGTAGTCGTCCTGGTCGACGAACCGGCCGTCGGCGTCTAGACCGATGTCCTTCAGCGGCACGAACTTCGGCTCCAGGCCCGCCTGCCCGGCCAGGTCCTCGAGGAAGCGCACCGTCTGGCGGTCCTCGACGAAGTCGGCGTCGCTGGCGAAATGCACGAAGCCGCCCCGCGGGAAGATCGCGCGGAAGCGGGCGATGAGGGCGTCGTAGAGGATGTTGAACTGGTCGGTCCCGGCCGGCAGGGCCCCGGAGGCGATCATGTCCTCCAGCCACAGCCACTGGAACACCGCCGCCTCGTAGAGGCTGGTCGGGGTGTCGGCGTTGTACTCATAGAGCTTAGGCGGGCCGGCGCCGTCGTAGCGGAAGTCCATTCGGCCGTAGAGCGAGGGCTCGCGGTTGCGCCACGAGGCGGCCACGAGGTCGCGCGACGCCTCCGGAATCGCCAGCCGCGCCATCAGGGCGTCGCTCTCGACCACCTCGGCGACCAGCTCCAGGCACAGCGCCAGGAGCGCGACGGTCGCCGCCTCCAGATGGTCCTCCACCTGGGCCAGCGAGAAGGCGTAGGCCGCCCGCTCGTCCCAGTAGAGACGGCCGTCGGCATGATGCCAGGTGAAGCCGACCGCCTCGGCCTTCGACTTCCAGCCGGACCGAGGCTTGAGCGAGATGCGGCGCATCAGTTGGAGGAGCCGCTCCGCGGAACCGCCGTCCTGTCCTCAATGGCCGCGCGCGGCGCCTCGATGGACAGGGGCTCCTGCGACGGAGCCGACAGGCGGGCGAGCACGTCGGCGGCGCCGGAGTGGCCGGGCAGGATGCCGGCCGCCTGCAGCTTGGCGTCCAGATCGGCGCCCGTGCGACGGTCGTCGGTCTCCTGGTGGATGCGGAACTGCTCCTCGCGCACCGCCTGACGCTCCTTGATGCGCTTCAGGCTGTCGGCCGCCGAGCCGAGCGTGCCGCTGGCCCCGCCCGAGCGGGCGATCACCGCCGACTGCGCTTTCTGGACGCTGTCATTGACCTTCACCACCTCGATCTCGCGGCGCAGGGCCTCGATCTTGGTGTCTGTCTGGGCGATGACCTGGCGCAGGCGGTCCTCGGCGGCGCGCAGTTCATTGACCTGGCCGCCCTTCTGGGTGGCGTCGGCTTCGAGGTCGGCGATGCGCTGGGCCACTTCCAGCGCCAGGGTCTGGTCGCCCTTGGCGAGGGCGGCGCGCGCCGAGCTTTCGTACTTGCGGGCCTGCTCGGCCAGTTGCACGGCCTCGGTCTCCAGGCCCCGGCGACGGGCGACCAGCTTGGCCATCTCGTCGCGGGCCTTGCCCTGGGCGGTGTCGGCGTCGCGGATTTCCTGGTCGAGGATCTTCAGGGCGTTGGCGTCGACCAGCGCCTGGGCGCCCTCATGGGCCGTGCCGCGAAACAGGGCGGAGAGTTTGCTCCACATGGACATCGTCTTCTCTCCGGTCTGATCAGGCGGCCTTGCCGGCCTGGGCTTCGAACGACTCGCGCAGGTCGCCGGCGGCGGCGATGGCGTTCTCCGCCAGGGTGCGCAGTTCGATGATGATGGTCTGCAGGGTGGTCTTGGACGAGATCTCGCCCATCAGCTCGTAGTAGTCGCGGCCCTCGACCGTGGTGATCGCGAAGTTCGACAGCGGCAGCAGCTTCTGGGCGCGCAGCAGGAAGTCGTTGAAGGCGGCGCGGTCGGTCTGCTCGTCGCACGGCCACAGGATCGCCGAGACCACCATCTGGCCCGGCCCCGCGCTGATATAGACCGGCAGGTCGCCGAACTCGTGCATGGTGACCAGCAGCACCGGCTCGGCGCCCTGCACCACCGCCGCGGTCAGCTCGTCTTCCCGCACCAGGGCGCTGGCGGCCAGCGCCTCCTGGAGGCTCGGAATGGTCCAAGCGGTGTCGATCGTCGCATCCATGTGTCTGACGCCCTCTGGCGGATTGGGGTTGGCGCCGAGCCGGGGCCCGCGCGCGGAGTCGAAGACGATGGCCCGGACGGCGGCGTTGATGTCGTCCTTGCAGGCGGCCGGCGCCCACACCTCGATCTTCACGAAGCCCGCCTCCTTGCGGGCGAGGCGCCAGGCGCGGGTGCGCTCCAACGCCGTCTTTTTCGGTCCGGCCATGCGTAACATGTATGGCATACCATGAACGCTTGACAAGGGGCCCCGCAGGCGAAACCCTGCACCGGCGTCGCACCGCGCCAGGGGCCACGCATACCAGGGAGACTGGCGCCGATGTTTGACAGATTGTTCGGCCGGGGCGCGTCCCGCGAGCCGTCGGCGACGCTGCCGACGGTGCGCAACGTCACCATCGGCCGATCCGTCGTGCTCGATCCCCTGGCCTGGCGGCGCTTTCGCGGCGAGACCCGCTTCACCCTCGACCGCGACGCCCTGACCATCACCGCCCAGGGCCTGATCGCGCTGGACGACGGCGCCTTCGTGCATCGTTTCTATACCGACGACCACGTGATGCTGCAGGCGGTCTCCGACGACCGCGAGGGCCTCACCGCCAACGACTTCACCCTCTTCACCCCGTGGTCGAGCGACTATCCGGCCGACGGCGCCGCGCGCCGGGCCTGGGCCGACCGCCTGCGCGCCCGCGCCTTCACCGCCGAGGGCCTGCCGTTCTACGATCGCTTCTGGTTCGGTCTCGACGCCGCCGAACAGGCCCCGGTGACGTTCTGGGAACAGGTGTTCGACGACCGCGCCAGCGAGACGCCCTACGCCCGCCTCTACCAGACCAGCATGCTGTTCGCCCGCGACCTGCCGCAGGAGGGGCGCGAACTGCTGCTCGCCGTCACCGTCGAGCCTGAGAAGGGCGACCTGACGCACGACATCATGATCGGCCTGCCGCTGTCGGTGGGCGAGTTCAAAGCCTAGAGGACGAGATGTTCGACTTCATGGGATTCAAGACCGGGGCCCTGGCCTTCCTGCTGGCCTTCGTCGTGGCCGGCCTGTTCACCCTCGCCTTCAAGGTCATCTACCAGTGGGCCACGCCCTACAAGGAACGCGACCTGATCCGGCAGGGCAACGTCGCCGCCGCCATCGCGCTGGGCGGGGCCATCATCGGCTATGTGCTGCCCCTCGCCTCGGCCCTGGCCCACACGGTCAGCCTCGTGGAGTTCGCGGCCTGGGCGACGCTGGCCGGCGTCATCCAGATCGCCGCCTTCTGGCTCACCCGCCTGGTCGCCCTGCCCGATCTGAAGGCGCGCATCGAGGCCAATGAGGTGGCGGTCGGCGTCTACATCGCCTCCATCGCCATCGCGGTCGGCCTGCTCAACGCCGCCTGCATGACGGACTGAGCCGATGACCAACCCGCGCAAACGCTCATCCCGCATTGGTCTCACCACGATGCTGGTCGGCGCCGCCAGCATTTCGGCGGCCGGCTGCGATCAATCGTGGGACCAGGGCCAGTCAGCGGCCCGCGATCAGGTCGAGGCTTTCGCCTACCGCAGCCTCGACGCCTGCAAGACGGCCAACGAAATCCCCGACGCCGAATGCGACACCGCCTTCGCCGCCGCCCAGAAGGACGACGCGACAAACGCGCCGCGCTACGACGAACGCTCGACCTGCGAAGACGTCTACGGCGCGGGTAACTGCGTGCCGCGCAGCGCCGCGAATGGCGGCAGCTTCTTCACGCCCCTGCTCGCCGGCTTCGTGGTCGGCCAGATGCTTAACGGCGGCGGCTATCGCGGAACCGGCCTCTATCAGCGGCGGGACGACGGGTACGGTGGCGGCGGTTACTACACCGGCTGGGGCCGCTCCATCGGCCGCGACTACAGCAGCGGCCGCACGGTCATCGCCCGCGACGGCATCGACCCGCCCAGCGCGATCCGCCAGGCGCCGCCGCGCATGCAGACCCGCACGTCCGTGGTCTCGAGAGGCGGGTTCGGAGGCGGCCGCAGCTTCGGCCACGGCGGCTAGAAGCTTAGGCGCCGCCTATCGCCGTGCCGATGGCGTCGCTCACCTTGTCCATGATGTTCGAGAAGTTGCCGGCGAACAGGCCGTAAGAGCCGACGACCGCCAGGAAGATGAGGCTGATAATCAAGCCATACTCGATGGCGGTGGCACCACGCTGATCGCGCGCGAAGGCGACTACAAGATGTCGCGCAGCCAGGCGACCAGCGGCAAATCCGCCGGCGGCATCGGGTAGTCGGCGAGCTTTTCCGGTTTCACCCACGCCAGCGCCTCGTGTTCCCTCGCCTCCACTAGACCCTCCCAGCGGCGGCACAGGTAAAGGGGCATCAGAAGATGAAAATCCTCATAAGCGTGAGAGGCGAAGACCGAGGCCGCGAGGCAGGCCTTGGCCACGCGGATGCCCAGCTCCTCCTCCAACTCCCGGATCAGACAGGCCTCCGGGGTCTCGCCCGCCTCGACCTTTCCGCCTGGAAACTCCCACAACCCGGCCAGCTGCTTGCCCGCCGGCCGCTTGCAGATCAGCACCCGCCCATCGACATCGACCAGGGCCGCGGCGGCCACGAGGAGAAGCTTGCTCATGGGGTGGGAGTAGCGTGTCTAACCCCATACGTCATCCTGAGCAGCGGCCGCAGGCTGCGTGTCGAAGGACGCAATGAATCGCCGCCGTGCGTCCTTCGACACGGCCGCTTCTGCGGCCTGCTCAGGATGACGAGCGTTGGAGCAAGCCCTTTCGCCCCAGCGATTCCTTGACTTTCCGCACCGCAGCATCGATATGTGTCCCGCGCCGTTCGCGGCGCTATCGGCGCTCCAGCCGCGTGAGGTCTCTATCGGGACCTGCCTGTCGAGCGCCCTGAAACGATCGCATCGATCGCCCGCCACGCGGGGCGCTCCCCATCTCCAAGCCGTTTTCGCGGGCCTCGAGGCATTCGAGCGCTCGCCCTCGGCGCATGTTTCGAAAGAGTCTTCGTGACCCAATTTTCCGACCTTGGCCTCGCCAAGCCGTTGCTCACGGCCCTGGCCAACAAAGGCTACGTCACCCCCACCCCGATCCAGGCCCAGGCCATTCCGGCCGTTCTGGAAGGCAAGGACCTGCTGGGCATCGCCCAGACGGGCACTGGCAAGACCGCCGCCTTCGCCCTGCCGATCATCCACCGCCTCAACGCCATCCACAGCCCTGCCCCACGCCGCAGCTGCCGCGTTCTGGTGCTGGCTCCCACCCGTGAACTGGCCACCCAGATCGCCGACAGCTTCAAGGCGTACGGCAGCCACATGGGCGTCACCGTCGCCACCGTGTTCGGCGGCGTGAAGTACGGCCCGCAGATGCGCGCCCTGGCCCCCGGCGTCGACGTTCTCGTCGCCACCCCGGGCCGCCTGATCGACCATATCGAGCAGAAGAGCATCGACATCAGCTCGACCGAGGTCTTCGTCCTCGACGAAGCCGACCAGATGCTCGACCTCGGCTTCCTGCCGCCGATCCGCAAGATCGTCAGCAAGATGACCAAGAACCGCCAGAACCTGTTCTTCTCGGCCACCATGCCGGGCGAGATCGGCAAGCTGGCCGGCGAGTTGCTGAAAGACCCGGTCAAGGTCTCGGTGGCGCCGCAGGCCACCACCGTCGAGCGCATCGAGCAGCGCCTGCTGTTCGTCGAGGCCAACCGCAAGCGTCCGCTGCTGGCGGAATTGTTCGCCGACAACAGCTTCTCGCGCACCATCGTCTTCACCCGCACCAAGCGCGGCGCCGACCGGGTGGCCAAATACCTCGTCGCCTCGGGCATCGAGGCCGCCGCCATCCACGGCGACAAGTCGCAAGGCCAGCGCGAGCGGGCCTTGGCGGCCTTCAAGGCCGGCGAAGTCCGCGCCCTGGTGGCCACCGACATCGCCGCCCGCGGCATCGACGTCGACCAGGTCAGCCACGTCATCAATTTCGAGCTGCCGAACGTGCCGGAAGCCTACGTCCACCGCATCGGCCGGACCGCGCGCAAGGGCCACGACGGCGTCGCCATCAGCTTCTGCTCGGACGACGAGCGCAACCTGCTGAAGGACATCGAGAAGACCACCCGCCAGACCATCCCGCGCTTCGACCGCCGCAACGACAAGGCCCTCGCGGCCATGGCGGCCGTGGCCGACAAGCTGGTCCCCGCCGAGCGGGACGCCGACGGCAATCGCCGCCCCGACGCCCGCGCTCAGCGCAAGGCCGATCCGCGCAACGATGTGCCGTCCGAACTGCGCAATACCCGCGCTCGTCGCCGGCGCGCCAAGGGCGGCCAGGGGAACGGCCAGGGCGGCGGCAAGCCCCAGGGCCAGGGCGGCGGTCGTCCGCAAGGTCAGGGCCAGCAGGCCCGCAACGGCAAGCCCGCCTTCGGCGCCAAGCCGACGGGTCCGGCGCGTGTCGGCGAGGGCATGGGTCGTCGCCAGACGTCGGAGCCCCGCTGGACTCCGCTCGACTAGAATTGCGTTTCCGAGACCTCGATCAAGGGCGTCGGGCCATGGGCCCGGCGCCCTTTTTCGCGCCCTACATCGACTTGCAGACCGCGTCCCACTGCCGGTTGACCGCGTCGGTCCCGTCGGCCTCCTCCAGGGTCACCTGGCCGTCGACGTAGACGAAGCGCTCCTGGCCCTCGAACGAATCCTCGGCCTCCTCGACGTCCACCGTCCCGCAAACAGCGGCCGCGTCGCCGACCCAGTTGACCCTCGCCTGGCCGAAGGTGAGCGAGATCGCGGTCGGCGTGCGCGTCGAAACCGCCGCCTTGGCCGCATCGATGGCTTCGATTTCGCCGACCCGGGCGTCCCAGGCCTGCTTTTGCTTGTTCTGGAAGAGTCCCGGCGACAGCTTCCAGGCCGCGAGGGCCCCCACCGCCACGGCGATCAGCACCACCGTCACCACGATGAGGGCGATGCGGCCCCCGCGCTTGCCCGCCTCGTCGGTCATCAGCTGCGATAGTCGCCGTTGATCGCCACGTACTGCTTGGTCAGGTCGCAGGTCCACATGGTGGCCGAGGCGCGGCCGACGCCGACATCGACGGTGACCTCCAGCTCGGCGTTCTTCATGTAGGCGCTCATCTTCTCTTCCGAGTAGTCGGCGGCGACCATGCCGTCATGGGCAGCGTAGAGCGGCCCGAACTTCACGGAAACCTTGTCGCGATCGATCGGCTCGTCGGCGCGGCCCACCGCCATCACGATCCGCCCCCAGTTGGCGTCCTCGCCGGCGAAAGCGGTCTTGACCAGCGGGCTCTCGCAGATCGTGCGGGCGATCTTGCGGGCCGAGGCGTGGCTCTCGGCGCCGTTGACGATCACCTTGACGAACTTGCTCGCCCCCTCCCCGTCCCGCACCAGTTGCAGGGCGAGGTCGAGCAGCACGGCCTCCAGCTTCTCGCGGAAGTCGGCCAGGCGCCGGTCGCCCGCCCGATGGATTTTCGGCGCGCCGGACTGGCCGGTGGCGAACAGCAGCAGGGTGTCGTTGGTCGAGCGGTCGCCGTCCACCGTCACCGCATTGAAGGTCGAGCGGGTGTAGAGGCTGACCAGGGTCTGCAACGCCGCCGGAGCAATGGCCGCGTCGGTGGCCACGAAGGCCAGCATGGTCGCCATGTCGGGCGCGATCATGCCCGAGCCCTTGCAGATGCCCGCGATACGCACCGGATGGCCGTCGATCATGGCCTCGGCGCAGGCGCCCTTGGGGAAGGTGTCGGTGGTCATGATCGCCCGCGCCGCGTCGGCCCAGCGATCGGGGTTCAGGCCCTGCTCCACCTCGCGCAGCACGCTGGTGATCTTGGAATCGTCCAGCACCACGCCGATCACGCCGGTCGAGGCCATCATCACGTCGCGCTGACGGATGTCGAACCGCTTGCCGACGGCGTTGGCCACGCGGCGCACCGCGTCGGCGCCGGGACGGCCGGTGAAGCTGTTGGCGCAGCCGGCGTTGACCACCAGGGCCCGCACCTCGCCGCCGGACGCGGCCAGATGCTTCTTGCACCAGTCCACCGGCGCCGAGCCGATGCCGTGGCGGGTGAAGACGCCGGCCGCGGTGGAGCCCTCGGCGAAGCGCATCAGCAAGAGGTCGTCGCGCTGGTGCTTGTAGAAACCGGCCCGGCCGATGGCGATCTCGACGCCGGCCACCGGCGGAATGGTCGGGAACGGCACGGCCAGCGGCGAAACCTCCAGCCCCGGCTTGCCTGGCGTCGCCGGCTTGGACGCGGGCGCCGGCGCGGCCGGCGCGGCCTCGGGCTTCTTGGCGGTGGCGCGCTTCAGGGCCGTGGCCACGGGCTCGAGCGCGCGTTCGACCGCATGGCCAACCGCCTGACCCACGGCCTCCACAGGCTTGGAACCCTTTACCGGCGCCTTGGGGGAACTCTTGTCTTTCGGCGTCTTGCTCATTTCTTCCCCGGAACGGCTGGGGGCGTCGCCGGTGCGACCGGCGGCGCGGATGCGGGTTCTTGCGGCGCGCCGGGCAAATCTTGGCCGGCCCCGGTCAAAGGTTCGATCTTGGCTCCGCCGCGCAGCTTTTCCAGCAGGTTGCGCACCTGATCGTAGGTGAGGAAGCGCACGATCTGCGGCCGCGCGGCCTCCAGGGTCAGCGGGGTTTCCTTGCGGCGGTCCTCGACTCTCAGCAGCACCCAGCCGGCTTCGGTCTGGAAGGGCCCGACGACCGCCCCCGGCTTGGCCGCGCCCAAGGCGGCGGCGTAGGGCTCGGGCATCACGTCGGCGGTGAAATAACCGAGGTCGCCGCCATTGAAACGCGTCGCGGCGTCGGTGGAACGCTCCATCGCCAAGGCCTCGAATGAGCCGCCGGCCTGCAGCAGCTTCTTGATCGCCTCGGCGTCGGCCTGGCTGGCGACCACGATCTGCCGCGCCCGGAACTCGTCGGACTCGCGGGCCAGCTTCAACTGCTCCTGGTAGAGCTGCTGGATGGCGTTGTTGCTGACCGCCTTCTGCACCACGCTGTCGACCAGCACGTCGCCCAGCACCCGGTCGCGTGCGGCGGCCAACTGGCGCTGCGTCGCCACATCCTTGTCGAGCCCGCGCTTCACCGCCTCGGCGGCCAGCAGACGCTGGTCGATCACCTCGTCCAACATCCGACGGAACATGGACGACTGGATGTCGAGCGGATCGTCCTTCTCGATCATCTTCTGCGCGACGGCCTCGCGCTTGACGTCCGAGGCCCAGACCACATTGCCGTCGACCCGCGCCACGGCGGTGTCGCCCGGCTCGGGCGGCTTCTCCTCGGCCTGCCGACGGCCGCAGGCCGCCAGGGTCAGGACCGCGATAACAACAAGGCCAAGGGTGCGAAGGCGCATGGTCCCGCTCTAGCCGGAAAGCCGCCTGCGGCCAACCGAAACGGGCGAGGCAGGGTTACTGAACCCGCGCCACCTCGTAGCCGCGCGCGGCCATCAGCGCCGGCAGGCCGTCGTCGCCGACCATGTGCAGGGCGCCGACGTTCACCAGCTCGACGCCCGAGCCTTTCATCCGATCGCTGAGCACGTCCGCCCAGGCGGCGTTGCGACGCTTCAGCAGCACGTCATAGAGCGCCGGCCGGTCGCGGCGCATGGCCTCGACCAGCAGCGGCGCCAGCTTGTCGACCGCGCCGTCGATCCAGGCCTTTTGCAGGGCCACCCCATTCTTGGGCGGGCGCACCTGCTCGGCAATGACGTCCTCGAGGTACTGCACCTCCACCGATTCCGGCATCTGGGCGAACATCCGCATCTGCTCCTCCAGCGTTTCGAAGGTGCGGATCGGCTTGGCCTCGGCTGCGGCGGCGCGGGTCACCGTGGCGTCGGCGCCGGTTCTGACGCTGGCGCCCTTCTGCACCATCGGGGCGACCGACAGCATCATCGCCGCCGCCCAGGGGCGCAGATGATCCAGACGTTCGATCGCCACCCGGCGCCGGTCGAGCAGCGGCATCAGGTCGTCCAGGCCCTTGGAGGTCAGCTTCTCGGTCAGGGGCTTGTCGGTATCGACACCGTACTTGGTCATCAGGGCGCTGATGACGGCCGGCGGCGCGCGCATGTCGGTCTCGAACCACACTTCGTCCGCCCTGGCGTAGGCCTGGTCGAACAGCGGCGTGCGCCATTTCAGGCCGGCCGGCAGCACATGCATGGTGCCGAACAGGTAGATTTCGCTGTCGGCGTCGCGCACGCGCCACATCGCCGGCGCGGCGGTCGCCAGGGCGGGGGCGCAAAACGCCGACAGTGCTGCGATGGCGGCCAGGGCCGCTCGGATCCGACGCATCCCCGTTGTCCCGACGCGGTGGTTCTAAGCGTCGGAAGTCTAGCGTCGCTACCGCAGCGCACCATGCGGCGCAGGGTCGCCCTTCGCCCCGGGGTTGGCGGCGCCCGAAAATCAGGCGGTCAGGACCAGGCCTTGAAGTGCTTCGAGAGCCTCAGGCCCTGGCGCAGATAGTGCGAACCGTCCGCGCCGTAGAGCCGCGTGGGCTTGGCGGTGAGCGGCTCATAGACCAGGCGGGCGACGGTCTGGCCGTCCTCCAGCAGGAACGGCGTCTCGTGGCTGCGCACCTCGAGCACGCCCTTGGAGCCGACGCTGTCGGTCTCCTCCACCCCGAAGCCGGGGTCGAAAAAGCCGGCATAATGCACCCGGAACTCGCCGACGGACGGGTCGATCGGCGTCATCTCCGCCGCTTCCATCGCCGGAATCTCGATGTCGTCCTTGGAGGCCAGGATGTAGAACTCGCCCGGATCGAGCAGCAGCTCGCCGCGCCGCGGCTCCAGTGGCTCCCAGAAGTCGCGCGGATCGTGGCCGCCCACATGGTCCAGATCGACCACCCCGGCGTGGCGGCGCGCCCGGAAGCCGGCCATGCCGTTCGAAAGGTCCACCCCGACATTGCGGGTGGAGAGTCGCGGCGGCTCGCCCACCTTCAGCCGCAGTTGGTTCAGGCGCGTGCCCGTGCGCACCAGCACGGAAAAGGTCTGCGGCGCGATCTCGATATAGAGCGGGCCGTCATACTCGGCGGCGACATCGTCGAAGGCCCGGCTGTTGTTGGTCAGCAGGCGCACGAAGACGTCGACGCGCCCGGTCGAGCTTTTCGGATTGCCCCGGGCCGAGACCCCCGGCGGCAGCTTCAGCCGCTCCTGCACCTCGGCGATGTAGACGCAGCCGCGCTCCAGCACCGCTCCCTGGGTGAGGTCGAGCTCGTGCATCGACACGTCCGCCAGGCGGTCGGTCACCCTGCGCCCCGCCCCCGGCAGGAACGAGGCGCGCACGCGCCACACGCGCTGGCCCAGGCGCAGGTCGAGGCTGGCCGGCTGCACCTGATTGGCGTCGAAGGGAGTGAGCGAGGTGATCGCACCTTGGGCGATCAGATCCTCGATGGACTGGCAGGGCAGAATCCCTGCGGTGGGCGCTGAGGTCATCGTCGCGGGACAGTCTCGCAAGCGAGGCCGCGTGGCAAGCGTTCCCCGGCCTCTTCAGCTGACGATCAGGCGGCGCGGGCGCTGACGTCGAACTTGCGGACGACGCGATCCTGGTTCCAAAGCTCCATCGCCCGCCCCTTGCCGACATAGGGAGCGACCCGCGCCAGGGCGGCGGCGTCATCGACGCACTCCATGTCGATCACCTCGCGGATGCGGCTGGCGACGTCGAGGAAATAGAGACGGTAGTAGGCCAAGTCGAACTCCTTCCAGAAGACACATCACGTCTCCCGGCGAGCGCAAAATCGCCGACCGGCGTTCTGGCAACCATTCCACAAAACGCCGCAGGCTGGATAATTCGCCCATCAATTCAAGGTTGTAACCCCATGCTCAGCGCCTCGTGAACGCGAACGGGCTTGACCGGCGCCGCCTGAGCCCTTTCATGCGCGCCCGATTGCGGAGCACGCACATGGCCGAAGATCCCAAGACCTGGAACCCCGCCACTCAACTGGTGCGGGGCGGCATGATGCGCAGCCAATACGGCGAAACCGCCGAAACCCTCTACCTGACCCAGGGCTACACCTACGACACCGCCGCCGCCGCCGACGCGCGTTTCGAAGGCACGGAGCCCGGCTTCGTCTATTCGCGCTACGCCAACCCGACGACGGCGATGTTCGAACAGCGCCTGGCCCTGCTCGAAGGGGCAGAGGCCTGCCGCGCCACGGCGTCCGGCATGGCGGCGGTGCATACCGCCGTCACCGGCCTGGTCTCGGCCGGCGATCACATCGTGGCGGCGAAGGCCCTGTTCGGCTCGTCGCGCTGGATCCTCGGCCAGTGGGCGCCGCGTTACGGCATCGAGGTCACCCTCGTCGACGCGGCCGACACCGCCCAGTGGTCCGCAGCCATGCGGCCGAACACCAAGGTGGCGCTGATCGAGAGCCCGGCCAACCCGCTGCTGGAGGTCACCGACATTCCGGCCGTGGC
The DNA here is from genome assembly GCF_056683955.1 of Caulobacter sp. HJHS_5. NCBI lineage: Bacteria > Pseudomonadati > Pseudomonadota > Alphaproteobacteria > Caulobacterales > Caulobacteraceae > Caulobacter > Caulobacter sp. HJHS_5. Next base: position 40,098 of record NZ_JBWZNC010000006.1, on the reverse strand, counting down.
CGAGGCCGCGCACGCGGTCGGCGCCAAGGTGATCGTCGACAACGTCTTCGCCACCCCGATCTTCCAGAAGCCGCTGCAGCTGGGGGCCGACGTGGTGATCTATTCCGCCACCAAGCATATCGACGGTCAGGGCCGGGTGCTGGGCGGGGCGATCCTGGCCAGCGCCGAGCTGATCGACAGCGCCTATCGCGACCTGTTGCGTCACACCGGCCCGTCGATCTCGCCGTTCAATTCCTGGGTTCTGGTCCACGGCCTGACGACCCTGGAGGTGCGGGTGCGCGCCCAGACGGCCACCGCCGCCGTGCTGGCCGACCTGATCGGCGATCACGCGGCGACCAAGCGGGTCTACTACCCCGGCCGCGCCGACTTCCCGCAGGCCGAGGCGGCCCGTCGCCAGATGACCGGCTTCGGCACCATGATCGCCCTCGACCTCGGCAGCCGCGACGCCGCCTGGGCCTTCCTCGACGCCCTGGAGATCGTCGACATCTCCAACAATGTCGGCGACGCCAAGTCCCTGGCAACCCACCCGACCACCACCACCCACCGGTCGATGACCGAGGAGGCGCGGCTGGAAGTGGGCGTCACCCCGGGCGTCATCCGCCTGTCGGTGGGGCTGGAGGACGTGGTCGACCTGTCGCGCGACATCGCCCGCGCCCTCGACGCGGCGAAAGGGAAATGAGGCGGATCCGGCGCCGCCGGGGCGTCGACTCCGCAATCTATGAGGCGCGCACCCGGGACATCCTGGTGCGCGTCGCCCCCAGCTACATGCCCGAGGAGTCGGACCCCGAGTCCGCGCGCTTCCTCTTCGGCTATCTGATCGAGATCGAGAACCACGGCCGCGAGACCGTCACCCTGGTCTCGCGCTACTGGCGGATCACCGACGCCCTCAACCGGCTGGAAGAAGTGCGTGGCCCCGGCGTGGTCAACGAAACCCCCGAGCTGAGGCCCATGGAAGCCTTCCGCTACAACTCGTTCTGCTCCCTGCGCACGCCCAGCGGGGCGATGAAGGGCGCCTATCAGATGGTCAACGCCGAGGGCGAAACCTTCGACGTCGACATCCCCGAGTTCAGCCTGCACCTGCCGGGGGCGGCCAAGCGGGTGAATTGATAGCTCCTTTCCCCCTCGAAGGGGGAAGGGTCGGGGATGGGGGTGTTCGCGAGGCGCTTCGGGAAGTGTATGCGAGGCAGCGCCTCCCAGTGCTGACCTTCAACGCCGTGCACGCACCCTCACCCCTGCCCCTCTCCCTTCGAGGGAGAGGGGTTCGGTGGGGTAACTAAGCCGTCGGCGCCGCGCTCACCGTCTGCGCCGGATCCCACACGTCGCTCTGGGTCAGCAGCACCTTGGCCGAGCCGTACAGCGACGCCGTGTCGGCGGTCAGCACCAGGCGGGTGGGAATGGCGCGCATGTAGTTGGTGAAGCGGCCCTTGTCCTCGAAGCGGGTGCGGAACGGGCTGTCGGGCAGGAAGTCCTTCAGCCGGGCGGCGACGCCGCCGGCGATGTAGACGCCGCCCTGGGCGCCGACCGTCAGGGCCAGGTCGCCGGCCGCCGTGCCGAGGATGGCGCAGAAGCGGTCGATCGTCGCCTTGGCGCCTTCGCTGCCGTTGCGGGCGGCCTCGACGATGTCGGCCGGGGTCACCGCCTTGTCCTCGCGGCCGTCGATGCGGCGCAGCACCTTGTGCAGATTGACCATGCCCTGGCCGCAGAGGATGCGTTCCAGCGACACGCGGCCGAACTCCGCGGTCAGCTCGGAAAGGATTTCGATCTCGACGGCGTCGGTCGGGGCGAAGCCGACGTGGCCGCCCTCCCCCGGCGCCGCCAGCGACTGGCCGCCGCTGCGGATCAGCGAGGAGACGCCGGTGCCGGTGCCGGCCCCAATCACCGCGATGGAGCCATTGGTCTTGCCGGGCGTGCTCGGCCCCAGCAGCATGGTCTGCCCCTCGCCGGTCAGCAGCGGGCAGGCGTGGGCCAGGGCCTCGAAGTCGTTGATGAAGGTAGTCGCCTCCAGGCCCAGGCGCTGGCGGAACTGCGCCTCGGTGATCGACCAGTGCAGGTTGGTGAAGGTGATCGAGCCGTCGATCACCGGGCCGGCGACGGCCAGCACGGCGGTTTCCGGGCGGGTGCTCGGCGCGACTTCCGCCAGATAGGCGGCGGCGGCGGCGTCCAGCGAGCCGTATTCGCGGTTGGGCAGGGAGCGGGGCGATTCCAGCGACAGCACGCCGCCTTGGTAGGACGCCAGGGCGAAGCGGGCGTTGGTGCCGCCGATGTCGCCGACCAGGCCGAGTTGAACGTTCATCGGCGTTTCTCCCGAACTCTTATTCTCAAACTTTGGGCCGGCGACGCAGTGCGCCGCCGGCCCTTGGTCGTTTAGCAGTTTCGACTACGCGGTCGAGCTTGTCAGTGCGGGGCGGCGACGGGTTCGCGCCCGTCGTCTTCCGCGCCTTCGACCGGGTGCGAGGTCGGCGGCTTGAAGAAGAAGGCCAGCAGGATGATGCCGATCACCGCCATGCCGACCGGCCACATGAACACCTTCTGATAGTCGATGACGTTGGTCACCGCCCCGGCCGCGCCCGTGCCGCCGATGGTGTACTTGGCCACCAGTTGCGGGAAGAGCCAGCTGGCCACCACGTTGCCGATGCCGAGGATCAGGAGGTTGAACAGGCCCTGGGCGCTGGTCCGCACATCCTTCGGGAAGGCCGCGTCGACGAAGATGTAAACCGTGGCGAAGAAGAAGGCGTAGCAGATGCCGTGGATCAGCTGTATGGCGATGATCGTCGGCACGCTGTCGGCCATGAAGGCGAACGTCAGGAACCGCAGGCCGTGGCCGAGGATCCCCACGATCATCGTCCAGCGCCAGCCGAGCTTGGCCAGCACCACGCCCAGCACCGCCATGGTGCCGACTTCGGCGATCTGGCCCAGGCTGAGCACCACCATCGACAGGTTGCCGGCGATGCCCACGCGGTTGGTCAGGAAGGCGTCCGAAACCACGAAGTAGCCGTTGTGGATCACGCTATCGATGAAGGTGACGATGAACAGGATCAGCACGAAGGGCTTGGCCAGCAGCTTGATCGCTTCGCGCCAGGCCAGGGCGTCGACGCCGGGGGCGGCCGGGCGCGGCGGAGTGTGCGGCAGGGTCAGGGCGTAGGCGGCGGTCGCCAGCGAAACGATGCCCGAGACGATGAAGATCCAGCGGATGTGCGCCAGGTCCGGCGTGCCGCTCAGCAGGAAGATGAACGGCCAGGAGACCACCACCCAGCCGACGGTGCCGCCCATGCGGATGGTGCCGAAGTGCTTGGCCGGCTCCTTCAGGTTGGCGAAGGCCAGCGAGTTTGTCACCGAAAGGCTCGGCACGTAGAACAGGCTGTAGATCATGTAGCAGGCGAAGAACGCCGGGAAGCTGGTGGTGAAGGCGCAGCCGATCAGGGCCAGGCCGCCGATCAGGTTGCTGACCGCCAGGAACTTCTCGGCCGAGAAGTTACGGTCGGCGTACTGGTTCGAGAAGAAGATGCCAACGACGGCGGCGATGCCCCAGCAGCTGCCGACCAGGGCCTGCTGGTTGGCCGTGAAGTTGAGCAGGCCCATGTACGGGAACAGCTTGGGCGCCCAGGCGCCCCAGATGGCGAGCTGAAGCGCCATCATCAGGAATAGGCGTACGCGTATATAGCTGTGTGAGCCGCTCATAGACGTTCCTCGCTGAAGCGCCCTGGCTCGGGCGCTCTCGGTTCATTGCCCCGGGTCGTGGCGTTAGGCCCAATCAAGCTCAGCCTTTGAGAGGCGTCCAGCCCCCTTCGGCGAGTTGCACGCACAGAAAATCCCGGCGCCGTCGGCCCCGGGATTTTTGCATCGAACTGTATACAGCTGTGCGCGGCGGATCACAGTAGAATCCGGTATCGGACATAACGAAGCCTCCGCACTAGGCTTCGCCGGTCGCCCTGTCTAGAGCGCGGCGGCGTTTAGACGCCGCGCTCCAAACTCGGCGAGGCCTTACGCGGTAATGGCCGCGCGGGCCGTTTCGTAGGGTCCGTTTTCCACGCGCGAGGTGTTGTCCCACAGCATGGTGGCCTTGCTCGCCGCCGTATAGGGCGTCCACGCGAGGCCCGGCTGGCTCGGGTTGCCGGTGGTCGCGAAGTTGACGATGGCGGTCGACATCTTGGCCGCCAGGGCCTTGGCCGCGGGCGTGTTGCCGGTCGCCTGCTCGCAGCGCGCGGTGTTGTCGAAGAAGAAGGCGATGTCCAGGCAGTGGAAGGCGCCCGAGCGGCCTTCCAGCACCGTCACCGGCTGCCACACGAACCAGTACTGATAGACCGGCGCGCCGCCGGCGTTGGCTTTCAGGTCGGCCAGACGCAGCATGTTGCCGCGCGTGCGCAGGCCCGAGACGGTCTGCTTCAGCACGGTCGGCGGCGTGTTCGGGAAGGCGGCCTTCATCGTCGCGTGCACCTGGGCGCCCTTGCCCGGGAACATGGTGTTGAAGTCATTGGCCACCTGAGCCTCGGTCAGCGGCGGCAGCACGGTGAAGGACTCTTCCCGCACCGAGCCGATCATCAGCGGCACGTCCGACGACGCGGCCGGGGCGCCGTTCACCCACGGACGCTCGGGGAACACCGCGCCATCGAAGGTCGGGCCGAAGCCGGCGCGGGGCGCCGCCGCGGCGCCGAGCACGATCGGACCGCCGGCGTTCACCGGCGGGTTGACCTTCTGCGAGGCGGCCTGGCCGGCGGCCAGCAGGCGCTGGTGCGGCACCTTCTGCAGGCCGGCGATGTCGTTCGCCGCCAGGCCCAGCTCGGTCATGATCGCCGCGGCGTAGCGCTGCTGCAGGGCGCTGTCCGGCAGGTTGCCGCCGCCGCCGCTTTCGACCACGGCGCGGTGGAACAGGCCCTTGGCGCTCGGCATGGCCATCAGGCAGGTCACCTTCGAGCCGCCGCCCGACTGCCCCTGGATCGTCACCCGGCTCGGGTCGCCGCCGAAGGCCGCGATGTTGTCGCGCACCCATTGCAGGGCGAAGACCAGGTCGGTCAGGCCGACGTTGCCCGAGTCCTTGTAGGCCGCGCCGCCGATCTGCGAGACGTCCATGAAGCCGAGGGCGTTCAGGCGGTGGTTCAGCGAGACGAACACCACGCCCTTCTTGGCCATGTTCTCACCGTCGTAGGACGGCAGCTCCTGCGACGAGCCCGAGGCGTAGCCGCCGCCGTGGATCCACACCACCACCGGCTTCTTGCCGGTCAGGGCCGAGGTCCAGACGTTGACGCGCAGCATGTCTTCGCGCTCGAAGCCGTCGTCCCAGTCGTAGACGAACTGGGCTTCGCTGCGGCCCCAGTCGCCGCGCACCGGGTGCGGGCACACCGGGCCGTAGGTTAGGCAGGCCAGCTCGCCCTGCCAGGGCTCCGGCGCCTTGGCGGGCAGCCAGCGGTTCGCGCCGCCGGTGTCGGCGCCGTAGGGGATGCCCTTGAAGGTGTTGATCCCGTTGCGGACGTAGCCGCGCACCTTGCCGTACTTGGTGGCGGCGACCGCCGAGGTCGGGGTCGAGATGGCGGCGGCGCCGGCGTGATTGCCCGGCGAGGCGGCGGCGGCCTGGGCCGTCCCGCTCTGGGTCACGGCGACGGTGGCCGTGGCGGCGGCGAGCCCGAGGGCCGCGCGGCGGTTCACGGCCACGCCCGAGGTGGTTTTGGCGTTCGAGGACATTGTCTTCCCTGTCTTTCCATTCGGCGACGGCCGGCGCGGCGATGGTCCGCGACGGCCGCCTGATTTTTGATTGAGATCGGTTCCCCGCCGCGACGCTGTCGTGGAGCAGGCGCTCCACGGCGGTCGTGACGTCCGGCGATCGGCGCTCCCCACTGCCTTCCCGCGTCGTCGCCGGCTCGAACGACGGGGTCTCGCTCCCGCGCTCCCGAAGCGGGCGCGCTGTTATATGCGATCACTATTGCAGCGGTTACGCTCCAACCTCAACGGCGGAACGGCGCCATCTCTCATGCTTTGCGAAGACAGACCCCTCTAGGCCCCGCCGGGCGGGGGGCGGTTCGCGCCGCCCCCCCTTTCATTTCCTGTGGGAAAGCTCAGATTGCGCCCGGGACTCGGCCGCAGCGTCGGGCCCGGTGCATGCTTTCCAGGGGAGACGTCCATGCGTTTCGGAGTGGCCGCCACGGCGGTCCTGCTTTCCACCGCGCTCGCCGCCGGATCGGCGTCGGCGCAGCAGGCGGCCTCGGCGCCGCTTGATCCCGCCGCGGTCGCCCGCGGCGACGCGCTGTTCAAGTCGCAGAGCTGTTCGGTCTGCCACGGGGTGCTCGGCACGGGCGGCGCCAACAACGCCGCCGACCTGACCCGCTCCAAGCTGGCCCAGACGGCGGACGGCGGCCGTACGCTCTACACCTTTCTGCTGGCCGGTAAGCCGGACACGGGCATGCCGGCCTTCCCCGGCCTGACGCCCGAGCAAGGCGCCGATCTGTCGGCCAAGATTCGTTCGCTGGCCCCCACGGCGCCCGCTCCGACCGGGGCCGCCGGCGCCGCGGCCGCCCGCGCCGCCCTCCCCGCCGCCCTCGCGGGTCAGGATCTGTCGATCGTCGTCGGCGATCCGAAGCCCGGAAAGGCCTACTTCAACGGGGCCGGCAAGTGCTCCACGTGCCACGCCGTGGAAGACGGCAAGACCAGCCCCGCCGCCAACCTGGCGCACATCGCCACCAAGTACAAAGCCGAGAAGGAACTCCAGAACACCTGGATCCTGCCGCGCGTGCAGAACTGGTCGCCGCGCAAGGACAACAACGTCACGGCCACCGCCGTCTTCGCCGACGGCCGCAAGGTCAGCGGCTTCCTGACCAGCGTCTCGGACTTCAAGCTGGTGATCCGCGACGCCGCCGGGGCGGTGACCACCATCCCGCGCGTCAAGGGCGAGCCGAAGGTCGAGCTGGTCGACCGCCTGCAGGGTCACCTCGACCTGCTGCAGACCTACCAGGACAACGACATCCACAACATCACCGCTTACCTGGCGACGCTGAAATGAGCCTGAAGAACACCTTCCTGGCGACGGGGGCCGCGCTGGCGCTCCTGCTCGTCCAAGCCGCTCCCGCCTCGGCGGTCGAGGACGTCCTGCCGCCCAACGCCCAGAAGACCGGCGGCCGGCCCAACAAGGTCGCCAAGATCAAGCCGGTGACCCAGGCCGACCTCGCCAAGCCGGCGGGCGACGAGTGGCTCAGCTACCACGGCAGCTATCGCGGCGATCACTACAGCACCCTGGCCGACGTGAATGTCGCCAACGTCGGCAGGCTGCAGCGCGCCTGGATCAGCGACATCGACCCTCCGGTCGCCACCAACAGCCGCTTCGCCACCGTCGCCAACCCGACCGCGAAGCCGGGTGAAACCGGCCAAGGCTCGCAGTACGCCGCCGGGGTGATCAACTCGGGGATTCTCTCGCGCTCGGGCGTGCTGTTTTTCACCGCCGGCATCAACGCCTATGCGGTGGACGCCAAGACCGGCAAGCAGATCTGGCACTATGTCGCCCGCCAGAGCGGCGGCCTGTCGAACCGCGGCTTCGCCATCGCCGGCGACAAGCTGCTGGTGCTGTACAACAGCGGCATCACCGCCCTGGACGCCAAGACCGGCAAGGAGCTGTGGGCCAAGGAATACGGCGGTCCGAACCTGCCGATGGCCCCGCTGGTCGTCCGCGACCACGTCTACGTCACCGCCGGCGGCGACGGTGCGCGGACGCGCGGCTTCCTGGCCTCGCTCAACGTCAACACCGGCGAGCGGGAGTGGATCTTCTACACCACGCCGAAGGAAGGCGAGTTCGGCTTCAACACCTGGCCGTCGGAGGAAACCGCCGCCGTCTCCAACGGCTCGGCCTGGCAGACGCCGTCCTACGATCCAGAGACCAACCTGCTGATCTATGGCACCGGCAACCCGACCCCGATCAAGGACGGCCGCGCGCGTCCGGGCGACAACCTGTTCTCGGACTCGACGCTGGCGCTCGACGCCGACACCGGCAAGATGGCCTGGTACTTCCAGGCCACCCCGAACGACGACCACGACTACGACAACAACCAGCCGATGACGTTCGTGGACCTGCCGGTCGACGGCAAACCGCGCAAGCTGGTCACCTGGATTTCGCGCAACGGCTACCAGTACACGCTCGACCGGGTGACCGGCGAACACATCCTGACGCTGAACGCCCAGGGCAAGGCCAACTGGGCCTTCGAAAAACTGCGCTCGACGGGCACGCCGGAGAAGAACCAGAACAAGGCCATCCAGCGCGGCGGCGCCCTGCTGTGGCCGAATTCGAACGGCTACCTGAACTACCAGGCGCAGTCGTTCGACCCGCAGACGGGCCTGCACTACGCCAACGTCAGCGACACCATGAGCATGTTCTACTGGAGCGGGGAGACCTTCTTCGGCAACACCACGAACTCGCTGCGGGCGTCCGATCCGGTCACCGGCAAGGTCGCCTGGGAGCACAAGTATCCCGACCTGAACATCCCGCTGAACTCGCACAATCCGAGCGTTCTCTCGACCGCCGGCGGCCTGCTGTTCACGGGCGATCCGTCGGGCAATTTCATCGCCTTCGACGCCAAGACCGGCGACATCCTGTGGCACGACGAGTTCCCGGACTCCGTCGCCTTCGGGGTGCCGATCACCTACAAGCTGGACGGCAAGCAATATGTGCTGTCGGCCGCCGGCCCGCGCCTGATCGCCTACGTGGTGAAGTAGGCGTCATCCCAAGACCCCTCTCCCTCGAAGGGAGAGGGGCAGGGGTGAGGGTGCGCGCACTGAATTGTCAGGGTGGTCGCCAGGGGCGCTGCCTATTAGGCCCTTCCGGACGGGCGCAGTGAACACCCCCATCCCCGACCCTTCCCCCTTCGAGGGGAAAGGGCGCAGAGAAAAAATCTGGAGCGGGCAGCGGGAATCGAACCCGCACGAGAAGCTTGGGAAGCTTCCAGGCTACCACTACATCATGCCCGCGGCGCCGAGGCTCGTCCTAGCCGGGTTGGCGGCGAAAGCCAACCGCGTCGCGTGGTGGCCGAGGCTAGTCTTCGCGCTCATGCCTGGCCGGCGGCTGGCTCCTGGCCCGCCTCGCCGCCTCGATCAGCCGGCGACCGGTCTCCTCGGCGGCGTCCGCCGTCATCGACAGCCCAATGCCGTCAGGTCCGTTCAGCGTCACTTCGCCGTCTATCGCCTCCACCACGGTGGGCTCGTCGTAGGCTTTCTGGCTGGGCATGGGTCGCTTTCACTCCGAGGCTCGCCGTCCACCCAATCCACGGAAACCGATCGTGTTCCGATCCTCCCGCAATGCCCACGCTCCCCGGAGGCGGAGCCTTTGTCGCGCGACCACGTTGGACCGTCACCATCGTTCAACGGAAGCCTCGACACCCAAGGCCCATGTCCGATCCACGCCCCCGCAACGCCGTCCTCGCCCATCTTTCCCCGGCGAGTTGGACGCTGATCTCCCCTGAACTGCGCCTGGTCGACCTGCCGATGAGCCAGCGGATTTACGAGCCGGGAGAACCGATCGACACCGTCTACTTTCCGCTCAACAGCCTGCTTTCTCAGGTAAATCGCTCGGCCGGCGGCGACGGCGTGGAGACCGCCATGGCCGGCTGCGACGGCGCCTCGGGCGTCATCGAGACCATGGGCAGTGGGTTGTCGGTCTGGGAATCGATGGTGCAGGTCGACGGCCAGGCCCTGGCCATTCCCGCCAGGGTCGTCCGCCGCCTGATCGCCACTGACCCGGGCTTCGCCGCCGCCTGCTGGAGCCTGGCGGAGCAGCAGATCATGGAATCGCAGCAGTCGGTGGCGTGCCAGGCGCACCATCCCGGCGAACAACGCCTCGCCCGCTGGATCCTGGAGGCGCACGACCGAAGCGGCGGCCGCAATCCCCTGCCCCTCACCCAGGAGGTGCTGGCCATCATGCTCGGGGTTCAGCGCACCACGGTGAACGCGTTCCAAAGCCGCCTGCAGCATCGCGGCCTGATCGCCTCGCGGCGGGGCAAGGTGGAGATCGTCGACTACGCCGGCCTGGACGCCGCGGCCTGCGAATGCCGCAGCGTCATGCGCCTGCGCCGCCAGCTGCTCGGCCTCGCCCCGCCGGCCCGGAACGTGGCGTAAGACCCACAGGTCGCCCCTCGGCGACGGCGCTTCGCGTTGACACTCAGGGCCCTGCTCCTTAAGTCAACCGCGCGCTTCTGAGCGGGTTTTAAGATGGCCGAGGACCGGCCGCGCCGCAGCGCCGCAACGCTTTCCGGACTTTCCCCCGCATGCTCGGCTTCGCCAAAAAGCTCTTCGGCTCCTCCAACGACCGCAAGGTCAAGGGCTTCCAGGCCCAGGTCGCGCGGATCAACGCCCTCGAACCGAGCTACGCCGCCCTGTCCGATGGCGAGCTGCGCGGCAAGACCGACGAGTTCAAGCAGCGCTTCGCCGGCGGCGAGTCGCTGGACAAGCTGTTGCCGGAGGCCTTCGCGGCCGTCCGTGAAGCCTCCAAGCGCGCCATCGGCCTGCGCCACTTCGACGTCCAACTGCTCGGCGGCATGACCCTGCACGGCGGCGGCATCGCCGAAATGCGGACCGGTGAAGGCAAGACCCTGGTCGGCACCCTGCCCGTCTACCTGAACGCCCTGGCCGGCAAGGGCGTGCACGTCATCACCGTCAACGACTACCTGGCCCAGCGCGACAGCGAATGGATGGGCCGCATCTACAACTTCCTCGGCCTCTCGGTCGGCGTCATCGTCAACGGCCTCAGCTCGGGCCAGCGCCAGCAGGCCTACCGCAGCGACATCACCTACGGCACCAACAACGAGTTCGGCTTCGACTACCTGCGCGACAACCTGGTCTACGACGCCGCCGACATGGTGCAGCGCGGCCACCACTTCGCGATGGTCGACGAAGTCGACTCCATCCTGATCGACGAGGCGCGCACGCCTCTGATCATCAGCGGCCCGACCGACGACAAGTCCGAACTCTACAAGACCATCGACGGCCTGGTGAAAGAGCTGATCCAGGATCGCGCCGTCTACGACCACGACGAGAAGCAGCGCCAGGTCATCCTCACCGAGTACGGCCAGGAGCGCGTCGAGGACATGCTGACGGCCGGCGGCCATCTGGCCGAGGACACCACCGGCCTCTACGACGCCGCCAACGTCTCGCTGGTCCACCACGTCAACCAGGCCCTGCGCGCCAACGTCCTCTACATGCTCGACCGCGACTACATCGTCCGCGACGGCGAAGTGGTGCTGATCGACGAATTCACCGGCCGCATGATGACCGGACGCCGGCTGTCGGAAGGGCTGCACCAGGCCATCGAGGCCAAGGAAGGCGCCAACATCCAGCCCGAGAACCAGACCCTGGCCTCGGTGACCATCCAGAACTACTTCCGCCTCTACACCAAGCTCTCGGGCATGACCGGCACGGCCGCCACCGAGGCCCAGGAATTCGGCGACATCTACAAGATGGATGTCTCGGAAATCCCGACCAACCGCCCCATCGCGCGCATCGACGACGACGACGAGGTCTATCGCACCGAGCGCGAGAAGAACCTCGCCATCCTGAAACAGGTCGAGGACTGCTACGTCCGCGGCCAGCCGATCCTGGTCGGCACCGTTTCGATCGAGAAGTCCGAGGAGCTGTCCTCCCTGCTCGCCAAGCACGAGTTCGAGGTCGACGGCAAGTCGCGCAAGGGCATCCCCCACCAGGTGCTGAACGCCCGCTACCACGAGCAGGAAGCCTTTATCGTCGCCGAGGCGGGCGTGCCGCACGCGGTGACCATCGCCACCAACATGGCCGGCCGCGGCACCGACATTCAGCTCGGCGGCAACGTCGACATGCGCCTCGGCAAGTGGCGTCAGGAGCAAAAGGGCCTCGGCATCGAGCCCACCGCCGAAGACGAAGCCGCCGAACGCGCCGAGATCGAGCGCGAGGTGGCCGACAAGAAGGCCGCGGCGCTGGCCGCCGGCGGCCTGTTCGTGCTCGGCACCGAGCGTCACGAAAGCCGCCGCATCGACAACCAGCTGCGCGGCCGCACCGGCCGTCAGGGCGACCCGGGCCGCTCGAAGTTCTTCCTCTCCTGCGAGGACGATCTGCTGCGTATCTTCGCCGGCGAGCGCCTGGACGCCATCATGCGCACCTTCGGGGTCGCCGAGGGCGAGGCCATCACCCACAAATGGCTGAACGGCGCCATCGCCACCGCCCAGAAGCGCGTCGAGCAGCGCAACTACGAGATCCGCAAGAACCTCCTGAAGTACGACGACGTCGTCAACGACCAGCGCAAGGCCGTGTTCGAACAGCGCCAGGAGTTCATGGAGGCGACCGATCTGTCCGAGATCATCGCCGAGATGCGCAACGACACCATCGACGAACTGGTCGCCCGCCATATGCCGCCCAAGGCCTATGCCGAGCAGTGGGACATCGAAGGCCTCGACGAGCGCGTGCGCAACGTGCTCGGCCTCGAGCTGCCGCTGGCGGAATGGGCGGCCGAGGACGGCATCGCCAACGAAGAGATCGAAGAGCGCATCCGCCAGGCGGCCGACGCCCGCGCCGTCGAGCGTGAAGGCATCCTCAGCCCCGAGCAGATGCGCAACATCGAGAAGAACTTCCTGCTGCAGATGATCGATCTGCAGTGGCGTGAGCACCTGATGCACCTCGACCACCTGCGCAACGTCATTGGCCTGCGCGGTTACGGTCAGCGCGACCCGCTGAACGAGTACAAGACCGAGGCCTTCACCCTGTTCGAGACCCTGCTCTCGCAGCTGCGCACCAACACCACGCGCTGGCTGATGACCGTGGAGATCGCCTACCAGGAGCCCGAGCCGGCCCCGACCCGCTTCACCGAGGTCCACATCGACCCGCTGACCGGCGAGAACGCCCGCGTGGCCGGCGCCATCCCGGAAGGCCTCGACGCCGACCAGCGCGCCGCCCTGCCGATCTCCTCCCTGCCGGAAGGCTGGGAACGCACCAGCCGCAACAGCGAGTGCCCCTGCGGCTCCGGCCGCAAGTTCAAGCACTGCCACGGGGCGCTGGTTTAGGAGAAATCCCCTTCCCCCTTGATGGGGGAAGGGAAGGGATGGGGGTGACTCAGCGGTTCCGCTTCAAACACGGTGACGGCTGAGATTCAGCATTCACCCCCACCCCATCCCCTCCCCCATCAAGGGGGAGGGCGCTAAAAGACCCCATGACTCGCACCCGCCCCTCAGTCCTCCGCGCCTTTCTGCAGAGCGAGGCCGCCGGGGGCCTTCTCCTGATGGCGGCCGCGGCCCTGGCGCTCGTCATCGCCAACTCGCCGCTGAGCGAGGACTATTTTCACGCCCTGCACCTGAAGCTCGGGCCGCTCAGCGCCCTGCACTGGATCAACGACGGCCTGATGGCCGTGTTCTTCCTGTTCGTCGGCCTGGAGATCAAACGCGAGTTTCTGGCGGGCCAGCTCGCCACTTGGTCCGACCGCGCCCTCCCCTGCCTCGCCGCCGCCGGCGGTGTGATCGTGCCCGGCCTCATCTACGCGGCGCTCAACGCCGGCGCCCCCGCCACCCTGCGCGGCTGGGCCATTCCGACCGCGACCGATATCGCCTTCGCGCTCGGCGTGCTGTCGCTGCTGGGCAAGCGCGTGCCGGCGAGCCTGAAGATCTTCCTCGCCACCCTGGCCATCGTCGACGATCTGGCCGCGGTGCTGATCATCGCGGTCTTCTACACGGCGCAACTGAACCTGCTGGCCCTGGGCGGGGCGGCGGTCGTGGTTCTCGCCCTTGTCGCGCTCAACCGTCTCGGCGTCGTGCGGCTCTGGCCCTATCTGGCGCTCGGCGCCGTGCTCTGGACCCTGGTGCTGCTGTCCGGCGTCCACGCCACCGTCGCCGGCGTCGCCCTGGCCCTGACCGTCCCGCTGCGCAAGGACCACGACGCCTCGCCCCTGCACCGACTGGAACACGCCCTCGCCCCCTGGGTCGGGTTCCTGATCGTGCCGGTGTTCGGCTTCGCCAACGCCGGCGTGAGCTTGATCGGCCTGTCGCCGGCGGTTCTCGCCGCGCCCGTGACGCTCGGCGTCACCTTCGGCCTCTTCCTCGGCAAGCAGCTCGGCGTCTTCGCCGCCGCGGCCCTCGCCATCCGGCTGCGGCTCGCCGCCCTGCCGACCGGGGCGACCTGGCGACAGCTTTACGGCGTCGGCCTGCTGTGCGGCATCGGCTTCACCATGAGCCTGTTCATCGGCCTCCTGGCCTTCGACGACCCGCTGCTGCAGGACGAGGTGAAGCTCGGCGTCCTCTGCGGCTCGCTGCTGTCGGCCCTAGCTGGGACGGCGCTGCTCGGGCTCGGCCGAAAGTCTGTCGGCTAGGCGCATCCGCTCGGCGGCCGGGAAGGTCTTCACCACGCGGTCCCGATCCCACAGCTCCATCGCCTGGCCATCGCGATGGCGCCCTGCCTGGGTGATCGCTTCATCGTCATTCTGGCACGGCAACTCGACAGCCCGGCGGATGCTGCCGGCGTTGTTCAGATAGTAGAGGCGGTAATACGGCATCGGCGACGCTTTCGCAGGAGGAGCGGGCGCACGATCATCGTCCTGTCGTCGGCTTGCGGAACTCGCCGACAATGCTTCACCTTAACCTAATCTCGTCCCGGGCGCTGTCGGGTTCTCGACTCTGGAATGAACAGCGTTCTCCAGTCACGCTGTGAACGATCCGCGACGGCGCGCGCTGACACAGCATGTTGATTTTTGTCGCCAAGTCGCGCTCCGGCTGGGGCGTGATGGTCGGGGCGGATGTCATCCGCAGCTATCCAGCCCTTGAGGAAGCCCGCTCCTTCGCCGCCGAACTCTGCGATGAGGCCATGGCGCGGGGCGAAGACGCCGAGATCGCCGACATCTCCGATTGCGACACCCCGCTGCTCCTCGAGCGCTGAGCGTTGCGCCGCGGCGGGCGAAATGCTCTGACCGCCGCATGGCCCCTCGCTACGACTTCGCTTCCGACAACGTCGCCGGCGCCATGCCGGAAGTCTGGGCCGCCCTGGCCGTCGCCGACGCCGGCCCGGCCGTCGGCTACGGCGCCGACGCCCTCACGGCCCGCGCCGCCGATCTGATCCGCACCGCCTTCGACGCCGACGCCGAGGTGCGCTTCCTGGCCTCCGGCACCGCCGCCAACGCCCTGGCGCTGTCGTGCCTCGCCCAGCCGCACGAGGCGGTCGCGGCTCACGCGCACGCGCATGTCGTCGTCGATGAGACTGGCGCCCCCTCGTTCTTTTCCGCGGGCCTCGGCCTGATCCCCCTAACCGGCGCCTCGGGTCGCATCGACCCGGCGGCCCTCGCGCCAGTGCTCGCCCGGCCGGACATCGCCCACGTCCAGCCCTGCGCGGTCCTGTCGCTGACCCAGGCCACCGAATACGGCGCGGTCTATAGCGAGGCCGACCTCGCCGTTCTGGTCGGCGCCGCCAAGGCCGCCGGCCGCCGCGTCCACCTCGACGGCGCGCGCCTGGCCAACGCCGTCGCCGCCGGCTTCGACCTCAAGGCCCTGCCGCGCCTCGGCGTCGATATCGCGGTGATGGGCGGGACCAAGGCCGGCTCGACGCCCAGCGAGGCCCTGGTCGTCTTCGATCGCGCCCTCGCCCGCCGCCTCGACGCCCGGCTGAAGCACACCGGCCAACTGATCTCCAAGGCCCGCTACCTCGCCGCCCCCTGGATCGGCATGCTGGAGACCGGCGCCTGGGCCTCTCGCGCCGCCCACGCCAACGCCATGGCCCGCACCCTGGCCGGGCGCATGCCCTTTCCCCTGGCCCATCCGGTCGAGTCCAACGCCGTCTTCGTGACCATGGATCAGGCCGCGCACGAACGCCTGCTCGCCAGGGGCTGGATGGCCTACCGCGTCGCCGACGGCGCGGTGCGCTTCATGTGCTCCTGGGCGACCAGGATGGAGGATGTCGAGGCCCTGGCGGCGGCGTTGGTTCAAATCCAATAACTCCCTTCCCCCTCGAAGGGGGAAGGGTCGGGGATGGGGGTGCTGGCATGGCGCGTCCGGAAGGGTGAGAGAGGCAGCGCCCGGAGCGCCCGCTACCGCACCTCAGTGCGGACACCCTCACCCCTGCCCCTCTCCCTTCGAGGGAGAGGGTTATTTGAGTGTCGCCCGCATCCGCGCCACCGCGTAGCCCGCCTGGATCGGCCAGCCCTCGGACGGGTCGGCCTCGGGGTCGAGCGCCCGGCGGGCGTGCAGCGGCCAGTTGGGGTCGTAGAGCGCCGGGCGGCCCAGGGCGACCAGGTCGGCCTTGCCCTCGGCGATCACGCTCTCGGCCAACTCGGGCGTCACGATCAGCCCGACCGCCTGGGTGGCCACGCCCGTCGCGCGGATCGCTTCCGCGTAGGGCACCTGGTAGCCCGGTCCCGGCTTATTGATGGTTTCCAGCGACGGGGTCAGTCCCGCCGAGGAGCTGTCGACCACGTCGACGCCGAGCGCCTTCAACCGTTTGGCCAGGGCCACGCTGTCTTCCAGCGACCAGCCGCCAACCGCGCCATCGACAGCCGAAAGCCGCACGAACAGCGGTTTGTCGTCCGGCCAGATCGCCCGGACGTCCTCCACGATCTCCAGCAGCAGGCGAATGCGGCCCTCGAAGTCGCCGCCATAGGCGTCGGTGCGACGGTTGCTGATCGGCGAAAGGAACTCGCTCAGCAGATAGCCGTGCGCGGCGTGCACCTCGACCACGTCGAAGCCGGCGCGCAAGGCCCGGCGGGCCGAGGCGGCGAACGCCTGACGCACCCCGGCGATCTCGTCGATCGTCAGTTCATGCGGCGTCCGCCAGCCCTCGGCGAACGGGATGGCGCTGGGCGCCACGGTCCGCCAGGGCGCTTCGTCGCCGACCTGGGTTTCCGGCGTCACCGGGCCATTGCCTTCGAACGGCCGATGGCTCGACGCCTTGCGACCCGCATGAGCGATCTGGATGCCGGGAACGGCGCCCTGCGCCTTCAGGAAGGCCGCGATACGCGCCAGCGCGGCCTCCTGCTCATCGTTCCAGAGGCCGACGTCGCCATGACTGATCCGGCCCTCCGGCGTCACGCCCGTCGCCTCCACGAACACCAGGGCGGCGCCGCCCAGGGCGAAACGGCCGAGGTGGACGAAGTGCCAGTCCTGCACCACCCCGTCGACGGCCGAGTACTGGCACATCGGCGAGATCGCCAGGCGGTTCTTGAAGGTCAGGCCGCGCAGGGTGAGCGGGGAGAAAAGAGCAGGAAGGGTCATCGGCGCCGGTGCTGGTTACAATGCCCATACCTGGGGCGCGGGCCGGCGCGGGCCAACCCGTCGACCGGGCAGTTTTCCTGCCCCCGCCCCTAGCGTCGCTTCAGGCCGCGCGGCGACGGCGCGAGACGACGGCGACCGGCGGAGCGATCACCAGCGGCATTTCGATCGTCCGGGCGGCGATGCCGCCCACGGCCCCGCCCAGCATCTCCAGCAGCTTCGCCGCCGGCGTCGGCCGGCTGATCAGATAGCCCTGAATTTCCGAGCAGCCGTATTCGCGCAGCTTGTCCATCTGGTCCTGGGTCTCCACCCCCTCGGCGGTGGTGGCGATGCCGAGGCTGGCGCCGAGGCCGGTGACCGCCTGGATGATCGCCAGGGCCTCCGGGTCGCGCGGCAGGTCGCGCACGAAGCTTTGGTCGATCTTGATCTTGTCGAACGGGAAGCTGCGCAGATAGCTCAGCGACGAATAGCCCGTGCCGAAATCGTCCATCGAGATGCGCACCCCGAGGACGCGCAGCTTGTGCAGCACTTCGAGGTTGGAGGCGCTGTCGTGCAGCAGCACGGATTCGGTGATCTCCACCTCCAGCCGTTCCGCCGGCAGCCCCGCGTTGGCCAGGGCGGAAACCACCGACTGCACGAAGTTGGGGTTGCGGAACTGCACGGCGGAGATGTTCACCGCCACCCGCACGTCGCTCGGCCAGACGGCCGCGTCGGCGCAGGCCTGACGCAGCACCCACTCGCCCAGCGGATTGATCAGGCCGGTCTCCTCGGCCAGCGGAATGAACTCCACCGGCGCGATCATGCCGCGCTCGGGGTGAAGCCAGCGCACCAGGGCTTCACAGCCGGTGATCCGCTCGGCGGAGAGGTCGTAGAGCGGCTGGTAGTACACCTCGAACTCGCCGGCCTGCAGGGCGCGACGCAGGTCGAGCTCCAGGCGGCGGCGCGCCTGCAGGTTCTCGTCCATGCCCGGCTCGAAGAAGTGAAACCCGCCCCGGCCCTCGCGCTTCACGCGGTAAAGCGCCATGTCGGCCTTCTTCAGCAGTTCCTCGGCGTCGCTTCCATCGGTCCCGAAGATGGCGATGCCGACGCTGGCGCCGACCACCACCTGGTGTCCCTCGACATCGAAGGGTTCGGCCATGGCCGCCACGATGCGGGCCGCCAGGCGCGCGGCGCCGTCCGGCGAGGCCAGCCCGTTCTGCACCACCGCGAATTCGTCGCCGCCCAGGCGCGCCGGGGTGTCGCCCTCGCGCACGCAGCGCTGCAGGCGCTGGGCCGCCATGCCGAGCAGCAGGTCGCCGTGGTTGTGGCCCAGGGTGTCGTTGACGCTCTTGAAGTGATCGAGGTCGATGCACAGCACCGCCGCCCCCTCGCCGCTGCGGGCGGCGCGGGCCAGGGCGTCGACGAACTGCTTCTGGAACAGGGCGCGGTTGGGCAGGCCCGTCAGCGGGTCGAAGTGCGCCAGCTTCTCGATCTGGCGCATGGTCAGTTGGGCGTGTTCGTGCGCGTGCTGCAGCAGGCCCAGCGCCGTGCTCACCCCGAGATAGCGGCCGCGTTCGGCGATGATGAAGCCCCGCAGCAGGTCCGACGGGCGTTCGGTCAGCATCCGCCCCATGAAGTCGGAGATCGGGGCGTCGGCCTCCACCACCAGCGGATTGGGATCCATCACCAGATGGACCGGGCGCCGGGCATACAGGGCGCGGCCGAACTCGGCCGCCATGCGAAGGAAGAAGGCGTTGCGCTCGATGAGGCCGACCGGACGCCCCTCGGCGTCGACCACCGGCACGATCAGGGTGTCCTGCTCGGCCTTGAAGCGATCGTAGACATCCCCGCCGAGCGTGTCGGGACCGACCGGCTCAACCGAGAAAAGCAAGGCGCGAACTGAAGACATGATACCCCCATGGATCGGCGGGGGTATGACTCGGCCGACCTTACCGCCCGCCTAACCACGCGCGATTAAATCAATGAAATCAGTGTCTTAAAAACGTCTACTTAATGTCACAAAGCGAACCGCGTTCGCTATTGCAGCCCCGCCCGGCCGATGGCGTAGAAGCGCTCGGCCCGCTGGGCGCGCAGGCCGTCGGGGCTCAGCTTCGACAGAGCCTTCAGTTCCTGCTCCACCGCGTCGCCCACCGCCCGGATCATGCCCTGCGGATCGGAATGCGCCCCGCCGGCCGGCTCCTGCACGATGCGGTCGACGATCTTCAGGCCCAGCAGGTCCTGGGCGGTGATCTTCATGTTGTTGGCCGCCTGCTTGGCGTGCGCTCCGTCCCGCCAGAGGATCGACGAGGCCGCCTCGGGCGAGATCACCGAATAGATCGAGTGCTCAAGGATCAGCACCTTGTTGGCGGCGGCCAGGGCGATGGCCCCGCCGGAGCCGCCCTCACCGGTGATGGTCGCCACCATCGGCGTACCCAGCGTCAGGCAGCGCTCGGTCGAGCGGGCGATGGCCTCGGCCTGGCCGCGCTCCTCGGCGCCGACGCCCGGATAGGCGCCCGCCGTGTCGACGAAGGTGATCACCGGCAGGTCGAACCGCTCGGCCATGTCCATCAGGCGCACGGCCTTGCGATAGCCTTCCGGCCGCGCCATGCCGAAGTTGTGCTTCAGGCGGGTGGTGGTGTCGGCGCCCTTCTCGTGGCCCATGACCACCACGGGCACGCCGCGGAATCGGCCGAGGCCGCCCACGATGGCCTGGTCGTCGGCGAACTTGCGGTCGCCGCGCAGCTCCACGAACTCCTCGATCAGGGCCGAGCAGTAGTCCTTGAAGTGCGGACGTTCCGGATGGCGCGCCACCTGAGTCTTCTGCCAGGCGTCCAGGTTCGAATAGGCCTGCTTGCGCTGCTTATCGACGCGCTTCCTCAGCGCCTCGATCTCCTTGTCGAAGCCGCCCGCCCCGGCGTCGTCGGAGAGCTTCGAGAGCTCCTCCAGCTTGCTTTCAAGCTCGGCGATGGGCCGTTCGAAATCGAGATAATGCGTCGCCATGAACCCCAAACGCAGGCCGCCGAGAAAGGCGCCGAAACTAGGGCGCGGCGAGCGTCAGCACAAGCGACGCAGGGGGCGACATCTTGAGCATGATCGATGGGGTTGCCCCCGGTCGACTCCCTCTCTAAACGGGCGCCTTAGCCTAGAACTTGGCGGGGACGACGCGCGGAGACGTGCGGCGCCTCTTTGCGCGCGAGTGGACCGATGCCGAAACGTACAGATATCAAGTCGATCCTGATCATCGGCGCCGGTCCCATCGTCATCGGCCAGGCCTGCGAGTTCGACTACTCGGGCGTCCAGGCCTGCAAGGCGCTGCGCGCCGAGGGCTACCGGATCATCCTGGTCAATTCGAACCCGGCCACGATCATGACCGATCCGGACGTGGCCGACGCCACCTATGTCGAGCCGATCACGCCGGAGATCGTCGCCAAGATCATCGAGAAGGAGAAGCCGGACGCCCTCCTGCCCACCATGGGCGGCCAGACCGCGCTGAACACCGCCTTGGCGCTCGAAAGCGCCGGCGTGCTCAAGAAGTTCGGCGTCGAAATGATCGGCGCCCGCGCCGACGTCATCGACAAGGCCGAGGACCGCCAGAAATTCCGCGACGCCATGGACAAGCTGGGCCTCGAGTCGCCCCGCTCCCTGGCCGCCCACACCATGGAAGAGGCCCTCGAAGGCCTGGAGTTCGTCGGCCTGCCGGCGATCATCCGCCCCAGCTTCACCCTCGCCGGCACCGGCGGCGGCATCGCCTACAACCGCGAGGAGTTCGAGGAGATCGTCCTGCGCGGTCTCGACCTCTCCCCGACCACCGAGGTGCTGATCGAGGAATCGGTGCTGGGCTGGAAGGAATACGAGATGGAGGTCGTCCGCGACGTGGCGGACAACTGCATCATCGTCTGCTCCATCGAGAACATCGATCCGATGGGCGTGCACACCGGCGACTCGATCACCGTCGCTCCCGCCCTCACCCTGACCGACAAAGAGTACCAGCGCATGCGCACGGGCTCGATCGACGTCCTGCGCGAGATCGGCGTCGAGACCGGCGGCTCCAACGTCCAGTGGGCGATCAATCCGAAGGACGGCCGCATGGTCGTCATCGAGATGAACCCGCGCGTGTCGCGCTCCTCGGCCCTGGCCTCGAAGGCCACCGGCTTCCCGATCGCCAAGGTCGCCGCCCGCCTGGCCGTCGGCTACACCCTCGACGAACTGGCCAACGACATCACCAAGGGCGCCATGCCGGCCTCGTTCGAGCCGAGCATCGACTACGTCGTCACCAAGATCCCGCGCTTCGCCTTCGAAAAGTATCCGGGCGCCGAGCCCTACCTCACCACCTCGATGAAGTCGGTCGGCGAGGTCATGGCCATCGGCCGCACCTTCGCCGAAAGCCTGCAGAAGGCCCTGCGCGGACTGGAGACCGGGCTTTCCGGCCTGGACGAAATCGAAATCGAGGGCGCCGACGACCCGGACAACGGCCGCGCCGCCGTGCTGCGCGCCCTCGGCGTGCCGACCCCCGACCGCCTGCGCGTCATCGCCCAGGCCTTCCGCCACGGCCTGACCGTCGAGGAAATCGCCGGGGCCTGCGCCTATGAGCCGTGGTTCCTGCATCAGATCGCCGACATCGTGCGCACCGAGGGCCGCGTCCGCGCCGCCGGCCTGCCGGCCGACGCCGTTGGCTTCCGCAAGCTCAAGGCCCTCGGCTTCTCGGACATCCGCCTCGGCAAGCTGACTGGCCAGACCGAAACCGCCGTGCGCGCCGCCCGCCAGGAGCTGAACGTCCGCCCGGTGTTCAAGCGCATCGACACCTGCGCCGGCGAGTTCGCGGCCACCACGCCCTACATGTATTCAACCTATGAGACCGGCGCCCTCGGCCAGACCCCGGACTGCGAGGCCGAGCCCTCGGACCGCAAGAAGGCGATCATCCTCGGCGGCGGCCCGAACCGCATCGGCCAGGGCATCGAGTTCGACTACTGCTGCTGCCACGCCGCCTTCGCGCTCGACGCCGTCGGGGTCGAGAGCATCATGGTCAACTGCAACCCCGAGACCGTCTCGACCGACTACGACACCTCCGACCGCCTCTACTTCGAGCCGCTGACGGCCGAGGACGTGCTGGAGCTGATCCACGTCGAAACGCAAAAGGGCACGCTGCTCGGCGTGATCGTGCAGTTCGGCGGCCAAACTCCGCTGAAGCTGGCCCACCCGCTGGAGCAGGCCGGCGTGCCGATCCTCGGCACCAGCCCCGACGCCATCGACCTGGCCGAGGACCGCGAGCGCTTCCAGCAGCTGCTGCACAAGCTTCAGATCGCCCAGCCCCGCAACGGCTTGGCCCGCACGCCCGAGCAGGCCTTCGCCGCCGCCACCGAGGTCGGCTACCCGGTGGTCATCCGCCCGTCCTACGTGCTGGGCGGCCGCGGCATGGAGATCGTCCACGACGAGCAGGGTCTGGATCGCTACATCCGCACCGCCATGCAGGTCTCGGGCGACAACCCCGTCCTGATCGACCAATACCTGTCGCGCGCCACCGAGGTCGACGTCGACGCCCTGTGCGACGGCGAGGACGTGTTCGTGGCCGGGGTCATGGAGCACATCGAGGAAGCCGGCGTGCACTCGGGCGACAGCGCCTGCTCACTGCCGCCCTTCTCGCTGAAGCCGGAAACCATCGCCGAGTTGGAGCGCCAGACCCGCGAGATGGCCCTGGCCCTCGGCGTGCGGGGCCTGATGAACGTGCAGTTCGCCATCGAGGAGCCGCACTCCGACGCGCCGCGCATCTACGTGCTGGAGGTGAACCCGCGCGCCAGCCGCACGGTGCCGTTCGTCGCCAAGACCATCGGCCAACCGCTGGCCTCCATCGCCGCCAAGGTGATGGCCGGCGCCAAGCTTTCCGACTTCCAGCTCAAGGCCCAGACCCTCGACCACATCGCGGTCAAGGAAGCCGTCTTCCCGTTCGCCCGCTTCGCCGGCGTCGATACGGTGCTCGGTCCGGAAATGCGCTCCACCGGCGAGGTCATGGGCCTCGACTGGAAGCGCGCCAACGAGTCTAGCCTGGCGCCGGCCTTCGCCCGCGCCTTCGCCAAGGCTCAGCTCGGCGGCGGCGTCGTGCTGCCGCAGGGCGGCGCGGTGTTCGTCTCGGTCAAGGACAGCGACAAGCCCTGGATCGTCGAGCCGGTTCGCCGCCTCAAGGCCGCTGGCTTCCGCGTGCTCTCCACCGGCGGCACCTGCGCCTACCTCAAGGAACAGGGCGTCGAGACCGAGCTGGTCAAGAAGGTGCTCGAAGGCCGCCCCCACATCGTCGACGCGGTGAAGAACGGCGACGTCCAGCTCGTCTTCAACACCACCGAAGGCAAGCAGAGCCTGGCCGACAGCTTCGAGATCCGCCGCACGGCCCTGATGGCGAAGATCCCCTACTTCACCACCGCCGCCGGCGCCCTGGCCGCCGCCCAGGCGATCACCGCCGCGCCGCTGGAAGCGCTGCAGGTTCGCCCGCTGCAGAGCTACGGCTGAACAATCAGGGGAGCGTGCTAGCCTCGCTCCCCATGATCACCGTCCATCACCTCGAAGACTCCCGCTCCCAGCGCATCCTCTGGCTGCTGGAGGAGCTTGGCGTCCCCTACGAGGTGAAGCGCTACGCCCGCGACCCGAAGACCCGCCTCGCTCCGCCGGAGCTCAAGGCCATCCACCCCCTCGGCAAGTCGCCGGTCGTCACCGACGGCGGCCTTACCCTCGCCGAGACCGGCGCCATCGTCGAATATCTGGTCGAGACCTACGACCGCGAAGGCCGCCTCGCCCCGGCGCTGGGAACGTCCGAGCGCCTGCGCTGGCGCTATTGGGTGCACTACGCCGAGGGCTCGGCCATGCCGCCGCTGCTGCTCAGCCTGGTGTTCTCGATGTTGCCCCGGCGCGCCCCGGCCCTGGCGCGCGGCCTGGTCGGCGCGGTCTCCAGGGCGGCGATGAAAGGCTTCGTCACGCCGCAGCTATACAACCACCTCGCCTTCTGGGAGGCGGAGCTCTCCGCTACCGGCTGGTTCGCCGGTCCCGGCTTCTCCGCCGCCGACGTCATGATGAGCTTCCCGCTCGAAGCCGCCGCCCAACGCGCGGACCGCGCCGTCCGCCCGAACGCCGCCGCCTTCCTGGCTCGCATCCACGCCCGCCCGGCGTATGCGCGCGCGCTCGATCGCGGCGGCCCCTACGCCTACGCGAGCTGATACGCTATTTCCCCAAGGCGGCGAGACGACGACGCGCCGCTTCGGCCGCCGGGCCGCCATGGGGGCTGTTGGCCAAGGGCGTTAGGACGGTAACGGCGAGTTCGCCCTCACCTCTTGCAAACAGGGTTTCCGCCAACATCAATCGTAACTCCGCGACCTGCTTGGCCTGCATATAGGCTTGCAGCAGCAGTTGCTGGGACAGCTCGCTGGGCCGCCCCTCTTCCGCCTGCAGCGTCAGGCCGGCGTAGGCGAGCGCGCGATAGTCCTCGGGGGTCAGGCCGATCGCCCCGCCCAACAGCGTATCGGCCCGCTTCAGATCGGCCTGCGAGCCGTCGCGCTGGCCGGAGCGTTGATAAAGCGCGGCGCCAAGCAGCGACATCGCTTCGGCGTCCTTGGGATTCGCCGCCACCCAGGTCTCCAGTTGCCGGATACCATTCGCCATCTCCCCGATATTGAGCTCGGCCTCGGCCAGGGTCAGAGTCGCTAAGCGATCGTTGGGATACTGGGCGGCGTTCGCCTTGATCCGTCCCAGCAAAGCGATGGACTGCACATCGCGCTGACCATGTCGCGAACTCACATGCAGGCGGTCGAGGAGGAAGGCGTCGGCGGAGGCCGGAGCTTCCGTCACCGTGATCGTCGGTTCCGTCGTGGCCAGCGCCTTGCGCGGGTAGCGGACGAACTTCACCGAACCTTCGAGATAGCGCCGCAAGGCCTTGTCGAGATCGGTCGTCGACATGCCGAGCGCGTCTTCCATCGACTTCACTGGCGGCCCGCCAGCGAAGACCGCATCGAGGTACTTCTGCATCTGGACATAGCGACCCGGATCGCTGAACAGATAGTGGGTCAGCAGCCACGAGGTGCCGTAGAACGAATGGACTTGATCGCCGCTCAACTCGTCGGGGCGCTGATTCAGCAACTGGGCCGTCGGCATCTGCCCAAGGTCGATCACGGAGTAGACGCGATCGTCGTACCGGCCCACCTCCAGCGTTCTTTCGGAAATGGTGGCGGTGGCGTAGTACTCGGCGAAACCCTCCACGAACCATGCCGGATAGGGCGCTGCGAAGTGCTGCAGCATGAAGTGGTGGGCATACTCATGCTTGACGGTGGAGTCGTCGCCGCCATCGCGGATCGCCGCAGCGAAAATGTCGTTCATGCTGGCTGAATAGTATCCCGCCACCTGATCGCCGACGTCGGATGTCTGAGCCAGCTCCGCATGATCACGCACGAGATAGATCGTCAGCTTGCGCATCTTCGCCGGTCCCGCCGGCGTGTTGTGGCGCGCCTTCAACAGGGCGTCGAAGACCTCCAGGTCGGAGACGTAGTCGCGCAGCGCGCGCTCATTCCCGTTGCTGTAGACGATGAACTGCGGGCTCTCCGCCCGCAGCCATTTCGCATGCGCCGCATCGGGCGCGAGGACCGCCGCGCACAGCGCAGCCGCCATCCATTTCAAACCACGCAAACTCAAAGCCCCAAGACATCCCGAACCGAGCGAGAATACTCAAGCTTTGCGGGCGGACTCAATGCGCTCGCCTCACACGGGATGTCGATAACTTGCGACGCTGAAGAACCACGGCGGCCTTCGGGCGTTCTGCGGCCATGGCCCTGACCGAACTCGCCTCAACACCGCCCTCCCATTCGTCCACGCGGACCCGTCTGTTTAGCGGCGTGGCGACCGCCGCCCTGGCGGGAACCGCCGGCGTCGCCGTCTTCGGGCTGTTTTACGTCGTGGGCGCCGTTCTCGGGCTTGCGGCGCTGGCCGTCGGCGGGGTGCTGCTACTCATCGGACTGGCGAGGATGGCTGGGAAATCGCGCCGCAAATCGGTGGCCGCGACCTAGGCTGGCAAAGCCCCGCCTCGCCAGACCTTGTTTTTCAGGGATCGGCCTCATATCCTTTCCGGCCCCGGTCGTACGCGCCGCGACCGGTGGATGCCTTCCCTTGGGCGCGCCGAGCTGAACATCCGCAATGGAAAAAGTGCCGATGACCGCCGGGGGCTACCAGGCCCTCGACGAAGAACTGAAGCGTTTGAAGACCATCGAGCGGCCCGCCGTCATCGCGGCGATCGCCGAGGCGCGCGCCCATGGCGATCTCTCGGAAAA
Source organism: Caulobacter sp. HJHS_5 (assembly GCF_056683955.1). Classification (NCBI taxonomy): domain Bacteria; kingdom Pseudomonadati; phylum Pseudomonadota; class Alphaproteobacteria; order Caulobacterales; family Caulobacteraceae; genus Caulobacter; species Caulobacter sp. HJHS_5. The sequence goes on along the minus strand of NZ_JBWZNC010000006.1, from coordinate 13,655 downwards.
CGCCGAGTATCACGCCGCCAAGGAGCGTCAGGGCTGGATCGAAGGCCGCATCGCCGAGATCGAGGACAAGATCGCTCGCGCGCAGGTCATCGACGTGTCGCGGCTGTCCGGCGAGCAGGTGAAGTTCGGCGCCACCGTCAGCGTGGTCGATGAGGACACCGAGGACGAGGCCAAGTACCAGATCGTCGGCGAGCACGAAGCCGACGTGAAGGAAGGCCGCATCAGCCTCTCCTCGCCGCTGTCGCGCGCCATGATCGGCAAGGCCGTGGGCGATGTCGTCGAGGTCAACACGCCCGGCGGCGTGAAGGCCTACGAGATCACCAAGGTCGAGTGGCTGTAAAAAAACGCCCGCTCACCCCGGCGCAGGCCGGGGCCCAAGCTGAGCTTCCGAAATTATGCACCGGCTTCGGAGCCGTTGCGGCGCTGCGCCTTGCCTCGATCATCCGCCTGGATCCCGGCTTTCGCCGGGAAGAGCGGTGGATGGTGAGTTCGTGAAAGCGTAGCTTCGCGGAATGACCGCGGTCGCCGCTCTCCACGCCGTCGAGGTGGATTATCCCGGACCCAAGTCCGGGCGCCGGCGCGCGCTCGGGCCATTCGACCTCGCCCTGCGTCCGGGCGAGACGGTCAGCCTCGTCGGCCCGTCCGGCTGCGGCAAGTCCACCGCCCTGCGCCTTCTGGCCGGCCTGGAAGCCCCGACGCGCGGCAAGGTCGTTCGCCTCGCCGGCCGCGGCGAAACCGCCCTGGTCTTCCAGAGCCCCACCCTGGCGCCCTGGCTCGACGCCGCCGCCAATGTCGCCCTGCCGCTGGAGCTGGCCGGCGTCGGCAAGGCCGAGGCCCGGCGCCGGGCCATCGAGGCCCTGGCCCGCGTGGGGCTAGGCGAGGCGGCCTCCACCGCGCCGCGAGCGCTCTCCGGCGGCATGGCCATGCGGGTCTCGCTCGCCCGCGCCCTGGTCACCCAGCCGCGCCTGCTGCTGCTCGACGAGCCGTTCGCCGCGCTCGACGAGATCGTCCGCCGCCGCCTGGCGGATGACATGCTGGCCCTGGTCGCCGAACTCGGCTGCGCCGTCGCCTTCGTCACCCACAATGTCGAGGAAGCCGTCTACGTCGGTGGCCGCGTGGTGGTCATGACCCCCGGCCCCGGCCGCGCGGCCTATGAGACGGCGGTCGATGCGCCCCTGCCCCGCCCGGCAGGTTTCCGCGCCACGCCCCTGTTCCGCGAGACGGCCGAAGCGGTTTCGACCCGGCTGGCCCTGGCCATGGAACGCGCGCCCGCATGAAGCGCCTCGTCGCCATCCTCGCCCCCCTGGCTTTGATCGCCCTCCTGCTCGGCGCCTGGGAGACCGCCTGCCGCCTGCTGGCGATCCCGGCCTACTTCCTGCCGCCGCCCTCGGCCGTCGCCGCCGCCCTGGTCGCCGACGCCGGCACGCTCACCCGCTCGGCGTTCAACACCCTGGCCATGGCCATGGCCGCGCTGGTCGTCGCCGCCATCGCCGCCCTCGGCCTCGCCCTGGTCTCGGCGCTCAGCTTCACCGTCGAACGCGCCGTGCGCCCCCTCGCCCTGGCCCTGCAGGTGACGCCGATGATCGCCGTCGCGCCCCTGGTCGCCATCTGGGCCGGCGTCGCCCACCCTGAACGCGCCGTGGTGGCCCTGGCGTCGCTGGCCGCCTTCTTCCCGATCTTCTCCGGCGCCCTCACCGGCCTGCAGTCGGCCGACCGCGACCTGCACCGCCTGTTCGCCCTCTATGGCGCCAGCCGCCGCCAGGTCCTGTTCCGGCTGCGGCTTCCGGCCTCGGCGCCCTTTGTCGTCGAGGGGCTGCGCGTGGCCGCCGGCCTGGCCGTCATCGGGGCGGTGGTGGCCGAGTTCGTCGCCGGGTCCGGGGCGGCCCAGGGCCTCGCCTGGCGCATCCTGGAGGCCGGCAACCGGCTGCAGACGGCGCGGATGCTGGCGGCGATCGTCGCCCTGGCCCTGCTCGCGGGCCTGCTCCACCTGGGCTTTACGCTCATCGAACGAAGATTCTTCGCCCGCTGGCTGGCGAATTAGCACGCGTTAGGCGTGGATTAAGCGCTCCATGCCCAAGGTTGACCGGGGTTCAAGTCAGCTGATCGATCCACAATGCGTCTGCCGTCCGTTGTCGTCATCGCCGCCTGCCTGGCCGGCGTCGCCACCGCCGCGAGCGCGGAGGATCGCTTCGGCCCGTCACCGGCGGCGGCCGCCACGGCCGCCGAGGCCTATGCGACCCCCACGCCGCTCGGCTGGTCCGGCAAGATGACCGTCCAGCAGGCCGCCGTGAACACGCCCCGCGACCTGCCGCAGCCGCTCGCCAATGGCCTGCTTCGCAACACCAGCGTCCTGTCCTCCGGCCGGCTGCGGATCGCCCCGTCGGTGGTTCCCGCGCCGCAGCCCGTCCTCCGCGGCGCCCCCGCGCCTCAGCCGGCGCCGCAGCCGGTGGCGCAAGCCGCGCCCCGCCCCGTTCCCGTCGTCGCTCCGACGCCCGCGCCCCAAGCCGCCCTGACCGCCCCCGCGCCCGCGAAGACCGCCCCGGCCAAGGTCATGCTCGCCGGCGGCCCGCCGGAAGCGGCCCCGCCCGTCGCCCAGGCCGGGCAACTGACCGCCCCCCTGCCCAGCACCCTGTTCGAGGGCGCCCCGGCGCCCGTCGAGGCCAGCCCCTCCACCTCGGCCATCACCCGCGCCCGCCTCGCGGCCAACGCCGCCAACACCGGCGCGACCGGCCAGGCGACGCCGCGTCTCTACTCGGTGCACAGCGGCTACGGCATGGTCCCCGACCCCATCCCCCTCGACCAGACCGGCGTCGGTCAGGTCGACGTCGTCCAGTCGGGCGGCGTGCAATGAGCTCGCGCCTTCAGTCCCTGATCGCCCTCGCCAAGGAACCGTCGAGCCAGCGCCGCCGCGAGCTGCTGCGCAACGTCACCGACATGTTCTTCGAGGGCGACGGCTACAACGCCGCCGAAACCGCCCTCTTCGACGCCGTCATGGGCCAGTTGGCCAACGAGATGGAAGCCGCCGTGCGCGCCGAACTCTCGACCCGGCTTTCGATGTCGCACTTCGCCCCGCCGCAGCTGGCCCGCGCCCTCGCCAACGACAACATCGAGGTGGCCGCGCCGATGCTGTGCGGCTCGTCCGCCCTCAGCGACGAAGACCTGATGCAGGTGGTGGAAAGCCGCGGCCAGGATCACCTGCGGGCCATCTCCCTGCGCACCACGGTTTCCAGCCGCGTGTCCGACGCCATCGTCGAACACGGCGACGACGACACGCTGGGCGTGCTCCTGCGCAACAACGGCGCCGAGCTCTCGCGTCAGGCGCATGAGGTCGTGGTCGACCGCGCGCACGCCAATCCAGACCTGCACGCGGCCGTGGTCAATCGCGCCGCCGTGCCGATCGACCTGCTCAACGAGATGTACTTCAAGGTCGAGGCCCAGTTGCGCGAGCAGATCCTGCAGCGCAACGCCGAGATCGACCCCGCCGACCTCGAAGCCGCCCTCCGCGCCGGACGCCACCGCGTCGCCGTTCAGGACGGCGCCCTGCCGCCCGACTACAACCAGGCCGAGGCCTTCGTCCGCAACCTGAAGGCCACCGGCGGCATCACCCCCCAGTCCCTCGCCGGCATGCTGCGCGCCAAGCAGACCACCCGCTTCCTGGTCGCCCTGGCCGATCTCGCCGACATCGATTTCCATACCGCCCGCCGCATTCTCGAGCGTCGCGAGCTCGACGTGCTGGCCATCGTCTGCAAGGCCGCCGGCTTCGACCGCGCCCTGTTCCTCACCTTCGTGATGCTGATCCTCGACGGGGCGGTGAACGTGATGGAACGCGCCCGCGAGTACGGCCAGACCTACAACGACCTGCCGGTCGCCTCGGCCCGCCGCACCATCCAGTTCTGGAAGCTCCGCCGTCAGGCGGGCGATGTCGGCCAGACCGCCGAGAGCGCGGTCGCCTAGCTTACTTGATCCCTGGCGAGCGGCATCACCGCGCCGTCCAGCATGCGGTAGCCACCCATCCACGGGATGGTTTCGTTGCCCGGCGGTACGCCTCTAATGGATCTGCCCGACCAGATGAGACGTCCGTTGGCGTCCAGGCTGGCCAATCCGCTTTTCGAGGCGGCTAGCGCTCGCGCGTCCAGCCCATCGGGGCCCATCAGTTCGGCGAAGCGCGACGAGGGTCTGCTGTCGACCATGCTGGGCTCGAGCGAGCACGGCACATCGATCTTGATAGCCTGACCTCGCTTGAAGGCCTGCCCTGCAAGCACATCATTGACCTGGCCTTTCACGACGCAGGTCCCAGTGCGAGCGTTCGGCAGCTCGACAGTACTGACGGATATCCGCACCACGTTGACGACCGAGACGGGGTTCTGAGCCGATGCCAGGCCCCCGAGGGTTATCAGGACGACCGCCGAAAGAACAAACACGCTAGGGCGCAAGCGCATACCGAGCTCCCGATTGATCGGTTGAAGCTAGAGCACGATTGCGGCGGTCGCTAGGCGGCCGAAATTCCCGCCCGCAGACGCTCCAGGGAGTCCGAGGCCATGCCGGCCAGGGAGCGCAGGCCCTCTTCCGCGAACACCTCGAAGGCGGCCGTCAGGGCCATGGCCGCGGCGGCGCGCTGGCCCTTGTCGCGGCCGGTGATCTCCACCCGGGCTTCGTAGAGCCGCGCCAGGTTCACCTGGGTCAGGGCCCAGGCCACCGGCTGGCGGCGCGGCTGGCCGGAGATCAGTTCGGTCTTCAGCGCGGCCTCGGCCGCGTCCAGCACCGCAAGATCGCCGGTAAGTTCGGCGCAGCGCGCCAGGCAGACGGCGCGGTTGTTGGCGACGATGGCGGTCAGTTGCAGCGCCGGATGGTCGGCCAGCACGCCGCGGGCGCGATCCAGGGCGGTCACCGCCTGTTCGAACGAACGTTCGTCGGTGGTCGCCTCGCCCAGCGACTGCAGGCCGAGGCCCAGGGCCGCGTGCAGCCGCGCCCAATCCAGCGGGCTGTGATCGGGCGGAACCATCTCCGTCGCCTCGGTCAGCAGTTCGACGCCGTCGAGGATCAGGCCGACGTCGCCGCAGGTCTCGCCGGCCAGCACCAGGCCGCCGCCGCGCAGGGCGTCGACGCGCGCCGCCGCCACCGGCTCATAGGCGGGATCGAGCGTGCGGCGCAGTTCGCCCAGCTCCTGCAGCGCCATGTCGATCGGGGCGCGGTCCTTCTGGCGCGCGCCGCAGGCGATCAGCAGATCGGCCCGCACCGCGATCTGCTCGGCCAGGGCCAGCCGCAGGTCGTGGCGCCCCCGCACCTCGGCCTTCAACACGCGTAGCGGGGCTTCCAGGGCCCGGGCGCCGGCCAGGGCGGCGTCGAAATCGTTCTTGGCCAGGGCGGCGCGTCCGGCCAGGCCGGCCTCGAGCGCGCGGGCCATGGGCGAGCCGGCGGTCAGGGTCAGCATGTGGCCGGCCGCGGCCGTCAGGCCCTCGTCGCCGAACAGTTCGGCCCCCAGCAGGGCGCATTGCGCCTGCTCGCAGCGGGCGCGGGTCAGCGCGGCCCCGCTCGCCTTGCCGGCGGCGGATTCCGCATGGGCGGCGGCCTTGCGCAGGGCGACCGGATCCCCCGCCCGGCGAGCGACCTCGCGCCACAGGGCGGCGGCGCGCAGGGCGGCGGCGGACGGCTCGGCCACGCCGCGCGCGGCCGCGGCGTCGGCGGCTCGGGCTTCCACGGTCAGCAGGGAAAGATCGAGAAGTTCATACAGCGAGCGGTCGGCGGCGACCGGCACCCCCTTGAAAACGCCCCGGCTCGACTTCGCGGCGACGCTCGCCTGGAAGCGGCGGCGCAGGTCTCGGCCGAAATCGAACATCAGACGACTCCCGGTCGGCCGAGTCCCACGGCGGGACGTCGACTGCTGACCTAACGCCTGAAGAGCAAAGCCGGAGCCGCGCGCGTTAACAAGTCATTAAGATCAATTACCGCCTTGTTAACCATAAGTTTTTGGGGACGACGCTCATCGCTCACACCGATTTGTGATGCGGGTTCTCGAAGATCGCCTCGATCGGCCGCTCGAAAAGCACCGCGATACGGAACGCGAGGTCCAGCGACGGATCGTGCTTTTCCGTCTCCAGGGCGTTCACCGCCTGGCGGGAGACGCCCAGCCTCTCCCCCAGGTCGGCCTGGCTCCAGCCCCGCTCGGCCCGCAGCACGCGCAGGGTGTTCTTCATCGGCTGGTCTTCACGAACGGGCTGACCAGGCCGAAGGCGGCCCAGAACGCCGGCAGCACCAGCCACGCGGGAAGATGCGGCGCATCCGCGTAGCTTTCCAGGAAGCCCCAGGCGGTGGCCACGGCGATGGCGGCGCCCGACGCCAGCAGCACCCGCTTGGTGACCACGGCGGCGACGAATTCGTCGCTCTCCTCGATCAGCCTGAGGATGGCCCAGAACTGCCCGATGGCCGGCGCCGCCACCGCCAAGGCCAGCACCCACGATCCCGGGGCCCGCAGATCGTCGAAAGCGCCGAAGATCGCCGCCACATTGATCGCCACATAGGGAACGGTGAAGGCGAGGATGCGGAAGGCGTAGCGACGCCCCGCGGCGGTTTCAAAACGGTCGACCCTTGCCATGTCGTGTACTCCTGACGATATGTCAGGTCTACATGACTTTCCTGGGGCGTGTCAAGTTGACCTGACACCCTCAGGCTTCGTCATCCTGAGCGTCCGGCGCGGTCGGCTTGTCGAAGGACGCACTGCGCCGCCGCCTCGCATGCTTCGATACGCGCGCTGCTCAGCATGACGAAGATGTGGTGCGGCAGGTCTAAGCCTAACCCCGCTCGCGCGTCCGCAGGAACTGCACCTTCGGATAGCGCTCGGCGACGTAGCCGATCTCCCAGGCGCTCTTGGCCAGGAACACCGTCTGGTTGTCGATGTCGGTGGCCATGGCGGTGCGATGCTTGGAGGCGAAGTCCTCCACGTCGGCCGGAGCGCCCGCCAGCCAGCGGGCTTCGGCGAACGGCGCGCTCTCGAAGATCACGTCGAGAGCGTATTCGCCGCCCAGGCGGTCGGCCATCACCTCGAACTGCAGCTGCCCCACGGCGCCGACGATGAAGTCCGAGCCGATCTCCGGGCGGAACAGCTGGGTCACCCCCTCCTCCGCCAGGCCCTCGAGCGCCTTCTTCAGGTGCTTGGCCTTCAGCGGGTCCTTCACCCGCACGCGGCGCAGGATTTCCGGCGCGAAGTTCGGCAGGCCGGCGAAGCGCAGCGATCCGCTCTCGGAAAGGCTGTCGCCCACCCGCAGCACGCCATGGTTGGGAATGCCGATCACGTCGCCGGCGAAGGCCTCCTCGGCCAGCTCGCGGTCGGAGGCGAAGAACATGATCGGGGCGTTGATGCTGATCTGCTTACCGGTGCCCTGGCTCTTCAGCTTCATGCCGCGCTCGAACTTGCCGCTGGTCAGGCGGAAGAAGGCGATGCGGTCGCGGTGGTTGGGGTCCATGTTCGCCTGGACCTTGAACACGAAGCCGGAGACCTCGCTGTCGCCGGGCGCGATCTGGCTTGCCTCGCCGGCCTTCTCGACCTTGGCCGGATGCGGCGGGGGGGCGAAATCGCCGATGCCCTGCAACAGCTGGTCGACGCCGAAGTGTCTCAGTGCGGAGCCGAAAAACACAGGCGTCATATGGCCTTCTAGGAAACTCTTCACCTCGAACGGCTTCGAGGCGCCGGCGATCAGCTCCGCGCCCTCCTCCGCCTCGACCTGCTCCTGCTCACTCATGAACTGGGCCAAGCTGTTGGCCTTCAGCGACACCGGCTCCGGGTGCCCCTCCTCGTCGTTCGAGCTCTTCTTTGCATAGGGGATGAAGCGCTCACCGCGCAGGTCGATCATGCCGCGGAAGCGGTTGCCCGACCCCGCCGGCCAGTAGAGCGGCACGGGGTCCAGCGCCAGCTTGGACGACACCTCGTCCAGCAGTTCCAGCGGATCCTGGGCCTCGCGGTCCATCTTGTTGATGAAGGTGATGATCGGGATGTCGCGCAGGCGGCAGACCTCGAACAGCTTCAACGTCTGCGGCTCGATGCCCTTGGCCGCGTCCAGCACCATGATCGCGGCGTCGGCGGCGGTCAGGGTCCGGTAGGTGTCTTCCGAGAAGTCCTCGTGGCCTGGGGTGTCCAGCAGGTTGAACATCAGCCCGGCGTGGTCGAACGTCATCACGCTGGCGCTGACGCTGATGCCGCGCTCGCGTTCGATCTTCATCCAGTCGGAGCGGGTGCGGCGGTTCTCGCCGCGGGCGCGCACGGCGCCGGCCGCCCGGATCGCCCCGCCGGCCAGCAGCAGGTTTTCCGTCAGCGTCGTCTTGCCGGCGTCGGGGTGGGAGATGATCGCGAAGGTGCGCCGGCGCGCGGCTTCGGCGGAGGTGCTCAGAGACATGGCGTCCGGTTAGCCGCCGCCCCCGGCCTTGTCACCTCCCGAGTCTCGGGGCCGGCCTCGATCCAGACGTTATCTGAACCGGACCAACGCCGGATTCGCTCAGGCCGCGAGTCGCCGCCAGACAAGGCGGTCCGCTTCCAGGGTGGTGAGAACGCCGGCCTGCTGTCGCTCGAACAGCACCGCCATCACCTCGAAGCTCACGTCGGCGTAGCGCACGCTCACCTGCTCGGGGCGGGCGCCGATGGTCGGGGCGACGAACAGCGCGGCGTTCACCCCCGGCGCCTTCTGCTGGATCAGCATGGCAAGGCGTCGCGCCCTCTGCGGCTCGCTGATCGGCAGCACGGGATGCTCGGCGAAAAGCTCGGCCCCCAGGCGTGACACCGCGTCCAGGTTCAGAACCGCGAACCGCTTGGCTACGTGCGGCGGCGCACGCTCGCCGTCATCCAGTTGCAGAACGAAATTGTTCATCAGGAAAAACATGGACGGGCACGGACGCGACTAAGGTTGAGTGCGCCACTCTGTCACGGCCGGGCTTTCAACCGCGTTTCCGAAGGCGGTTAACCGGCGTTTTCCACGCGTTCGGTGAGGAAATGCCGCCCCTCCCGGTCTTCGATCTCCACGACCCACACATCGGGATCGAACCGTCGGGCCCGCTCGATATAGCCGTCCAGTTCGCGCTCGTCGGTGCTGGCGATGGGCTGCATCCAGATGCGTTCGCCGTCGCCGCGCACCGCCTCGCTGTAGAGCCGGGCCGTCCCGTCGCCGCGGTTGACGGCCTTGACCAGCACGGCCCCGGCCCGCGCGTCGCCCTTGCGGGCCACGGCGGCGAAGGCGCCGCCCAGTTCGGCGCGGCGGATCAGGGCGCCGACCCAGACGTCCGTGGGCAAGATCATACTTTGTTGTCCTTGTTTGCTAACCGCGCCGCAAGCGCGATCCGGCTAGGAGAGGTTCGATCCGGCGCCGCTCGGCGCCGCCGCATGCCGACAGAAAGTCGTGAATGACGCGCCGTAGCGCTCTCGTCCCGCCGCTCCTCGCCGGCGCCGCCGCCCTGTCCGCCTCCCTGGCGGCGACGGCCCCCGCGCGCGCCGCGGCCATCGATCTGTTCTACGAACGCACGGTGATGAGCGCCGCCGACGCGCGCTGCAACCTGTTCACCGCCCCGCTCGGCTCCGCCCTCAACGCCGCCCGCGCCCAGGCGCGCGGCGCCGCCCTGCGTTCCGGCGTCGAGGGCGACGCCCTGCTCGCCGCCGAGCAGCGCGCGGTCACCAAGGCCCGCGCGGTCGATTGCCGCTCGCCCGACATGGCTGTCGCCGCCGGCCGCGTGCGCACCGCCTTCGACGGCTTTCAGCGCCTCACCGTCATGACCTACCCGGGCGAGATCGCCGCCTGGAAGGCCGAGCGCTCGATGGCCCGCCACAACGCCGTCTGGGCTCTGTCTCAGACCACCAGCTTCGGCTGGGACAAGGCCAATGTCGGGGTGGTCTCCGGCGAGAACGCCCTCGCGGCCGTGGCGACCTTCGCCGACGGGGCCCAGCCCTACGCCGCCCGCCTCATGCTGCGGGATGCGCGCCGCGCGCCCGCGCCATATCTCGACCGCCATCTGGCGGACGCCTCGGGCCGGCTGCCGCTCTCGGCCCGCCTGCCGCCGGCCACCGCCATGCGCGCCATCAACGCCGACCGGAAGGACGCCGCGCCGGAAACCCTGCTGCCCGACCCCGGCCGCAAGGGCGCCGCCAAGACCGGCGTCGCCTTCCGCTTCCCGACCTCGGCGGTCGCCGCCCTGGCCGGTCTCGATCCGCGCGAAGCCGTCGCCGTCGATTTCGTCTTCACCGGCCGCAAGGGCGACGTGGTCCGCCGCGCCTACATCGAAGTCGGCGACTTCGCCGCCGGCGCCGCCTTCGTGCAGACCGCCGCGCGGTAGGCAGATGGGCCGCCCTCCTCCTTCGAGCGAGGATTTCGCCCGCTAACGCGTCGGCGCGAACGGCACCACATTGCCGCTGACCGTCGGGCCGGCCGGCTCGGGCTCGGCCCGGACCTCAGGCTCAGGCTGGCCCTCGGCCTCGCCCGCAATCCCCACCGGCAGGCGCACGGTCACCGTCGTACCCGCGCCCAGCCGGCTTTCCAGCTGCATCTCGCCGCCGTGCAGTTCGGCGAACGCCCGGACCAGCGACAGGCCGAGGCCCGAGCCCTGGGCGCGCTGCTCGGAATCGCCCGCCTGTTCGAACGGCCGGCCCAGTCGCGCCAGGTCCTCCGGCGAGATGCCGACGCCCGTATCGGCGACGATCAGCTCGAACTGGCCGCGATAGGCCTGGGCGGTCACCGTCACCGAGCCGCCCTTCGGGGTGAACTTCAGGGCGTTGGACACCAGGTTTAGCACCATCTGCTTGATCGCCCGTGGGTCGCCGTCGATCTCCAGCGGGCCCGGCGGCAGGAGGCCGCGCAGGGCGATCCCGGCCCCGTCGGCCTGCAGGCGCATCAGCCGCAGCGCCGCCGTGATCGGCTCGCGCACGTCCATGATCTCGCGATCCAGTTGATACCGCTCCGCCTCGATCTTCGACATGTCGAGCAGGTCGCTGATCAGGTCCAGCAGGTGACGCCCGCTCTCGTGGATCAGCTCCACGTACTCGCCGTAGCGCCCCTCCAGCGGGCCGAACATCCGCGCCCGCATGATGTCGGAAAAGCCCATGATGGCGTTCAGCGGGGTGCGCAGTTCGTGGCTCATGTTGGCCAGGAATCGCGAGCGGCCGGCCGCCCGGCTCTCGGCCTCGACCTTCTGTTGTTCCAGCGACGCCTCGCGGGCCTGTTCCACGGTGACGTCGCGCACGGCGGCCAGGATCTGACCGTCGCCGAGGCGGCGCAGACTGGCGATCAGGCTGCGGTCCTGGGCCGTGCGCGGCGTGAAGGCGACTTCGGCCTGCCCGTCGGCGAGGGCGGCCTCGAGCGCCAGGCGCAGGGTCAGGTCGTCTTCCGGCCGCCCCACGGCGGGCAGGCCGCCGCGCATCAGGGCGGCGGGCGAAGCGCCCTCGATCGGCGCGCCCCAGATCTGGCGCACCCGTCCCTCGCGGCTCATCGACAGCAGCATGAAGGGCTGGGCCTCCAGGGTGCTCTGCAGGCTGCGCGCCTCGCGATGCAGTTCGCCCTCGCGGGTGGCGGCGCCGCGACCGCTGACGATCAGCCCGGCGCCGACGCCCAGCGCCGTCGTCCCCAGGGCCATCAGACCCAGCCACAGGGAAAGCTCCGTCGACGGCGCCGGCCCGGCGAGGCCGGCCAACTGCGCCAGGGCGACGACGCCCGCCCCCATCAGCGCCAGGGTCGCGCCCTCGGCCAGGCGGCGCGGTATTTCAAGAGGGTCGCCCTCGCCCATGGCGGCCACCACCACCGGCGCCAGGCACCACGCGGCCAGCGGGCCGGAAACGCCGCCGTTGAAGTTGGCAGCCAGGGCGCCGCCCGCGGCCCAGGCGACGATGGAGACCGAGCGCCAGGTCGGCCAGGTTGAAAACTGCAGGTCCAGCACCGCCGGGGCGGCGGCGGCGGCGAGGCCCACGGCGAGGAACGGCGAGACGCCCGTCGGCGTCAGCGCCAGGGCCAGGCCGAACCCACCGATCAGCGCCAGCCAGGCGACGCGCCAAGCGAGCGCGCGGGTCGCCATTCCGCCGGAGAAGGCGTTGAGCGAACCGATTCGGTGCGGAGCCCCGGACATGGCGCGAATCTAACGACGCGATCGCGGCGAAGCGAGGGCATGCAATCGGCAGGCGATCAACCCGCTGGGGATGAAGTTGTGGATGGAAACTGATTCGTAAGCGCCTTTCTGCAATTTGGCGAACTTGGACGTGCGCTCGCGGCTGTCACGACGCCCATCCCCGCGCCAGAAAGGCCAAACCTTGTCGTCAGCGGCCGTCACGCCGTTCCGCCTTCCCGCCAACGCCGCGCCCGAGACGCGGGCGGCGAACGGCGACGTTCTGACGCCTCCCACCCGGGCCGAAATCCGCCGGATCAACCGCGCCCGTCGGCGCGCGACCATGCTCGACGAGCAGAAACGCGACTTCCTGCGGATGGTCAGCCATGAGCTGCGCACGCCGCTGAACGCCATCATCGGCTTCTCCGAGATCATCGCCTGCGAGCTCTACGGCCCGCTCGGCGCCCCGCAGTACAAGGAATACGCCGAGCACGTCCGCGCCAGCGGCCACAAGCTCCTGCGGCTGGTGAACCAGGTGCTGGAGATGGCCCGGCTCGAGGGTCACGCCCTCGACCTGTCGCTGCGGGCTGAACCGCTCGACCAGGCTATCGAAGGCGCCCTCGTCTCCCTGCGCGACGAACTGGCCGCGCGCGGCGCCAGGATCGACGTCGTCCATCTCGACCTTCCCGGCGCGCCGATGCCGACGGTGATGGCCGATCCGCGCGGCTTGCGCAGCCTGCTCGTTAACCTCTTGCAAAATGCAATTACCCACGGCGGCGCTCCCGTCAGCGTGCGCGTGCGCCGCGCGGCCGACGGCGTTCAGCTGATCGTCGACGACGCCGGCCCCGGCGTGCCGGCCGCCGCCCTGCCCCGCCTGCTCCGCCCCTTCGAACACGCCGAGACCGCCCTCACGCGCGGCGGCGGCGGCGGCGCGGGCCTCGGCCTGCCGATCATCGACCTGCTCTGCGACGCCATGGGCGCGACCCTGCACCTGCGGTCCGACACCGGCCAGGGCTTCACGGCGACGGTGACCTTCACGGCGGCTTGAGCGATCAAGTTCCCTTCCCCCTCGATGGGAGAGGGGAGAAAATGTTCAGTGGGCCTTGTCGATCTGCTTCTCGATGGCGTCGTGCTGCGCCTCGCCGGCGTCCTCGGCCGCATCCGCCTGCTTGTTCAGCGCATCTTTCTGAGCGTCGGTCGGCGCCGCGTCCGCCTGCCGCTCCAGCGCATCCGACTGCATTTCGCCCGCTTCCTTGGCGGCGTCGGCCTGCCGATGCCCGGCGTCCTCTTCGGGGCCGCTGCAGGCGGCCAGGGTCAGGGCCGCGAGGGCGGCGGCGGGAAGGACGAACTTCAGCATGGTGGTTCTCACGAAGGTGGATGTCGCCAAGCCAACGCCATCGACGCCAAGAGGTTCGCCCACCAACCGTTCCAGCCGCGACTTTGGGAGCCTTCCTCCGGCCCGCTGGACGAGGGTTGAACCACCCAAAGCCCGTCATAGCCGGCCTTGTGCCGGCGACCTTCCGTGCATCTGGTCAAGGCTTGGCGTGAGCCCAAGGCTGTTGATCCCGGACGATGGCGTTGAGAGTGACGAG